>JBAWBG010000193.1:0-13674 GCA_049589695.1 Candidatus Sulfotelmatobacter sp. | reverse complement strand
GGCGATTCATGACGGGTATGTGCCGTGTTCGCGGTGCTTGCGGCAGTATTTGAAGGCTTCAGTGACTGGGCAGCACGATGACGACGACGATGCCACCGCGGATGGGCAAGAAGAGCAGGGTGAAGTGATCAAGGCGGCGGGCCATTAGAAGTTGAGAAGGCTGTATCGTGGAAAATCAAGAGGCGCGAACCCGACGGTTCGCGCCTTATTCAGAGATGACGACTAGTTCTGCTTCATCTGATCGTTTTTCATCGAGTCGTCTTTTTTCATATTGTCGTCTTTCTTCATCGTATCTTTCTTCGCCGTCTTGGTCTTCTTTGTTTTCTTGGTGTCCTTCTTCATCGAGTCATCTTTCATTGAATCGTTTTTCATCGAATCGTCTTTTTTCATGGTGTCTTGCTTGGAGCTGTCCTGGCTCATGGAATCCTGCTTCGTAGAATCCTGGGCGAAGGCGGACATGGTGGCAGTCAAAATACAAGCGAGCGCGAAAGTGCCGAAAAGCTTTTTCATAGTTTCTCCTTTTAGGTGAGTATCGAGTTCGGTGTCCGGCAGGAGTTCTCCCGCTGGCTAGGATGGGATGTGCGGGGGAGCGGGGAAGTTACAACACCAAAACATTCACCACGAAACACCAAAACATTCACCACAGAGGACACAGGGGAACACGGGGTAGATCGGCTTATGGGGTGGATTTCAGGGTGTCGAGGAGGTCGCTGGCGGAAGCGATCGTGGCTTGGCGGGGAAATACTTTGTCCATGAGGCAGGCGTGGACTTCGGCGTCCGGATCGGCGCAGCAGTCTTTGATTACGACGATGCGATAGTCGGCCATCTTCTGGTACTGTGGCGAAGTCTTGATGGCGCTGAAGGCGGCGTTGCGCGGGCTGATCTCGGGGAAGTGGGGACGAAAGCCGACTTGCACGTAGATGACGGGCATGCCGGAACTCCGGGCCTGATTCAGAATACTTGCGGTGCGGGGGAGCTGGTTTTCATCTTTGATGTAGGTGGAGACGATGCCGGTCTGCTAGTCCATGCATAACAGGGCGGAGTGTGCGGGATCGCGAGACAGTTGAGAGGGCATAGGTTCTCCGAATCTAGGTTGCGGTGGGGGCGGTAGTTCCCACCCTTCGGCTTCGCTCAGGGCAGGCTTTCTCGCAAAAGAAGCGAGAAATGGGGCACCCCGCGGTTAAGTTCTGCGTAATTCAAGCGCTTTTATTTGCGATCAGCAGATGAGCTGGTCGCGGGAGATTTTTAGTCCATTTAAGTTGCCGAGAGCGGTGACGGCGATCGATTCGGTTTTGAAGAATTCCTGGGCCAGGGTTTGCAAGTCGTCGGCGGTGACGGCTTCGATTTTTTCGATGAGCTCGTCGAGGTCCTGAAAGTGGTCGAAGTACATCTCCTGGCGAGCCAGATTGGACATGCGCGCCGTGCTCGATTCGAGCGAGAGCATCAGGCTGCCTTTGAGCTGGTCTTTCGAGCGGCGAAGTTCTTCTTCCGGAACGGGCTTGTTTTTCAGATCGCGAAATTCGTTAACTACTGAGCGAACCACTTTTGCCGCTGAGGCGAGCGAGGTGCCGGCATAGACCGCCATGCATCCGGTATCGCGGTAGGGATTGAGATCGCTGTAGATGGAATAGGCGAGGCCCTGGCGCTCGCGGATATTCTGGAAGAGGCGCGAGCTCATGCCTCCGCCGAGCAGTGTGTTGAGAATGTAGCCAGCGTGGCGCTTTTCATGGGCGATGGGATAGGCGGGGACGCCGATACAGAGCTGCACTTGTTCGAGCGCCTTCTTGTTGCGCAGCACGATGCGGGGAATGATTTTGGGCTCGGCGGAGTGGAATCCGTTTTTCGCGGGCTTAAGATGCTCGAAGTGCTTTACGACTAGATCGACGAACTCATCGTGGTTGAGATGTCCGGCGGCGGCTACGATGATGTTGCCGGGGGCGAAGCGATGGGTGTAGGTCTCAAGCACCGACTCGCGCTCGAATTTTTTTACGGTCTCTTTTGTCCCTAAGATCGGCTTGCCGAGGGGATGATCTTTCCAGAAATTCTGGGTAAAGATTTCGTGGACGAGGTAGTCGGGATTGTCCTCGTCCATTTTGATTTCTTCGAGGATCACACCGCGTTCGCGCGCGATGTCTTCGGTGGTGAACGTGGGATGCAGGACCAGGTCGGTGAGAATTTCAAGGGCGACGGGAACGTTTTCGTCTAGCACCTTGACGTTGAAGCAGATGCATTCTTTGGAGGTGAAGGCGTCCATGTTGCCGCCGATGGAATCGACTTGACGGGCGATTTCCTCAGCGGTGCGGTGCTTGGTGCCTTTGAAGACCATGTGCTCGATGAAATGGGAGATGCCGTTCGCTTGCGGCGTTTCGTCGCGCGAACCGGTTTCGAGCCAAATGCCGATTGAGGCGGATCGGATGTGTTCCATCTGCTCGGTGATGACGGTTAGGCCGTGAGGCAGCACTTGACGGCGGATGTTGCGAACTTCTTTTACCATGTTGATATCGAATGCCAATCTTCTGATGCTGTAGGAATGGCTTGAGGCCAGAAACAGCTAATTAGAGTGCGATACTTCCTCAAAAGTACCTTACTATTCTTACACAGATCGCAGGGAACTCGGGCATCGCCTTACGAAATACGCTATCTGACTTATTATCATAGGGTTATAATGAATTTGCGGATCGTTCGATGACGATGAGCAACGGTGAGACATTATCGCTATTGGGGATGGACCGGGATGAGTTGGCGGCTCTGGCCACAGAGGCCGGACAGCCAATCTATCGCGCCAAGCAGATTATGGAGGCGGTGTACCGGCAGCGGGTGGAGTCGTTGGCTGAGATCTCCACATTGCCGTTGGAGTTTCGAGAACGGCTGGAGCGGCGGGGGATTGGGGTTGGGGCGGCGCGAATCGAGAACAAGTTTGTATCGGTGGATGGGACGGTGCGGTATTTGATTGGGTTTGCCGATGGGCAGACAGTGGAGACGGTGTGGATGCCGGAGGGCGACGGCGGGGAAGCTGGGGATGGGAGTGACGCGGGGGAGGAGGCGGATTCTGGCTTAAGTGCCTCAGGGGCTAAAGCCCTGTTAGAAGAAAGCAATTCAATCGCAGCGCTGAAGCGCTGCGCCACCCAAAATACTGGCGCTCAGAATGTGTCTGCGGAAAAGAGAGCGCGCGGGGTTGGGCGATCGACTATTTGCATTTCCAGTCAGGTGGGGTGTGCGGTGGATTGCCAGTTTTGCCTGACGGCGTTGCTGGGGGTGAAACGCAATCTTACGGCGGGCGAGATTGTAGGGCAGGTTTGCGCGGTGCTGCGAGATCAGAAGGTTTCGCCGCCGGAGGATCGCATCAATCTGGTTTTTATGGGGATGGGCGAGCCGTTCTTGAATTACGAGAATTTCGTGAAGGCCTCGCGGCTCTTGGTGGAATGCGTAGGGATTGCAGAGCGGCGGATGACGGTTTCGACGGCGGGGATTGTGCCGCGAATTCATGATTTTGGCGGGGAAACGATCCGGCCGAAGCTGGCGATTTCCTTGAATGCCTCGAACGATGCACTGCGTACGCGGCTGATGCCGCTGAATAAAAAGTGGAATCTGGAAATACTGATTGCGGCGGCGCGCGATTTTCCGTTGCGCACGCGGGAGTGGATCACCTTTGAATATGTGTTGCTCGGCGGAGTGAACGATGAGCCGGAGAACGCGAAGGAAGTTGCGGAGTTGCTACGCGGACTGCGCTGCAAGGTGAATCTGATAGCGCTGAATCCAGGGCCGGGGATCGATTTCACCACTCCGAGTGAAGAGCGAGTGGCAACGTTTCAAAAGATTTTGCGGGATGCGGGAATTCCGGCGTTTGTGAGGCGTCCGAGAGGGCGGGATATTTATGCGGCGTGCGGCCAGCTTAAGCGAACGGTCGAGGCTCCCACGACGGAGAGCCCGCTGGTGCAGGGGACTTCCGCGTCACCGGCGCCATAACCGGAAGTTCAACTTGAATGCTGGTTGCGGAATTGCCGTTGTCCTGCCAAGACAACCGGCCTCGATGCTGCTGCAAAATTCCCTGACATGCACTCAGGTCTAAGCCAGAGATCGGTTGAGTGGAATTCGTAACACCGTTTTCGGCGTGCGCCGTTTGGGCTTCAGCAATAGAGATTGGGCCGCCGGCATCGAAGATGTGGATGGTGACCAGTCCGTCTTTGTGTTCCGCGGTGATCATGAGAACGCTTCTACTTTGACGACTAAGCGCATGGATCGCGCTGTTGAGAAGCTGCACGCAAATCTGAAGCAGTTGGCTGGAGTCTCCCAGGACGTTTGGCAGTTCGGGCTGCAGGACGGTGCGGAGTTCGACGTTCTCAGTTTTCCACTGCGGTTGGGATAGTTTGACCGCCGTGCGCAGGATGGTATTGATATCCACCGGACCCATGTTGGCGTGGCCGGGTTTGGCAAAACTGATCAAACTGGCGACCAGCGATTTAGTGCGGCGAATATGCTGTCCGATTCTTGAAACCAGTTCTTGCTGGTGAGAATCGAGAGAGGTATTCAGCAGCAGATCGGAATAACCCATCATGGCGGCGATGGGATTGTTCAACTCGTGAGCTGCGCCGCCTACGAGTTGGCCGATGGAGGCCAGCTTTTCGGATTCAGTGATCTGTGCCTGCAAACGCTTCAGATTGACGATGGACTCCTGCGACTGGTTGAGCAAGCGGAGTAATTCGCGATCGAGCAAACGCTGGCGCACGAAAACCATTATGCCCATGAAAAGCGCAGCGCCAAGAGTAAGAACCAGGCGGAAGGAACGGATGCGGGGCGGGATGCCGGAATCCAGCAAAGCCCAGGCGGCAAACAGAGGCAGGGAAAAAACCGTGACCATACCCACGCGAGCCAGCCAGACGCCATGTGAGGCAGAATTTGTGCGGGGGGCGGGCTGAGGAGCGTCGTCGCGCGACCAGAGGCCGATCACGGTGATCCAGGCCATGGATGCAGCTAGCGGAATATCGTATAGGCTCCCGCTGTAATAGGCCTGGCGACCGAGAGCCCAGTTGGCAAAATAAGAACTGGCGGCGTAGGTGAGGCTGGCGCCGAACAAGTTGGCGTAAAGAATCTTCCAGCCGCCTTTGCTGTTCATCCAAGCCATGAGCAGCGCAATCAGAAACGCAAGTTTCTCGATCAAATAGAGCAGATTCAGATTGTCGTTATAGGCGGCGATATTGGGGACCACATATTGCCAAGCCATCACGGCGAAAATGTAGAGGTACATCCACCAAACTGTCATCAGGGCGAAATCGAGGCGGCGCAGGCGCGGGGAATATTCGTCCGGCGGAGCGTGAGGACGGAGCGCGAGCGCTGCCATCAGGGGAACGATGTGCAGAAAAAGAATGATGTCGCCGGCGCACAAATCGGGCACGTCAGTGCGCAGCCAGACCTCAAAGTAAGTCCACATCAGCTGGTAGGAAAACCAGAAGGCCATGCCGGTGGCCAGGAGCGCCCAAAACAGCCTTAGGCGGCCATGGGAGCGCACAGCGTTGGGAACGAGAGAAAGCGCCGCCGACAGCAGCAGGATGCACTGAATCAAATCGCTGAAGGCAGTGAGAGCAAACGACCGGTGGAGGACGAGGGCACTGAGGATTAAAGCCGCCAGACAGGCTGCGACGGCCGCGGTCCATAGTTTCGAGTATGCGCGCAACAAAACAGTCCTCGTTGTTATTTTAGACTTAGACTAGAGCAAACTCGGGTTACTGAAGTAATCTGTGGGGTGCACGCGGAGAGTCCGGCTGCAAATGCTCACGATTCCGCAGGAGAGCATACCGTTTAAAGTATCGCTTGATCCGAACCTTTCTTATCAATACTATGCGAGACAATTCCAATTAAGCGATCTCACCTGCGGTGCGGCGGGAAGTGAATCGATTGCGAAGACAAGCGAGTCAGCGGTTTCTTAGCAGGCCACAGGCATCGGCCGACCCCAGCGAGGTTCGGCGGACCGAGCGTTGGCTGGCGACGGCGCGGGTGTTTCTGGCGGTTTCGGCCTTGGTGGCGATCCGCATGGACCCGACGGAATTGGGGCACTCGCGCGCGGCCTATGGGCTGTTTGTCTTCTATCTGGCGAATGGAATTCTGGTGCTGATGTTGCTTCGACGGCGTCAGGAATCGACTCCGTCGTTTCGACTGCTGGTACACGCGGCCGATATTGTTTGGCCGGCTTTTATCTCAGTCTTCGCGGAAGGGCCGAGAAGTCCGTTTTTTTTATTTTTTGTGTTTGTGCTGACGGCGGCAGCTTACCGATGGGGATTGTGGGAGACGTTAAGCACGGCTGCGGCAGAGGTAGTGTTGCTGTGGGCGGAAAGCTTTGTGCTGTTGCACGTTTGGACGCGGGGAACGCTGCCTTGGAATCTTTTCTCTGGCTTGCAGATTAATACAACCGAGTTCGAGCCCAAGCGGCTGTTTATGTTGTCGGTTTATTTGCTGGTAATGGGGCTGCTGCTCGGCTATCTGGCGGAGCAACAGAAACATTTGCGAGCGGAAAAGGCCGGAGTAACGCGCATGCTTTCCAAGGCGCGGGTGGAATCCGGGCTGACGGGAACGCTGGAACAGATCAGCCGGGAAGTTGTGAATATGTACGGGGCTGCGCGGATGGTGTTGGCAGCACGGGAAATCCACAGCAAAAGAAGATTTTTAGGTGAGCTACGAAACCTTAGCGGGGAGCTTTCGGATTTCGCCTGGCTGGATTCCCACTCTCCCGATGCCAGAATTTATCACGAGGATTTTCCGGGAGAAGTTTGCTACGCGTCTCATGAGGAAAAGCGTTGGTCGATGGTGGCGCTGAATCAGGAAGGCAATGAGATATCTGATCCAAAGAGCGAAGCGCTGGCAGAATTGAATCTGCGGCATCCATTCGGATCATTGATCTCTGTCTCTTTCGCCTTTGGCAGCGAATGGCGAGGGCGAGTTTTCATATTCGAACCGTCGTGGCGGGGAGAAACACATGAGGAGTTGCGTTTTCTGCTTGACTTGGTTTATCAGGTGGGACCAGCCGTGTACAACGTGTATCTGCTGCACCGCCTGCGGCGCAGGGCGGAAGCGGCGGAACGCGCGCGGTTTGCCAGGGAGTTGCACGATGGAGCGGTGCAATCGCTGATTGCGGTGGAAATGCAGGTGGACGTTCTACGGCGCCAGGCAGAAACCACACCGGCGGTAGTGAGCGGAGAACTGGGACGCATCCAGGGTTTACTGCGCGAGGAAGTGCTGAAGCTGCGGGAGTTGATGCAGCAGATGAAATCCATCGACGTGGATTCCCGCAGATTTCTCCGGGTGGTGACGGATTCGGTGGAGCGGTTTGAGAGAGAGACGGGAATTTCCGCGCGCTTCGTAACCGACATTGAAAATCTGGAAATGCCGGACAAAGTTTGCCGGGAACTGTTGCGCATCGTGCAGGAGGGCCTAGTGAATGTACGGAAGCACAGCCGTGCGCGGCATGCGCTGGTGAGGTTGGGCTCGAGCGCCAGCCAGTGGAGCCTGACCATGGAGGATGACGGAAAGGGATTTCCCTTTTCTGGACGGGTGACGCAGGATGAACTGGAGCAGATGGGCAAGGGCCCGATGATCATCAAGGAACGAGTGCGTTTGATTGCGGGTACACTCACGGTAGAATCAAGTCCCGGCACGGGGACGCGTCTGGAGATAAAGGTCCCGAAAGGTGGAGAAGTCAGCGATGAATTTTAAGAAGTCACAGCCCATTCGCATTGTGATCGCCGATGACCATCCTATTTTCCGGGATGGATTGCGGCGGCTGTTGGAAGCAGAGCCCAATCTGACGGTGTTGGGCGAAGCTTCAGACGGGGCAGAGGCCGTGAAGATGGCGCGGCAGCTTAAGCCTGACATTTTGTTACTGGATCTGGCGATGCCCAGGCATCCGGGGTTGGAAGCGTTGCGGGACCTGAGCACGGGAGGCGGTTCCAGCCCGGTGCGAGTGATTCTGCTGACGGCGGCGGCGGAAAAAAGTCAGATTGTTGAGGCGCTGCAGTTAGGAGCGCGCGGAGTAGTGCTGAAAGATTCCGCCACTCAGCTCTTGCTGAAGGCGATCCAGACGGTGATGGCGGGCGAGTATTGGGTAGGACGGGAGAGCGTTTCAAACCTGGTGCAGTATTTGAGGACGCTGGTGCAATCCTCCAGCGATGAAGCGCGACAGAAGAAATTTGGTCTGACTCCGCGGGAGTTGGAGATTGTGGCTGCGGTGGTGGCCGGATATTCCAATAAAGAGGTTGCCGAATATTTCAAAATCAGTGAAGACACGGTGAAGCATCACCTCAGCAATATCTTCGACAAGCTGGGGGTATCGACCCGTCTGGAGCTGGCGTTGTTCGCCGTGAACCAGTCGCTGCCCTTGAAGAGCATCGTCTAAGTGCCTTGTTTAATGAGACTTAGAGACATTTCTCTGGATGGGCGAGATGGCACGAATGTGCTATTGGCGGGTTCGATCCCTGCACCTATGATTTCAGACAGACCAGCCTCGGGATAAGAATTGATCCGGTCGAAACGTAGTGTTGTCATTTTCAATATTCCCCGATTGGGGTAGAGAGACTTAACTTAAGGAGATGGAGCCCGTGGCAAAGATTCTACGAAGCGTTTGGCAAGATCTTTGGAACGACGAAAGCGGTCAGGATATCGCGGAGTATGCGGTGATGCTGGCGGTAATTTTGGTTATCGTTGTGGGCACAGTGCGGCTCATCGGATCTAACGCCAACAACGTGTTCTCTGCCGTTGGCAGCTCCATCCAGTAAGAATCAAGTCAGCGAGTGAAAATCTGTTCTCGCAACGCGCCGCCCGGCGCGTGATTGGGCAAGGCCGTGACTTGTTAATAGCAATTAAACCGAACGCAATTTTTCACCAACCGTTTATTTCGCCGTGGGTGCGGTGAGCGCAACCTTGTCCCTGCCAGGCGTAGATAATCTCGTGAGATACGGGAAAAATGGCGTGATTGCGAATGGCATCTTCTCGTGAGCCGAAGTCAGGGCCACGGGCTTGGTCTTAGCGAGTTCCACCTGGTCGGTCCAAGGGTCGAGTTTGATGCGGCCGCCGAGCGGCAGTGCTGCGATCTGATCCGTGCTTTGTGGTTTCAGTTCCGGCGCGGAGGCCAGAAGCACCGACATACGGATGCTTTTGTTGCTGGCGATGCTATCGCCCAGATGTGGACGAATCAGGTTGGGCAGATCGGGAGCGCTTTGCTGTAAGGCTTTCAAGAAGAGTCCCGCACTTCCGAGCTTGTCCTTGTAAGGAGAATTCTTCAATAACTCCAGAGCTTTGGCGTCGGCGGCATCTTCGTCCGCCGAGCGGCGTTTGAAATCCAGGCGCTGGAAAGAGTCTTCATCGGGAAAGAACATGCGGTCGCTGAAGGCGAGTTCAGTATTGATCTTGTGGCCCAACACAATATGACTTAGCTCGTGGGCAAGAACCATGGCGAGCGAGGCTTCATCGGGAAGAACATCGAGCAGACCGCGGCTGACGACGATGGTGTGGCCGATGGTGAAGGATTCCAGCGGTGAGGTGAGCAGGACGCGGCAACGAACGTCCGACTGGAGATCGATGTTATTGGTCACCAACAGATTGTTGACCACAGTCATCAAGACTTTGTCGACATCCCCCGGGGGAGCGAGCAATCCGATTCTCTGCAGACGCTCAACCGCATTGTCTTCACCCTGGCGCTCCCACATGCGCTCGGCGACAACGGGGTTGGCGTCGGCGGCAGCGTCACTCTGGTCTTTTACGCCAGCATTCTGCGGAGAGTCGACGAGAATCTGGGTGAACTCTGAATTCTTGTTCAGAGCTTTCAAGTCGTATCCCCATAGACGGGTTTGGGCTCGGAAGTGGAGAGAACGGCCGAGCGATGTCTTCATGTCCGACTCTTCACTGTAGATGTAAGCCGGCAACCAAGCGCCGGGACGCATGTTCAGGCGCCAGCTATCGAAGTGCAGGTAGAAGGCAGTTTTAGGATGAGGATAGTAAGTGCCATTGAAGCGAACCACGTTGTAGTCCTGATCTTCGACCCAGATGCGACCTAGGAAGCGTCCCGGGGGCGCGTTTTCTTTGGGCTGAACATCGATCACAAGGCAGCGGACTTCCCCCAGAAACTCGCGGCGTACGAAGGTGAAGTTGTAATACTTCTTTTGAAAATCGTCATCGAGCACGACCATTTGCGCGAAACCGAGCGGCAGGAAGTGCATGGAGTAAAGGCCGGTGAGGTGATTGACCATGCGGTGGCCGAAACCGGGTTGGCCCACGAATGACGTATCTTCGGGACCATCGCTCATGTCGAGGCGGCCAAGAAAATACTCGTCTTTGATGGGCCGGGGATCGCCATTGCTGTCAGACTTGAGATCCTGCAGGTAAGTCTCGACCATGGGACGCATATGGCGCATCTGGGCCACGAAGAGGTGTTCTTTCTGGATCACGCGATCCATGACGTCATTAAATGAGGCGGGAGGAGGCGCGGCTTGAGCTTGTCCCGGCGGGTCGATGACCGTGATTTGAGGTGAAGAAGTGGAATCCTGTGAAAGCGCTGGGAAAGACGACGCCAACACGAACCAAAGGGAAAGAAAACCGACCTGCAAAATGCGCATAGAAACCTTGGAGACTACCCTATGCCAACTGAAAAATAATGTGCAAGACGACGGTGGAATCGGCTGGTTGGCCGTTCCTTGTCGCCGGCCTAAAACGAATCTGTTCGGCGGCCTTGACGGCATTGTCATCAAGACCATGACCCAGGCCGCGGACGACGCGAACTACGTGCAGATTGCCGGAGGCCTGCAGAACTACTTCCAGAAGAACCTCGCCTTGAATCCTGAGACTGCGCGCTTCCTGAGTATAGACGGGAATGGGTTTGGAAACGATTTCCGCAGGAACCGCGGGAACGGCGGACGCTTCTGCGGAGTGAGAGTGCACGGAAGGTGGAGCGGGCACGTCTGCGTCTCCGAAGCCGCTTTTTTGAACGGCATTCTGCGAGGCGCGCGGATGGTTGTCGCTGGTGGCCGTGCCATTGCCGAAGCCGGTGCTGGTGACTACGCCTCGAGTTCCTTTCGTGCCAGCGCTGCCATTGCCGTATCCGCCGCCGGATGGCAGATCGAAGGATCCGAGGGCCGCGATATTGACAGCTTTCCCGGGAGTGCCTTTCGCGGGAATTCCATTGGGATCGCCGAAGCCTCCGGTCTGGACCCGCGATGGAGCGCGGGTGATTGTGGGCGTGGCAGAGCTGCCGCTAGAAAAAACGTTTGTCGCTACTACTTTGGGAACAACGGGCGCGGAGTTGTTGGCGAGCGGGTCCAGCTTCCGGGCCGTCACTTTGACCATAGGAGCCGGAGCTTCTTCCGGTTTCGCAGCTCTTGGTTGCGGAGCAGGAAGGCGCAGAGCATTCTCAGGCGGATCGAGATGCGCCACAAAGACGGGTTGGAGCTGGACTCGCGGTTGTGGCTGATGATTGACCGGAGCCGGAGCGCTGACTATTTGCGTGGAAAGATAGGGATGCGCGGGAGGCGAAATGATTTCCGGGTGCAGCATGCGTACCCATACCAGAAAAGCCACTACGCAGGCCTGTATCCCGGTGCTGAAAACGAATTCCGTCCAGGGAGTTCTCGTCTTTGGAAGCAACGAGAATGGAGTCTGTGGAGAAGCGAAATATCCCATGACCACGTTTACTCGACGAATGTTGAAACACTCGTTCGGGATCTAAGTTTTTAATTTACGTTCTTATATTGACCAGAACGAATCCCTTGCTTGCAGAGGCCGAGACAGCTTAAATCGACTACCCCATAGCCGAATCGTGCACGGCAAAGGCCGTTTTTATCGAAGCAAAACGAAACTCTAACTACTTACCATTCAAGCACTTGCAGCGAGCCCGGTGAAAACGGCGGACAGTCCAATTACCGCGGGCGAAAATATTTTACATCCGAGTGTAGCCTTTTACTTCCTTCCGGCCAAAGTGGCCTTAGCAGTGCACTACCTTGGGGCTGGAGATGCCCTTGGTGGCGTTGCGAGTGTCGACTACCAGTTGGGCTTCGCCAACGATCTTGCGATAGTCGTAATCAGAATGGTCGGTGACAATCACGACGCAGTCGTAGTCGCCGAGTTTTTCCAGTTCGGAGCGCTTCATCTGCAAATCGTACTTGCGGCCTTTTCCGATGAAAGGGAAATAAGGATCGTGGTAGCTGACTTTGGCTCCCTCTTTTTGCAGCAGTTCGATGATTGTCAGCGACGGAGACTCGCGCAGATCGTCAATGTCTTTCTTGTAAGCCACGCCCAGGATGAGGATGCGCGCTCCGTTGAGCGATTTTTTATGGCCGTTGAGCGCGCCGCCGATGGAGGCGAGAACGTGATACGGCATGTTGGTGTTGATTTCTCCCGCCAGTTCAATAAAACGAGTGCGGAAGTCCCATTCCTTGGCCTTCCACGAGAGATAGAAAGGATCGACGGGGATGCAGTGCCCGCCTAAGCCCGGACCGGGATAGAAAGGATGAAAGCCGAAAGGCTTGGTGGAGGCGGCTTCGATGACTTCCCAGATATCCAAGCCCATGCGCAGGCAGAGCAGCTTCAATTCGTTGACCAATGCGATGTTGACGCAGCGGTAAATATTTTCCAGCAACTTGGTCATCTCGGCCGCGGCCGGCGAGGAGACAGGAACGGTACGCTGGAAGATGGAGCCGTAGAGGGCTCCCGCCAATTCGGAAGCTTGCGGGTTAACTCCTCCCACAACCTTGGGGATATCTCGCCGCGCGACGGTGGTGTTGCCGGGATCTTCGCGCTCGGGAGAGAAGGCGACGAAGAATTCTTTCTTCGCGTCGGAATCGCCGCGGGCGGCCTTCAGGCCGAGTTTGTTTTCTTTCTCGAGAATCGGCACCATCACTTCTTCCGTGGTGCCTGGGTAAGTTGTGCTCTCAAGAACCACCAACTGCCCCGATTGAAGATGAGGAGCGATGGCATGCGTGGTATCGGTGATATAGCTGAGATCGGGCTCGTGGTACTGATTCAGCGGAGTGGGGACGCAAATGATGATGGCGTCCATCTCTTCGATATTCGCGTAATCGGAGGTGGCGGTAAAGCCCTTAGCCTTGGCGTCCTGGATTTCCTTCGCGGCGATGCGGTAGATGTAGGATTCACCCTTGGCTAGAGTATCGACTTTGCGCTGGTCAATGTCGAAACCGGTGACGGCAAACTTCTGCTCGGTGAACAGCAGGGCCAACGGCAGGCCGACATAGCCCAGGCCGATAATTCCAACACGAGCCTGGCGCTGCTTAATCTTGTTCAAGGTGGAATCGACCGTACGAGCGGCGTCGGAATGAGTGCTCATTGTTGTGACAGGAATCCCCGATCAGGATATCGTCTCAGGATATCTGCAAGTGATGAATTTCGTTTCGATTCTAGCATGTAGCGCTCGGGAAACGGTGCGGTAGGAGCCACTGAATCGCTGCTGAATTTGATTCCATGGCCCAAAATGGGGAAGTCGTGACTAGACCTGGCGGACGCAAATACGTGTTGATTTTTGTCGCGTTGGCTATCACGGGACTATCCGTGGGATTGGCAGCGAAGGTGGGCAGTTTTCTGGTCGTCGATGCGCCGCGCCGCTCCGATACGATCCTGGTGCTGGCTGGGGAAACAGACCGGCGTCCGCAGCGTGCGCTGGAACTTCTTTCTGAGGGATATGGG
>JBAWBG010000192.1:0-20759 GCA_049589695.1 Candidatus Sulfotelmatobacter sp. | reverse complement strand
CCATTATCCCTCGCGGAATCACCCAGTTACGCGGTGCAAGCCTGTTCGTGCCCTTGTTTTATCGAGGTTTCCATCGATAGAATGATAGGTGACAAGGTGCATGACTGGTTCCTCTCGGAGTACCGTTCTCGACCCTTCCCCCCAATGTTGGCCTTTACTTCGGGTTGTAGTTCGTGAGACAAAGGTGTCCAACTTGGAGAGTGCCTTTGGTGACCTTGACAAATAGCATATGAGCGTGAACCCTTATGTTCGGTCGCGCATCTTTAGACAGAAGAGACATGATTAACAAAATCAAATCCGATTTTCTCGTCGCGACTCCATCGTTCTCCTCCGGCGCTGGCCGTCTCTTGGACTGGTATGGACTGTATGACAGCTACAATGTTAGTCGCAGCGGCCAAGAAGCCGATGCGAGAGCAATGTTCGCTGACTGGCGCGTTGTAGGCGAGGACATCAATGACGCGATGTCCGAAGTGGAGTTAGAGACAAGCCAGCCCCTCAAATAAACCTTCATCTTGAGCCGAAAAGACCGCAATCGCGGGATGGTTCGATCTCAAAGTACCGAGCTTCGTATTCAATCTGCTGCATTTTCCGGACCCCTTCCGCCTCCAGATGCCCTGGAACGGTATAACCAGATACTGCCTGGTGCCGCCGAGAGGATTATTGCAATGGCCGAAAATCAGCAATCTCACAGACAAGGCTTAGAAAAGCATGTCATACATTCGAATGTTGAAGCGCAACGTTTAGGCACTCTCCTAGGCTTCGTCGTAGCAATGACAGTCGTCATCGGTGGCATGTATTTGGTGCATGAAGGGAAAAGCGGAGAGGGCCTTGCTGCCATCCTGACTGCACTGGCTTCCCTCGTGGGAGTATTCCTTTATTCAAAGCATGAACAGCAGAAGGAATTAGGAAAGAAAACTGACGCTCTCACCAACGTGGCCGGACACCGCTAAAGCTACGTCCTCCGCTTCACGGGTTTCGAATGAATCAACTTATCCAACACCGCGTCGAATGCGGCCTTTTTGACCGTGACCCGTTTCTTGGGCGTTCTCTTTTGCACCGTTTTTCCTTTCTTTCCAACCATCAAGCCCTTTTCTCCACAGTTTCTCCACAAGAAAGCTTGACTTCCATATTGCCCACTGCGTCCGAAAACACCTAGCATTCGAGATGGCGGGAGGCTGACTGGTCGGTTTACCAGGAGCGGTCTTATAAACCGCAGTTCCCCGACAGGAACGGTGTTCGACTCACCCAGCCTCCGCCATCTTCGCAAGTCCGTTATACCACCAAAGTCAATCAGCGGCGTAAGCGTCCTGCGTCCCGACAGGGAGTTTTTTACAAAATCCAAAACGTTCGTTTTTCATCTGCGTCTCGTTCCTTCCGTGGTATAACGTTGGCCTTCCCTCAGAAAGGCAAGGCGTTTTCATGGACTACAAGACAATCGAACTGGCCGCGAAACTAACCGAAAAAGCGATGGGTTCCGAGGGTAGTTCTACGCAGTGGATCGGCAACGAGGACAAGATCGCGAAGTTCCTCAAAGCCACAGCCATTGCCCTAGATGAACTGTATTACGTCGAAAACAAGCAATCAGGCCGCTAAGACATTTACTCTCACGGTCTGGGAGAATACATTTTCCCAGTTATCCCCGAAGGCGCTCTTGTAAAGTTCAATGAGCGCCTTCGTCGTGTCCACGATTTCCTTGTTTTTCGCATCCCTGTCACGGTGATCAGACATTACATTTCTCCTCTCTCTGTGTCAAATGCATAATCATCGTCAAGGTCGTTATACCCAAGCAGCTGTGGAAATCGGTTTTGAAATAGCGCATTGCTATAATCCATGCTATACTCCGGGCATGAAATTCCGAGTCCTGCAAGACAATCTCCGCAATGCTCTTTGGGAGCGTATCGAGGAAGGCGATCTCACCGGCCTCCGCCTGGCCCAACAGACGGGATTCAAACAGGCCCACATCTCCAACTTCCTCAATCGCAAGCGCGGCCTCAGTCTCGAAGGCATGGACCGGGTCCTCGCCGTTCAGCATCTTTCCGTACTCGATCTCCTCGATCCTTCCGAAGTGAACAAGCGCGCTTCTATCCTCCCCCCCAGCAATGACGAGTTTCAGAACGTCCTTCTCACCGATGGCACCGTCGCTGCCACCGAGCCCTTGCTCACCAGCATGGATGTGAAAGAAATCTTGAAATTCAAGAAAACGTTTCTCAAGAAACTGAAGCCCGAAGTTGAAGGCGATCGCGAGCAATGGGAACGCTTTGTGGTGATTAAAGTGGACGCCCGCGAAGGTATGAGCATGTATCCGCGCCTGCTCCCCGGCGCCACCCTGCTCATCGACCGCCACTACAATTCACTCAAACCCTATCGCAAGGGCGAGTTCAACATGTACGCCGTTCTGAAGGACGGAACCTGCACCGTCAAATACGTCGAAACCGCCGGAAATAATTTGATTCTGCGCCCCCACAACCAGGACTATCCCATCGACGTTATGACCATGGAGGAAGGAAAATCTGCGTCCGATTATCTGGTAGGCCGTGTCTGCCACGTAGGCATCGAAACTTAAGAAGCCAAAGCTAGTGTAGTGCGTCAAACAGATCGACGTTTATAGGCAGTAGGTTTACCCCGTGATTCCCCCGTGTCCCCCGTGGTTAAAGCCTTTGACTCCCCAGCCGGACACCAAAATCAACGCCAAATCGGGGGGCAATATTAAGGATCACTATTTTCGGCGCACTACACTAGTTCTCGACTCCAGAAATATGCGTCATCGCCAGAAATAAAAAACCGGGAATTGCTACTCCGCATTCAAACTATCGAACATCTTCCACAACTTGTCCGCGGTCGCGCGATAAATCAGGTAGCCGCTGCCCGTATCCGCAGTCTCGCGAAACAAAAGTTCCCCACGACCGTCTCCGTCCGCGTCGACCACATCGATCAGTTCCAGCCGGGGCGTCACGTCCAGATGAAACCGATCGGTCACGCCGGAATACAGTTTTCTCAGATCGCCATAAATGTCGGTTCGCGCCACCAGCATTATGCTGTACGGTTCGCTCGCCGCAGCGGATGCTCCCGGCGCAACCGGAATACGCGCCTCCGCACTCAAAATCATGACTGGCTGATCGGTAAGCCACAAGTTGTATCCACGGAATTGAATGTTCTCAAACACCGGCTGCGCCGGCTTTTTCGGGACCTTGTGACCACGACTTGCCGCCTTCGAGGTCACGGGCCGCGCCGGAATCTGGTTCTTAGCCAAAGCGGCGGCATAAGCCTTCACCTCGCCCGCCGCCAAGGCTAACATCTGATTGCGTCGCTCTTCCTCTTCCCCAGTTTTCCAGAAAAATTTATAGGATTGTGGATCCGGCCCGGCCGCATCGGAAATCGCTGCCACCATGTGCACCGGCGTACTGGCCGTCTTGGAACCCGCCGTAGATTCCGCGCTTCCGCTTCCTTTCGTCGCTACGGCCTTGTCATCTTCGTCTGGCGGCGCTGGCCCAGTCGGCTTCCCCCGCCTTAGCTGCGGCCGGTAATAACCTCCGTCTGCTTCATCGGAGGATGACTGACCCTTTGACGAGGCAGTCGATGTTTGAGGGGACGCAGTCTTAGCGGGCGCAGTCTGAGTCGGTGAGCCTTGGCCGGGAGTCGACTGCCCTGGGGTTGACTGCGTTGGAGCGGACGGACTTGGAGCAGGTTGACCTGGACCTGATTGACTTGGACCTGATTGACTTGGAGCAGCTTGCCCCGAACCACTCGCTGCCGGGGCCGCCTGTTGTTTGCCGCTCGCATCGGCGGGCTTGGCGCCGCT
The DNA here is from genome assembly GCA_049589695.1 of Candidatus Sulfotelmatobacter sp. Lineage (GTDB taxonomy): Bacteria > Acidobacteriota > Terriglobia > Terriglobales > Acidobacteriaceae > Sulfotelmatobacter. The sequence continues at coordinate 16,960 of JBAWBG010000192.1, read as the reverse complement.
CGGCGGGTTCGGAGCCCTTGGAGTTTCCTGCCCCCCGGACGAACCGGCAGGCGGTTTCGAGTCCGACGGTTTCGAATCCGCCGATTTCGAGTCCGCCGATTTCGAGTCCGGCGTTCCCGCCGTTTTTGACTCGCCCTTTCTCGTCAATCGAGGCGGTTCATCGTCGCCGTTCCCTCCCATTCCTACCGGCACGTCTTCCGCTTTTCGACTATCCTTCGGCGCCGTGGTTCCTGGCGGCAAGTAAGTTCCAGTACCCACCCAGGGATGCACGCTCCCCGGACTCTGGCTATGCAGCGCTCCATTGACCACGAACAAACCATCCGGATCGCCCGTTTGCTCCGCCTCATACACCGTACCCGATTCCAGCGCCATCGGGATCGGGTCCGCCTTGTACGCGCTCGCATCGTAAAATTTCCCGTCAATCAGAATGGCGACTGGAATCAGCGTTCCCTTGCTGCTGCCGCTAAATTGCACAATACCGACCGCACGCGGCTCCTTGCCGCTTTTCGGTTTTTTGTTCTCCTGCGGCCGGTTTTTCCTGGGGGCGATCTGAGGCCGATCCTCTTGCCCTGCACTTTGAGGCGCGGTCAACCCCCACAAAGCGAAACCCACAATGACGAACGACCCCAATCTGCGATATAAGGATCTCCTGGAGACAATTGCTCCCGGCGCCGGCTCTACCAATACGGCGTCCGCGGATGCAGCCTTCAACCCCGATTTCCCTGGAAGCGAGATACTCATGAATATCAACATCAATGATAAGGCTCCCGAGTTTACTTTGCACGACGAGAACGACAAGGAAGTTTCGCTCAAAGCCCTGCGCGGCAAAGTAGTCGTCCTCTACTTCTACCCTCGTGCCGATACTCCTGGATGCACCGTCGAAGCTTGCGCCTTCCGCGACACTTACAAGCAGATTCAGAAAACCGGCGCCGTCCTCCTTGGCATTTCTCCGGATACTCCGAAAGCGCAGAAGAAATTCCAGGATAAGTTCAACCTACCCTTTTCCCTCTTGGCCGATGCCGATAAAAAAGTCGCCGAAGCCTACGGCGTCGTCCAGGAAAAAAATATGTATGGCAAGAAAGTAATGGGTATCGCCCGCACTACATTCGTAATCGGACCGGATGGCAAGATCCAGCACATCTTCCCCAAAGTAAAGCCGGAAGGCCACGCCGTCGAGGTTCTGGCCTATCTGAAAGAATCGGCCAAAGGCGCAGCCTAGTTCCCCGCCACCAGACCCCGAGCACGGAGGCACGCAGAAGAAAGAAGATAAAGATTTCCTCTGTGCCCTCCGTGCCCCTCTGTGGTGAAAAGCTTTTTCCTCGCAGCGCCCGGACGAACAGTTTGCCCCGCCTGTAATATCTTGGTGCCATGAAAACACAGCCGAGCGAAGCGGGCCCAATCTCAATCCGGCCGCTGAACCGCCCATTCTTCGCCCGCAGCCCGCAACGCGTCGCCCGCGACCTGCTCGGTAAGGTTTTGGTTCGTGAACCATCCATTCGCGAAGCTTGCGTTCACGACAACGCGGTTCGCCTCGCCGCGCGTATCGTAGAAGTCGAAGCTTACCTCGGAGCCAACGATCCCGCCGCTCACGCCTACGCCGGCCATACCCCGCGCAATTCCGTGCTCTTCGGCCCTCCCGGCTTCGCCTACGTTTATTTCATCTACGGCAATCACTACTGTTTGAATGTCTCCTGCGGACGCGAAGGCAAAGCAGGCGGCGGCGTACTGTTCCGCGCCCTCGAACCTCTCTTTGGCATGGAAGAAATGGCACTTGCCCGCGGAATCTCTCCCCTCACTCAGCGCGATCTGCCTCGCCTGACCAGCGGCCCCGGTCGCCTCGCCCAAGCCTTCAGCATTACTCGCTCCCGCGACAACGGTGCCGATCTCACTTCGCCCGCTTCCAGCCTATGGCTCGGCGAAGATGGCTTCCGCGCTAAAAATATTCGCACCACACCCCGCATCGGTATCACCAAAGCCGCCGATGACCTGCTGCGATTTATCCTCGCCGGAAATCCGTTCCTTTCCGGCAAAAAATCGCTCCATCAACCAACTTGACATGCGGGTGTAGACTTGCGATCGGGTTAAATGCGGAAGGACCACAGGTCCAGGCATTTCACCCAATAGCCTGCGGCTTACCGCCGGAGGCGTGATCAAGCACACAGCCTTTTACGGCATCCTCCGGCTGGGACAATTCATCTCATCGAACAGGATTTTGCATGTCTCGAGTCTCCGCGCTTCGCATATCGATTGTTGGTCTAGCGATACTGGTAGCTGCAACTCCCGTCGTGTCCCGAGCTGCTAATACCTCGGTTCTTCGCTCTGACGCCTCAGCGCCTCCCTCCAACATCGTCATCGGTTTCGTTGGCGGCTTCGTGAGCCATGACAATCCTCATCACGGCCCCGTTCGACTTGCGCAGTGTATCCGGCAAACCGTCCCCAAAGGGACCTACGTCCGTGTTTTCGAAAACCGGCGCAGAAAGCGCGCCTACGACGACGTGATTCGTCTCCTCGACGTCAATCACGACGGTGTACTCTCCCCCGAAGAAAAAACTCGCGCTCACATCGTCCTCTTCGGCCACAGTTGGGGAGCGTCCGCGGCCGTGCTTCTGGCCCGCGATCTGCGGCGTCGCGGCATCCCGGTTTTGTTGACGGTGCAGGTCGATAGCGTGGCCAAACTCTGGCAGAACGATTCCGTCATTCCCGATAATGTTTCCGAAGCCGTTAACTTTTACCAGACGGAAGGCTTTGTTCATGGCCGCCGCCAAATCGCTGCCGCCGATCCGGCTAAGACAGAAATTCTGGGTAACTACCGCATCGATTATAAGAAGAATCCGGTCGAGTGCCCGGAGGCCTCCTGGTGGGAACGCGTCTTAACCCCCGGCCACATGCAAAGCGAATGCGACCCTCACTTATGGTCTCAGATCGAAACCTTGGTCAGGCAAAAGCTCTCACCTCAACCAACCTCCGCAGCCGTGTCCAACACGCAGCCCACCCGCTAAGTCCGTTCCATTTCACAGCAAAATATTATCGATAAGCCTCGTTGCTCCCACGAACACCGCCACAGCCACCAGCACGCCGCCGCCAACCTTCTCCACGGAATCAAGGCTCTCTGGATTTACCATTTCGAAATAGTCGAGTCGCACCAATTCCTCTCCCGCAATCTCTTCGCGACCCGCAGCGATCAATTTCTCCGCACTCCGTTCCCCCGCCTCGAATAACTTCCTTACCCGCTGCAGCGATCGATGCAATACCAGCGCCTGTTTTCGCTCTTGTGGATTGAGATAAGCGTTCCGGGAACTCATCGCCAACCCGTCCGCCTCACGCACAATCGGACAACCAACGATTTCCGTCCGAAACTTGAGGTCACGCACCATCCGCCGAATGATCGCCAACTGCGCCGCATCCTTCTGTCCAAAAAATACCGCGTCCGCATCGACAATATGAAATAGCTTTGCCACCACTGTAGTCACTCCGCGAAAATGCCCCGGCCGCGAACGCCCGTCCAGTTTGTCGCTCAGGCCATCTACCGTAACCCACGTCATCGCGCCTGTCGGGTACATCTCCTCAACCGAAGGCGCGAAAAGGAATGCCACTCCTTCTCTTTCAAGCAATTCACTATCCCGTTCGAATGTCCGCGGATACTTCGCCAAATCCTCGCCCGCACCAAACTGTGTTGGATTAACAAAAATCGAAGCCGCCACTACATCACACTCACCCTTCGCTGCCCGCACTAGCGACAAGTGCCCTTCATGCAGCGCGCCCATGGTCGGCACAAACCCCAAACGTTTCCCATCGCGGCGCGCCGCCTCGCAAGCCGCACGCATGTCCACGACTGTTTTGCAGATTTTCATTTCTATTGGAGAGGCTTCAGGAGGAGGGGATCCAGTTGATGGCTACATGCGCGCTCTGCAATTCCCCGGCAACGATCCCCCGGTTCCTTCGCAGCGCGATCTTGTCTTGCTCCGAACTCGTAGCCTTCGCGTCCACCAGAATCGCGACCGCGCGTCCATAAGGCCACGCCGCAGCCGGCAATTCGGCCAGCGCCTGCAAAACTTCTTCCGGCTTCACAAACTGTTCTTCATTTGCTGCGACATCAGTCACCAATCCCACAGCGGCCGGACGCACCACTAGATAAGGATTGCTCCAATGCTTACTCTCCTTCAGCACCGGAAATTTCGCCGGATCGGCCGGAGCCACCGCCTGCAGTTGAGATACCGCATCCGGCGCTGCGTCAACCTTCTGCCGCGAGCACCCCGTCAGCAGAAAACATACGATCGCGGCCGTTATCAGCGCGCCTCGCAGCCCACTCCATCCACGCGCGAAAAGGCTCACCGCACCACCATCGGGACGTCGGTCTTCACCGCCCACACCAGGGCGACCACCCACCCAATCATCGTCCAACCCAAAAAGAAATTCAGCAAGACGATCGCCGTAATATCTCGTTTGCTCCTCGCCAGAGCAATGATCGACGGCAGAAAATACATCACAAACCCAAAACCGAAAAACGGCAGGAAAAAACCAGGCAAGAGGTGTGTCATAAATCCCTCCTCAACAACCATAGCCTAGCACTGTAGCAACTGCGTTTGAAACCCAGACGTTGTCTTCATCCGTGCAGAGCCGCGCAAATTCGTGGCTAAAGATTTCACCGCTGCATCGCCCGCTTCCGCTCCAGCACGGTATCCAGCGCCGCCTTGGTTTCCTTCGCCAGATGATAAGACTCCTCATCCGACGGATATTGCACCGACTTCACATCCGCGCGAAACTCTCGCGCAGCCTGGCTGATTAAGGCAGCCGCATCGCCGTAGTGCCGCACAAACTTCGCCGGAGCCCCAAACGTCAAATTGACCAAATCATGAAACACCAGCACCTGCCCATCGCACTCCGGACCCGCTCCAATCCCAATCGTCGGCGTGCCCACCTCCGCCGTAATCATCGCCGCCACTTCCCGCGGAATCCCCTCCAGCACAATGCAGGCCACACCCACACGGTCCAACGCCACGGCATCACGCATCAACTGCTCAATCCCGCTCAAATTTCTCCCCTGCACCTTATACCCACCCATCACATTCACCGACTGCGGAGTCAATCCAATATGTCCAGCCACCGGAATCTCCCCATCGATAATCCGCCGAATCAAGTCCGCGCGCTTCTCTCCGCCCTCGATCTTCACCACCTCCGCGCCGCCTTCTTTCACAAAACGCGTGGCATTGCTTAAGGCGCTCTTCTCGTCAATCTGATAAGACCCGTAAGGCATGTCCGCCAGTAGCAGCGCACTCTTCACCCCCCGCCGCACCGCCTTCACATGATGCAACATCTCATCCACTGTCACCGACAGCGTGTTCTCATACCCGAGCATGGTTTGCGCCAGCGAATCCCCCACCAGAATCATTTCGATTCCAGCCTCGTCCACCAGGCGCGCAGTCGCGTAGTCATACGCGGTTAAACATGTAATGGGTTCGTGACGGACTTTCTGCTCCCGCAGGGATGCGGTTGTGACCTTCCGGCGGTTCTCGTCTCGAGCAGATATGTCGGGACGCCCGCCAATCGGGGTGATACTCATCTTTTCCTCCAGTGCCCCTCCAGCCCAGCCGGATAGAGCCTGTTCCGCATCTTCTTGGATGCTCGATTAATTGTACCCGCAAAAAGTCAGTCCGTCGATGAACTTTATCCCGCTTGGTAAGACGTTAAAACTGCAGCCTTACTGTATGGTAAGATACAAAAATGGCGAGCTACCGGACCGTAATCAGTTCCAAAGGTCAAGTGGTCATTCCCGCCGAACTGCGGGAGCAATTCGGCTTGGAGAGAGGCACTCTTGCAACCTGGACTGAGGAGAAGGGCCGGCTGGTGTTGACCCCGATTACCGCCCAGCGAATACGCGAAATCCGGGGATTTCTAAAGCCCAAGCCCGGTCAACCATCCATGTTCGAAGAACATCTCGCTGAGCGCGAACGCGAACGCGAACGCGAACGCAGGCAACAGTAACAAATGCCCACCACATCGTTTCGCGGCAGCGGGCGACTTTACGTGCTCGACGCAAACGCATTGATCGGCTTCTTTGAAGACCGCGAGGTTGCCGCGCGAAAGATTGAACGCCTCATAGCAGAGGCTCTCCGCCAAAGCTCTCCACTCCTTATGTCGGCCGTGAATTGGGGCGAAGTCTTTTACACCGCCTGGCGACGCCACGGCGAAGCTACCGCCCGGGAGGTTGAAGATCGACTGCTTGAACTTCCCGTTGCCGTCATCGAAGTGGATCGGGAACGAGCCTCTCGGGTTGCTGCGCTGAAGCAACGGCACAATCTCGGGTATGCGGACGCTTTCGCCGCCGAACTGGCCATCGAGCGCGGCGCATGGCTCATCACAGCCGATCCGGAATTCTCTAAGCTGGGGAAAGCATTGTCCATCTATTCTCTGCCGCGCCATGAGAAGTAGGACCTGTCGCAACCAGCGAACAATTACAAGCCCATGATCCTGCTCACGCCCCCACCGCCTCCTGCCCGCCCAGCGGCAAGAAATACTGCGTCCCCTTGATCGGTTCCGTCACCTTCCGCAGCAGTTCCTGCAAATCCTCATTCCGATCCACAAAATCAATATCCGACGTATTCACAATCAGCAGATCTGACGAAGTGTAATGAAAAAAGAAGTGCTCGTAAGCCTTCACCACTTCTTCCAGATATTCATCGCTCACCGCATGCTCGCCCGGCGCATTCTTTTTCTTCAGCCGCTTCTTCAGCACTTCAGGCGTCGCCTGCAAATAGATCACCAGGTCCGGCGTCGGCAGCTTCTCTCGAAAATGATTGTAATAACGGTTGTAGGTATCGAGTTCTTGATCCGTCAGATTCAAACAGGCAAACAGCTTGTCTTTTTCAATGATGTAATCCGCCACCACCGTCTTCTGCGAACTTGGCCCCAAATCGAGTGCCTGCAATTGCTCAAACCGGCGCACCAGAAACTCGAACTGCGCCTGAAACGCAGCCCCTCGATCTCCCTCGTAAAACGCCCCTAGAAAAGGATTGGACTCCGGCTCCATCACCCGCTGAGCATTCAACCGCTCTGCCAGAATTCGCGCCAGCGTGCTCTTACCCACCCGGATCGGCCCCTCCACAGCAATGTAACGCGGTAGTTCGAAAAGATTCGCCATGGCCTCGCAATATTTAAGAATTGGCAGGATATCTCGGATACCGCCCACTGGCAATTGCGCGAAGAGTTAACAGAAGAAATTGAGGGATTTCAAACTAATTTGTCACCAAACCAATTTGTCATCAAACTAATTTGTCATCCTGAGCGTAGTGAGTGCTCCGCGAAGCGAAGCACTCACGAAGTCGAAGGATCCCTGCCGGCTTGCACAACACTCGGCGCGGAAACCCGTTCCCACGATCCTGCACGTACGCCGGCTCATGAGGTAATCGCCAATCACAAAATCACCCAATGAAATACAATCCGCTCATGCTCGCCCTCGCCCTCACCAGCGCCGCATCCCTCGCGGCCGCCGCGACAGCGGCCTATAAATCCATGTCTCCCACCGCCCAATGGTATGGCCACACTTTCGCCAGCCTGCCGTGCGGCTCGCGCCAAATCGCTCTCACCTACGACGATGGTCCAAACGATCCTCACACCTTGCGGCTGCTCGAAGTCCTCGCCAAACACAACGTTCAAGCAACTTTCTTTCTCATCGGACGCTATGTCCAGCAACGCCCCGATCTCGCCCGAGAAATTGTCCGTGCCGGCCACATCGTAGGCAACCACACCTTCACCCACCCGCTTTTGACATTCAAAAGCGAATCAGAAATCAAACGTGAACTCGCCTCCTGTCGAGCCACCTTGCACGATGCCATCGGCAACCACTCCAATCTCTTCCGCCCACCCTTCGGCGGACGCCGCGCCGCCGTACTCCGCATCGCTCGCCAATTCAATCTCGAACCAATCATGTGGAACGTAACCGGTTATGACTGGAACGCGCCGCTAGCAGCCGTAATCGAGGAAAAAGTAACCAGCAAAATTCGCGGCGGCGACGTAATCCTCCTTCACGATGGCGGTCACAAGCAACTGGGCGCCGACCGCTCCCAAACAGTAATCGCCACCAATCACTTGATCACACGCTATAAAAACGAAGAATATGAATTCGCAACGATCCCGCAAATGATGGCCGAGTCGGCAAAGAGCCGTCAGCTATCACCCAAAATCCTGTCATCCTGAGCGACCCTGTCATCCCAGAGCAACCCTGTCATCCTGAGCGAAGCGAAGGACCTCTGTACTCGCCTCCACCATCCCCGCCGCAGTTCTCGAAATCAAGCCCCGCCAACTCCATGCCTCTGACCCTTCATCGCCGCAAACGCCGACTTCGCCGCCGCAATCGTCTGCCGCACATCCTCTTCCGAATGCGTCGCTCCCAAAAATGCCGCCTCATACTGCGACGGCGGTAAATACACTCCACTATCCAGCATCGCCCGAAAGAATTTCCCAAACGCTTCCGTATCCGATTTCGAAGCCGAATCCCAATCCGTCACCGGACCCTCGGTAAAAAACCACGTAAACATTGATCCCACGCGGTTGTAGCACAGCGCCACGCCCGCATCCTTCGCCGCAGCCGCTACGCCTTCCACTAATTCCTTACTCAACTTATCGATCCAAGAATAAATCCCTTGCTTGTGCTCCCGCAGATGCTTCAGCATCGCGCATCCCGCAGCCATTGCCAGCGGATTCCCCGATAGTGTCCCCGCCTGGTACATCGGTCCCAGCGGCGCCACCAGATTCATAATCTCGTTTGGTCCGCCATAGGCCCCCACCGGCAATCCTCCGCCAATAATTTTCCCCATCGTCGTCAGGTCCGGACGAATGTTGTAAAGCTCCTGCGCTCCTCCAAAAGCCACGCGAAATCCAGTCATCACCTCATCAAAAATCAGAACTGACTTTTCCCGCTCCGTAATCAGCCGCAACGCCACCAGGTAATCGTCCGCCGCCGGAACGCATCCCATATTACCCACCACCGGCTCCACAATCACGCACGCAATCTGGTGTTTGAATTTTTGGAACGCATATTCCACCGCCTGCACGTCGTTAAACGGCAATGCCAGCGTGAACTGGATAAATTCCTCCGGAACCCCCGCCGATCCCGGTATTCCCAGCGTCGCTACTCCCGACCCCGCCTTCACCAGCAGCGCATCCGAATGCCCGTGATAGCAGCCTTCAAACTTCACAATATATTTGCGCTTCGTATAAGCCCGCGCCAGCCGGATCGCCGACATCGTCGCTTCCGTTCCCGAACTCACAAACCGGATTTTCTGCACGTGCGGAAACGCCGCGATCACCAGCTCCGCCAGATCCGCCTCCGCCGCCGTCGATGCCCCAAAACTCGTCCCGTTACACGCCGCGCCTACAATCGCATCCAGCACATCCGGCGCGGCATGCCCCAGAATCAGCGGCCCCCACGATCCCACATAATCGATGAATTCGTTTTCATCCGCATCCCAGATGTGCGAACCTTTCCCTCGCACAATGAACGGCGGATCTCCTCCCACCGAACCGAACGCGCGCACCGGCGAATTCACTCCGCCCGGAATCATGCTTTCCGCGCGCTGCTGCAAACGGCGCGACTGCTCCACCTTTCGTGATGTTGTGGACGGCATCGAGGCTCCCACACAAGTAAGGATGTAAACGAACAACTGCGCGACCGATTACTATATCAGCGCCATTCTCCCGCGAATTAATCAGATATTCATCGTCTTGCCATAATTTTGCAACATCGCCCCGGTAACCTCAGGTCATCAAGTTGCCCTTCTAACCGGGAGGGTTTAAGGACGGCTTCGGGGGCTCCGGGCCGTCCTTTTTATTTGGAATCATCCCCCAATGCCTGACGGCGCAAAGTCTGGCGGCGTAAAGTCTGACGGCGCAAATCGCTCACGCGGGCCCACAAACTTCCCATTCACTGGCCCTCCGGATTCGTATTGCTAAAACATCCGGCCCGACCTGTAACATTCCTTTAATCCGTTCTGCGTAGTCTCATCCCTGGTCCAAGGGTCCTATCGGCTGCGGAAGCGTAAGCCGCACTTGCCGGATTCTTCGATATTAACTATAGTTAACACGCTATATATACCGAGGTTAATATCCTGCTTTGTGAACTCGGTTGCTGGCCGGATTCGCCGCGTGATGGACCTCACAATCGGAGGTGACTTCAGCACTAACGGATCTCTCCCTCCCGCATACTGTGGAATTATGATATTGAAATTCATTCTCAACATCGCGAGATCTCCGGATTCCAATCCGTCAGCTCCCGCGTTCCGCCCCCGATCCGCAACCGGGGTCGTTGTTCGTGCAGCCGTAGCCCCCCTGATTCTATTGTCGCTTTCCGCTGCCTGCCCCTTTACCGTCCTCGCCCAGCAGCCCGATGCTCCCTCCTCCGCGAATGTTTCCAACCCACAGCCGGACGCAGCCGATCCCTCCGATTCCGCAGCCGACCAGGTCCCCGAGACCATGCTCCCGCATTTTCACGACACCAGATATTGGCTCTCGGGTCAGGCCAACTTCATCTTCCAAACTCATCCGCCATTCCCCGCGGCATATAGTGGCCCGCACAGTCTTGGCCCCAACTACGAAAAAGCCACATCCCGCGTCTTAACCCTCTACAGCGGCGTACGCATCAACAATTCCACCGAACTTCTGGTCGATCTGGAAGAAGCTGGCGGAGCCGCTCTTAGTCAGGGTTTCGGCCTCGCTGGCAACACCGATCTCGATATCGTGCGCAATCCCCTCTTGAGCAAGGCTCCTTACCTGGGCCGGGCCATGATTCACAAGGTGTTTGCTCTCAGCAAAGACAAAGTCGAAAACGATCGCAGCTTCCTTTCCCTCTTCGACGAACTCCCGCGCCGCCGTTTGGAAATACGTTTCGGCAAGTTCACTATGCCCGATTTTTTCGACGTAAACTCCGTCGGGTCTGATACTCATCTTCAGTTCATCAACTGGACCACCGACAACAACGGCGCCTGGGACTATGCCGCCGACACCCGCGGCTACACCATCGGAGCCACTCTCGATTACGAAGATCGCAACTGGGGATTCCGCTTCTCCGAAGCTCTCATGCCCAAAGTCGCAAATGGAATCGATCTCGTCTATCGCCCCTGGCAAGTCCACGCGGAAAATTACGAATACGAACTCCGTCATGGCTTCATCCCGAAAAAGGCCGGAGTCGTCCGTCTATTGGCCTACACCAACTATGCCAACATGGGTATCTACCGCGATGCAATTCTTCAGTTTGAAGATCATTCCGGTCCGGTGCCGGAACCGGTCCCGGACATCACCAATCATCCCTGGCATATCACGCGCAAATACGGATTCGGTATCAACCTCGAACAGAATCTTGCCCGCTACCTTACCGCCTTCGCCCGCTTCGGCTGGGACAACGGTAAGACCGAATCCTTCGCTTACACCGAAGACGATCAGACTTTCGCCGAAGGAGTCGGAGCCAACGGCGCCTGGTGGCATCGCAAACAAGACCGCGCAGGCGTTGCATTCGTCTCCAACGCCATTAAGAAGGACCACCAGAATTACCTGGCCGATGGCGGTCTCGGCTTCCTGCTCGGCGATGGCGCCTTAAGCTACGGCCGCGAAAATATCGTCGAGACTTACTACACCGCCCACGTCTGGCGCGGGATTTATGTCGCCCCCGGCCTGCAGCACATCAATAATCCCGGCTACAACCGCGACCGCGGTCCCGTCCTCGTCCCCTCGTTCCGCCTCCACGTCGAGTTCTAGGATGGCCTCGCCATAATTCCGCTCTGGTTAATTCTCCACGCGAGGATCGAAAGCACAGGGATAAAATCAGAGAAAATGGTCCAGCACCGCCGTCTCAATTCCTTCGACCCTTGCAAACGTCGGATCGTTTGTAACCAAACCAGTCGCTCCAAAGCGCAAAGCGGTCGCTGCCTGGATGGCATCGGGAGTTCGCAACTTATACTTCGCGCGGATTCGAGCAGCCGCGTCTGCTGTTTCCAAATCCGGTGGAATCCAGTGCAGGTTGGGATAGAGAGAAAGTAGACCGTAGAAACTATCGATCTTTTGTCGATCATCCTCCCGATAGCCGTGGACCAACAACTCTGTCATTGTTATGGTTGAAGTGAACGCCTGATGACGGGGCTCTTCGATCCATCGGAAAACGGCATCCGTCAGCGCGACATACCCAGGATGCTCCTGTATCTGATAGATGAAGCAGCTTGTATCGAGAGCGATACTGCGATGACGCCGAAGAAATCTTGCGACCTCACTCACTCCCAACTTTCGCGTTCCTTCTCAAGATAATCGGGCGGAAACAGGTTTTTCCCCAAACCGCGAAGTGCCGCCGCGTAGGACTTCGGCCGCTTCATCATGATGATGTGTTCCCCGCGCACCACCACCACAAGCTCGTCACCCGACTTCACTTTTAGCGCGTGGCGCGCCTCACGCGGAATGACGATTTGATTCTTGGACGATAATTTGGCGATGCTCATGCTTTACATTTTACCATAAAGTAAAGCGCAGCAAATCTCTACTTCTCCACCTTCACACCCTTCCAGAACGCCACATACCCTTTGAGCTGTTTCGCCGCATCCTTCGGCTCCGGATAAAACCATGCGGCTCCCGCATTCCGTTTTCCATTTACTTCCACATCGTAATAACTCGCCGTGCCCTTCCACGGACACACCGAATGCGCCTCGCTCGCCTTGAAATATTCCTTGTGAATTGCATCCGGCGGAAAATACTGATTCCCTTCCACCTCCGCCGTCGCATCGCTTTCAGCCAGTACCGCGCCTTCCCACATTGCTTTTGCCATAATGCCCATATAGATTCCTATCAGCCTCGTCAGCTTCAGAGAGTTTGGGGGCAAAAATGCAAACGGCGGCTAAGACTCATTTCAACGGACATTCGATGGTCGGCGCTCTCGATCGCGTGCTGGTATGCTCGCCACGCGCCGCCGGTTGGAATCGCCCCGCTCCTTGGCAAGACCTCGGCTTTCATCACGCCCCCGATTTCGAGATCGCACAATCTCAGCATGACGCTCTCTCCCGCGAGTTGCGAACCGCCGGAGCCGAAGTTATTGAACTCCCTCCCTCGCTCGATCTCTCTCTCGACGCCGTCTACACCCACGACGCATCTCTTCCCACCGACTTCGGCGTAATCGTGATGCGTCCCGGTAAGCCCAACCGTCTTCCCGAAGGCCCGCACCAAGCCTCGTTTTGCCAGAGCCTGGGGATCCCGATTCTTGCTTACATCACGTCGCCCGGCGCCACCGAAGCCGGAGACATCCTCTGGCTCGATTCCAAGACTCTTCTAATCGGCCACGGCTACCGCACGAACGCCACAGGTATTCAGCAGATGCGCGATCTCCTTTCGCCGAAAGGAATCGAGGTTCTATCCGCGCCACTCCCCCATGGCCCCGGACCATCCGCCTGCCTCCATCTAATGTCTCTGATCAGTCTCCTCGACGATCACACCGCCCTCGTCGATCTCCCCAAGCTCGCCGTAGAAACTGTAGAACTCTTCAAATCTCGCGGATTCAAATTCATCGAAATCGATTCCTCCGAGCGCGACACCCTGGCCTGCAACGTCCTCGCTCTGGGAAACAATCGTCTTCTCGCCATCGAAGAAAGTCACAAAACGAACTCTCGACTCCGCCACGCCGGATTCGACCTCCGCACCTTCCCCGGCAGCGAACTCTGCATCAACGGCAGCGGCGGCCCCACTTGCCTAACCCGCCCTTTGCTTCGCAGTTAAACTCCAAGATCAATATGTAAGGGGTGCCCCAGGTCTCGCCGCATTTGCGAGACCTGGGATCTCCCGCCCCGCAGCAGGTCTGGGGCCCCTTAGCCAAATTGCACTACTAACCCACATCTGCGAACCCGGCCACCAACTGCACTCTCCTGCTAAAATCAAAGAGCATGCTTCTTCCCTTCGTCCGCGAACTCTTCGTGGACGTAGAAAACCTTCCCGCCTTCACGCGTGTTGCCTCCCACCTCAAGGAGGGCACGGGGCGCATCCGTGTCTCCGGCCTCACACCCACCGCAAAAGCCTTGCTGCTCGTCCTTTTCCAGCGTTCCGCCGAACGCCCGCTCATCTTCGTTGTCAAGGACAACCATGCCGTCGAGGAGTTTCTTCCCGTCCTCCGCGGCTTCTGCGAACTCACTTCCGCCTGCGATCCCGAGTCCATTGTCGCCCTCCCCGCACGCGACGTCCTCCCGTTCCAGAATCTTTCCCCGCATCCCGAACTCCAGGAAGAACGCGCCACCGCCCTATGGAAAATTGCCACCGGCGCCGCATCCATCGTCATCTCACCCGTCGCCGCCGCCGCCATTCGACTTCGCTCCGCCAACTATTACACTGATCTCGCCCGCACCGTCCGACGCGGCGAATCCTTCGATCTCGATTCTCTCCTCGCCCACCTCAACACCGTCGGCTACGCCTCCACCGACGTTGTCGAAATGCCCGGCCAGTACGCCGTTCGCGGCGGAATCCTCGACGTTTACTCCCCCGAAGCCGACCGCCCGCTCCGCATCGAATTCTTCGGCGACGAAGCCGATTCCATTCGCAAGTTCGATCCCGCTTCCCAACGCTCCTCTACTCCCGTAGATGAAGCTTTGTTGCTGCCGCTCACCGAAACTCCGGTCAGCGAACATCTTCTCGGCGCAATCCACACCCGCCTCAGCGGTAAGAGAATTGAAGGCTCGGAGGAAATTGTCGAAGCTGCCGTTCGCGCCGGAGGCCTCAACGTTTTTCCCGGCTGGGAGTTTTATTCCCCCGTCGCCGGAGCCGACAGCGCCATCTTCGATCTCATCCCTCGCGCCGCCGTCTTGCTCGATGAGACTCATCAACTGAAGGAAGAATTCGACCGCTTCTGGACTCGCGTCGCCGACGCTCACGAGCGCAGCGGTGTCGGCAACCTGGTCCGCCCCGAAGACCTTTATCTGCCGCCCGATGAATGGTGGCAGAAAACATCGACCCTCCCCGGTGCCGACGTCGAGCATCTCGGCATCACGCGCAGCCTCGACGATCCATCCGAAGTCTCATTTCTCACTCAACCCTCGCCTCGCTTCCACGGCGCAGTCCCCACGATGCTGCAGGAAGTCCAGAAACTCAACGCCGATGGCAAACGCGTTCTTTTCGCCGTTCCCAACATCGGCGAAGTCGAACGCCTGGCCGACGTATTCACCGAATACAACGTATCCTTCAAGCTCGGCAGCCGCACTCGCGGAGGCGAAAGTTACGCCGATGAAACCAGCTACTTCGCCGGAGAAATCCTCACCACCACTCTAGCCGCTGCCTACGTCCCCGACGGCGTTCTCCTGCCCGAAGCGAATCTCGCCATCTTCGGCTCGCGCGATCTCTTCGACGAATCCGACGCGGTAGCCTCGCGTCCGCAGCGCTCGAAATCCAAAGTCTCCGCGTTCCTCTCCGACTTCCGCGATCTTCAAGTCGGAGACTACGTAGTTCACGTCGAGCATGGCATCGGCCAATATCAAGGACTGAAAGAAATCAATCACGGCGATGGCCCCGCCGAATTCATGCTGCTCGAATTCGCCGAAGGCGCTCGCCTCTACGTTCCACTCACCCGCCTCGATCTAGTTCAGAAATATCGCTCCTCCGAAGGCGCCAAGCCGGTCCTCAGTCATCTCGGCACCCAGTCCTGGTCGAAGACAAAGGCGCGCGTGAAGAAGGCCATGAAAGATATGGCCGACGAACTTCTCAAGCTCTACGCTGAGCGCAAAACCGCCGTCGGACACGCCTTCCCGCCCGCCAATGAATGGTTCCGCGAGTTTGAAGATGCCTTCGAATTCAACGAAACCGAAGATCAGGCGCAAGCTATCAAAGATGTCATTCGCGACATGGAATCCACGCAGCCTATGGACCGCCTGCTCTGCGGCGATGTCGGCTATGGCAAAACCGAAGTTGCCATGCGCGCCGCCTTCAAAGCCATCGCCGATAACAAACAAGTTGCTCTACTCGCACCCACCACGGTGCTCGCCTTCCAGCATTTCGAAACTTTCAAGCAGCGCTTCGCCCCCTTCCCCGTCACAATTGAGATGATCAGCCGCTTCCGCAACGCGAAGCAGCAAAAAGAAATTCTGCAAAAAACCGAAGCCGGCAAAATCGATGTCCTCATCGGCACCCATCGTATTCTTTCGAAAGACATCAAATTCTCCGATCTCGGCCTCCTTATCGTCGACGAAGAACAGCGGTTCGGCGTCCGCCACAAAGAGCGCATCAAGCAAATGCGCAAGCAAGTGGACGTCCTCACCATGTCAGCCACACCCATTCCACGAACCCTTCACATGTCGCTCGTCGGCTTGCGCGATATGAGCGTCATTGAAACACCGCCCAAAGATCGCATGGCAATTCAAACCGTAGTCGCCAGTTGGGACGAAAAACTGATCCAATCCGCGATCGAGCAAGAACTCGAACGTGGCGGCCAGGTCTATTTCGTCCACAACCGCGTCGACACAATCTGGGAAATCGCAGCAAAAATTCAAGCACTGGTTCCGAAAGCCCGTATCATCGTCGGCCATGGTCAAATGTCAGAAGGCGAACTCGAAAAAGTGACGCTGAATTTCATGCATCACGAAGCCGACATCCTCGTCTCCACCACCATCATCGAAAACGGTCTCGACATCCCGCTCTGCAACACCATCCTCATCAACCGCGCCGATCGCCTTGGCCTCTCCGAGCTCTATCAACTCCGCGGCCGCGTAGGCCGCTCCAACCGCCGCGCCTACGCCTATCTCATGCTTCCGCCGGAAATCGAACTCACGCCCATCGCCCGCCGCCGCCTCGCCGCGCTGAAAGAATTCTCCGACCTCGGCGCCGGATTTAAAATCGCCGCCCTCGATCTCGAACTTCGCGGAGCCGGCAACATGCTCGGCGGTGAACAGAGCGGCCACATCGAAGCCATCGGCTTCGAGCTCTACACGCAAATGCTCGAGCGCGCCGTCCGCGAAATGAA
>JBAWBG010000191.1:0-3969 GCA_049589695.1 Candidatus Sulfotelmatobacter sp. | reverse complement strand
GGAGCATACCTCAACAAAATTCATTGGTTAGGCTTCCCGTGGCGCGGCCACTAATGTTAGCGTCACCGCTAACGATTCCGGGGGTAGTGATACGCCCCTCCCCCCCTTGGATACTCCCCTCCCCCCTTCTAACCCGATATGTAGGCGGTGACCGGGAGATTTCTGCCCCCTTTGTACTGTACTTGAGATAGGTACTGAACTCTTGTACCCCATTATTTCTGACGCGACATCCGACGCGACATCTAGGGAGACCTCGCCGTCGGTACCTATTACATTCTTTGAACATCACATAATGCTATTATTTATTACCTTTTTTTTTTAATAAATAAATAAATCAATATGTCATTCTAAGTTCTTCACATTCTGTCAATATGCCATCCATGTCTACTGCATCTGCTGCCGACAGAGCATTAATTCCTACATACCTTCATGCCGTAGATTTTAAAAAATACAAAAATAATATATTAATTAATTAGTATTATCCACGATTACATTTATATTTACGAAAGCCGTAGATAAGCAGATATATTGTGAAGAGAATCCCTTTGGTATTTGGAAGGGCTGAAGTTGATATGCTACTGCTCAAAATATATATTAATACCATAGTGCCCAATGCCCATGGCTGAATATTATATATCATCTTTCAGCCCCAACGTTGGAACTGCCGTTTTTAGGTTTCAATATTCATCTAGATGACTTACTCCACTATACGTAGATCCAATCCTTATTCTTTTCATAAAATGCAGAGTAAATTGTGCAATGTCTGAACCTGGGGATTTACTTGAGGATCTGCTATTCCCTTTGCCCTTCATAATATTGGGGGAATGCTGGATTGAGAAATTTCAAGAGCACAAGTATCATCTATGGACATTTTCGTACTTCATACTAGTTACCAGTATTTACGGAGAGCATCTACTACCTAGGCCTTTTCTTGTTGAATGAATGCTAGCTCTGAGGTCTCTGTTTCATCTGAATCATCGCCTAGGATCCATTTAAAGTGTGAGATCACTTCGTTTATCAATGAGATACAGCCTGATGATTGCTGTACATAAACCCAACGGGGAATCACAGCTTACACTTATTAACCCTTAATAGTATATAGAGTACTGGTAAGCTTATTGTGAAGTTGATCTCCTCTTCTCTGAGGGGTATTTGTAACGTCCCTATGATAGACCTCGGCCTCGCTAAAACTGTAGCTACGATCAATGAATTGTCGCCTTGAGACCAATCTAACAAATAGGGCTCCCAAAATCCTCAGCTTTATAATCTCTATAGTAGTCTAGAATACAAATTTGGTATCATTGGAAAAAACAATTGATAATTATATTACGAATGAAAACCGCTTTGAACGACTTCGTCCCCAGTTACAGCTCCCGAGGTCCATCATTATTCATATCTTTGCCAAGTTGGAGGTGGAAGATAATTGGCTCCTTGCCCCTGGGTCGACCGAGGATCCATTGGACCTGGAAAGTATATTTGAGGGGCTGGCATCGTTGGGGGCCAGGTGCCAGAAGTAGAGGGGCTCGGCGGGGGCAATACTGGCGGTGGAAATTGAGCATTTACTGGCAACCACTGACTACTAGGAGGTAGTTGTATCTGAGCCCAGGTTTGTGGAACATTTGGCTGTATTTGAGAGGGAGTCTGCAGCTGGGGTCCTACATTGCCCATCTCAAAAGGTCGAAAAGGACAGTTGTTTCTCTTGTGCCCAGTTGATCGGCATCCGCGGCAGACTGCCTTATCGTGGCCGGGGTCTGTGCAGGCAGAGCAGTGGGCAATTGCTGTCTCTCTTTGCTCAAATCCACTCAAAATACGACCAGTTTGTGCTCTTCGAAGGCGTTGATGTTGTCGCTGGTGTGCCCGCCGTTCTGTTTCCTCCGTATTGCGTCGTTGTCGAGAAACAGGGTCAAGAATTGGAGCGCGAAAGATGACAGGCTCATCAGGAGAAGTTCGATCGTAGTGGTAGTGTGGGTGAAAATCACGTGGTTGGATTGGCTCTCCAGCGGCTATTCTGGATTTGATCATATGCCAACAGGGAACACCCATTGAGCTGTAGTACGTGCCAGTACAAATATCGTCGACAGGTTTGCCTTGTTCTCGATACTGGTCCTCATGTTTCCAGTAGTTCCACTGCTTCCAAAGGAGTGAGAGACCGTGGTGGGTAATCTTGCCCACAACACCGCTAAAATCCTGTCCCTGAACTCGAATTGGCGTCGACGATGTCTCCTGCGCCATTCCGATATTAATTTCATTGAATTGATCGTCAACGGCGAGTTTGATAGAGTCCCAGACTCTTCCAAGGTCTTTACACGAACTATTGATCCATCTTTTGAGCACCGAGTGGGCACCTTCGAGGCGAGAGGTCGAAGTTACTCCGCCGTGAAAATGACGATCGACCCAGGCATGTACGATCTTATCGCGGTATGGGATAAGCCACTGACCGAGGCAATATGCCACAGCATCCCTCTCAAGGTTCCAATCACCAATTTCCTCCCGTTCCTGAATAGTGGCATGCTGTGAGATTGAGTATTGATTACCGTTATTCCAATGAAAGTCGGTCTCCCACTCCCCCAACAATTTTTGAAATTGCTCCTCGGTCTTCGCGTAAACTACTTCTTTGAAACGATTCAGAAACTCCTCAAAACGCTCTGCAGTACCAAATCTACCTTTACAATTGACTGTGACATTCTTAGAGACATGCCAAAAGCAGAGAACCGTTTTTGTTTGTGTCGAAGGGAAAGTCTTGTCAAGAGCATGGATGAGAGCAGGCTCACAATCCGTGGCTATAACGGCGGGAAAGAGATCATCATTCAACAACTGCCGGACTACTCCTACAGCCCAATCATAGTCAGATTCAGTTTCTGAATCGAGAAACGCAACGCCAACGGTGAAGGTCCGATTGCGGCCATCAATGCCAATAATATCAAGTAGAGGCATGCCAAATTTGTTCGTTTTATATGTACAGTCAAACAACAGTATATCAGGGTTCTCATTGAGGTACTTGATAGACCGAGCATCGGCAATGAACAACTTTGAGAGATGGCCTTGCTCGTCTTGAAGGTGTTCGAAAAACACCTCGCCTACGGCCTGGGCCCGCTCCAACTCTAATATCAACCCTTCGGAAGGCGAGTGTCCTTGTTCCCTAGCCCTTCTAATTTTGGCGGTGATATTGTATAAATCCCTGTGGGTAATCCTTAAGTTTGGGTCTTCCTGGCGTAGCGTGGCGGCAGTCTGTCGGGCAGCAACACCTGCCTGGAAATTGGTAATAACTGTCTGGTTTTGAGCGTCTGAAAGTTGACGATCTGCTGCAAAGGTACCCCGATCGGCAGGGGGGTGATTATGTTGACAATATTTAGGGTCAGAACGGTAGGTAAGATCCCAAGAGCCATTGACACGTTCTCGAGCTTTGATACTGAATTGGCAACCAGATTTCACCGATTTGCGGTCTCTTGCTCGATGTTCAGGTTTAGGAGCACCTTTACCACGGTAATTACCGGCTCTTTTGCAATCCAAATGTCTAATTTTCCTGCCATTCTTGGTATCACCCTTGCCAGTTACGAAAGCATATCCTGCAGCCAAAGCATGAGCTTGAGCTGCCAATTTCAGTTCTTCGAATGATGCAAAACATGCCTCCGGAGGCAATGACAGCGGCGTAATAGAGCTTGCCTGAAGAGATTCTTCGGCAGAAGATGCGGTAGATGGGACAGAGAGTAGATCATTGACAGTATTTTCAGGAAGAGGTGATGACATAGTGTATTGATTAAAAACCAATTGCAGATAAAAATGTATTGGATAAACAATGGGGGCTCAAATAATGTATTGGGTACCGACAGCGAGGTCTCCTGCAGAATATGTGACTGGGATGGTGACTAGGATGGGTAATGGATGTCGCGTCGGATGAAAGTACAAGAATTTAGTACCTACCTTAGGTACAGTACAAGGCTCCCGGTCACCGCCTACATATCGGGTTAG
>JBAWBG010000190.1:0-2895 GCA_049589695.1 Candidatus Sulfotelmatobacter sp. | reverse complement strand
CGCCACAAGACCGATACCTTCACCGTCTGGCGGATTACGTCGAAACAGCGAATGGTTGCGAAGCTGAAGGCCATCAAGGTTGAGCTTCTCCGCCGGAAGCATGATCGTATCAGTCAGGTCGGTGCATGGCTTCGGAAGGTGGTCACTGGCTACTACCAATACCATGCTGTTCCCGGGAATATCGGTCAGTTGCGAACCTTCAGACAGCGCATCAATCGGCTCTGGCGGAACGTTCTGGTTCGTCGCAGCCAACGCGCAAAGAAGAAGTGGGAGTCACTGACTCCGGTCTTCGACGGGTGGATACCCATACCCCGAATCCTGCATCCCTATCCTCACGCCCGCTTCAACGTCACCCATCCTTCATAAGAGCCGTATGCGTAGACGCGCACGTACGGATCCGTCCGGGGGGCGCTCAGCGATGAGCGTCCCTACCGGGACCGCTGAGATTGTCGTAGCGAGCAAACTGGAAAAGATCAGTTGCCGAACAGGCCGGTAATAGATCGATAACAGGTTCCAGAGGCAATCCACATTCCTCCCGGCCGCTGATGCCAGCGCTTCAGCCGTGCCGGCGCGCGCGCTCCTGCGCAGAGTGTCAATCAGCGCAGATGTCAGGGGGCCAGGACACAGCAAGCAGGAATCGCAAAATTCCTGCTTGACATTGCCATACAATCCACTACCATATGGTGGTGGATAGATTGGGTACAACATTTGCGGCTTTGTCTGATCCGACCCGCAGGGCGATGATCGAACGACTCAGCCATGGTCCTGCCTCTGTGCATGGATTGACGGAACCGTTTGCACTCTCGCAGCAGATGATTTCAAAACATATTGCCTACCTGGTGCGGGCGCGGATCGTGATCAAGACGAAGCGTGGGCGAGAGAGTGTGTGCACGCTCAGGCCAACGGCGATAAAGACCGTCAGCGACTGGGCGTTAAACTATCGCCGATTCTGGGAAGAGAGCTTCGACAAACTAGATGTGGTTCTGAAAGAAATGAAAAAGATGGAGGTCAGAGATGGCAAATAACACGGTTAACGAGACAGAGCGGATGGTTGTCACAAGAGTTGTTGATGCCCCACGCGAATTGGTTTGGAAGGCGTGGACAGACCCGAAATACGTGATGCAGTGGTGGGGACCGAAAGGCTTTACCTCGCCTGCTTGCAAGATGGATGTTCGCGTTGGAGGAAAGTCTCTTCTCTGCATGAAGACGCCGGATGGGTACGAGGGCTGGAATGCAATTGAATACCATGAGATTGTTCTGTACAAGAAGATCGTCTCCTCGATGTACTTTTCGGACTCGAAGGGAAACAAGATCGATCCTGCGGAATTAGGAATGGAAGATGAGGCCATAGAGGGTTCGTACGATGTGACCCTCTTTGAGGATCTCGGAAACGGCCAAACCAAGCTCACCCACATTGGCAATGAACCCATGGAGAGCGCGAAGAATAGCGGTCAACTCGAGGGCTGGAACGAGACACTCGAGAAAGTTGCCGCAGTTGTTGCGGAGCTGGCGCAGGCGAAATAAGAAGCTGAAGCTTTGATTCGCGAAACTCAATCCTGGAGAAAGAAATGAAAAGAATACCGTTTCTCGCTATCGTCCTGCTGGCATTCGCATTTCCCGCCCATGCCCAGGACGCGATGAAGAAAGATGCAGTCGTCAAACCTGCAGATCCGGAATCGAAGGTCGTGCTCGATTCCTGGAATGAGATTGGCCGCAAGCTGACGGCGCTGGCCGAAGATTTTCCGGAGGACAAATACGACTTCAAGCCGACACCCGCGCAGCGAAGCTTCGCCGAGCAGTTGCTGCACGCGGCGGGCTCATGCTACTACTTCACGAATCCTGCGATGGGGCTGAAGCCTCCCGCCGCAGAAGATCCGAAGCGAGAGCAATACAAGTCCAAGGCCGACATCGTTGCGTTCGTCAAGAAGTCCTTCGCCGATGGCGCAGCCGCCATCCAGTCGAAAGGCGAAAAAGGCCTGATGACGGAGGTCGTTTATTACCCTAAGCAGAAAGCGCGCCTTCTCGACACTGCATACGGCATCATCGAGCATAGCGGAGAACACTACGGCCAGCTCGTTGTGTACTACCGCCTCGCTGGTCTTGTGCCGCCGGAGTCGCGGCCCAAGAAGTAAGGCTCAAGAGACCAGATACCCCGTCCTTATCGCGGCGCCGTTTGCGAGAATGGGCGGGGATTTTGGTTTTTGGGACCTTCAGTATTCAATGCGCCGCGCGGCATATGGATATCTCTGCTTTCGTTCCGCTGCAAGATTTGGGGTTCGGTCGCCGCGCACTTCTTCGGCAAGGCAACACTGATGGGCACCCGCCCGAATTACCAGTAGCCGAAATTTGTGGCTGAGTTGTTGCGAACAAGCCAATGCGCGTTTCACTGGACCGTGCGCTTCACGACGGGCGCGGAACTCCCACGGCGAATTGTTTCCGGCAGGAGCACCAAGTTGGCCGCTTCCTCAGCATCTTTGAGGAGCGTCTTACGCGGCGTGCCTATTTGCGCACGCATAGTCAGCCCACGCGCTAGATCCGTAACCTGGATCGCGCGCGCGGCTACGGGAAAGTTAGATGGGATTTCTCCCGCGCTGATCCCGTCCCCGAAACGGCGCTCCAGCAGCGCCGCGCCGCCAGTGGCCGCGTTCTGCAGGAACCGCTGAACCTCAGCATCGTTCACAAGCGGCGCGACGCACATCATAAGGCATCCCCGGGCGGACCCTTTCTCGGTCGCACTCTCGACGGCGTACCTCAGAAAGCCCACGATCGAGTCGCGAAGCGTCTGTGGCGCGAGGAGTGCCTTGGCGGCCGCTGCGCCCTTGCGTTCTGCGTACGCCTTAAGGGCGCGCAAGAATATCGCCCGCTTGTCCCCAAAGATGGCATACAAGCTCGGCC
>JBAWBG010000189.1:0-7648 GCA_049589695.1 Candidatus Sulfotelmatobacter sp. | reverse complement strand
AGCTTTCCTTGCGCCTGGCGAACTGCTTGCTCAGCCGCCTGCACACTCGCTCTAGCCGAGGCGACTCCGGACCGATTTGCTTTGGCCGCGGCGACGGCCTGATCGTACTGCTGACGTGAAATGTCTTCTTTGGCAACGAGCTGTTCATAACGCACCAGGTCCGCGTCGCTCTTCGCCGCATTGGCCTCGGCCTGTTCCAAGACTGCTTTCGTAGATTCGAAATTCTGCTGGGCGGCCTGTAATCCAGCGTCTGCGTTCACCACCGCGGTCTCTGCGGAATCGAGGTTGCTCTTAGTCGTAACGGAAGTGATTGGCACGTTGAATCGAGAACTTGCAGCGCTCGCCTGTGCGTCGGCGAACATCGCCTGGGCCTGTTCCACTGCGATCTTGTAGTCCTTGGAATCGATAGTTACGAGCACATCACCAGCGTGGACAAGCTGTCCTTCGATGACCGGAACTTCTAGCACGTATCCATTGATTCGCGCGCTCAACGGCATGATGTGGCCATTCACCTGTGCATCGTCGGTCGACTCCCACGCCAGGCTATTCCTCACGAGGAGTCCTCCTCCTATGACTGCAGCCGCAAATAACACCAGCGCCACGGCCCGAGTTCCCACTGGATGCTTCTGAAAAATCCGGCGGAGGCCTTGTTTATTTTCGTGATCCTCGGGCAGTTCTAGTTTCATCGTCGCCACAGGCGCAGCATTCGGTTCGTTCAACTCCGTGCCTTCCAAAGGCATTAATGTCCTCCGAGGTATTGGCTGAAATTGGTTCGTGCAATGCCGAGCGCGCGAGCCAGCGCCAGTTTTGCGAGATTGTGGTTATATAGGCTGGTAATGTATTGGTCGTTGGCGCTAGCCAGGGACTGCTGGGACTGCACCACCTCGACGCTGTCGGTCACGCCTGCCGTAAAGCGTTCTTTGGAACGAGTGACGTTGTCATTGGCCAAATCCACATTCTGATGAGCAACCTCGACTTGTTCCTTAGCGGCGTTGAGATTGAGAAGTGCTGTGCGAACGTCGTAATCGATCTTCCCACGGATGTTTTCCGCTTCTGCCCTTCTCTGGCGCAGAGTCGCTTGCGCTTGGGTTATGTCGCCCTTGATCCGGCCGCCGGTAAAGATCGGTACGTTGATTCCCGCTTGGAAACTGAAAATTCCGTGGGACTGACTGAAGGTTGGTCCTTGATCGCCGTAATCACCATTCACCGCCACGACGGGATAGCGCTCGCCCTTAGCCGCCGACAGCGCCTGCTCGGCTGATTTCGCCGAATCGAGAGCAGAGCGGAAATCGTTGCGGACTTTGTAGGCCATCTTCAGGGCGTCTTCGACGGTCGGCGGATTTATTTCGGCATACGGAAGTTGGTCGGCGATCTCGAAGGCTTGACCAAGAGGTAATCCGATGGCGCGGCCGAGCGTCAGTTTCGCAATCTCAAAGTTGTTGCGGGCAACACTCAGGTTGTACTCTTCGGTATGAAGTTGGACTGCCGTCCGAGTTACATCAATCTTCGGACTCGTACCCGCCTGGAAGTCATCCAGTGCTTGGTCGTAGAGCGCCTTCGCATTCTGGACTTGCGCCTCTTCGGCTTCAATCCGGGAGTGCGCTTCGATGACTTGCAGGTAAGCATTGCCGACGGTAAGCGTGATTACATCGAGCGTGTCTTTGTAGCTGAGTTGGGCGGCTTGTTCCGAGGTGCGCGCGGCGCGGAAGCGCTGAATCGATTCGTAGCTGAAAAGAGTTTGGCTTAGGCTTGCGCTCGCCGTGCTGTAACTGAATGGACCGGCAACGGCAGGGATGCCCGGTATTTTGATTGCGGCTAGACCCAAGGCTGTGAAATTTACCTGATCGACGTTCTCGTTGATCGCTGCGCTCACTTGGGGAAGGAGACTGCTTAATGCGAGCAATCGTTGACCGCGAGCCGACCTGGTATTCTCGTCGCTCTCGATTGCCTCCAGGTTGTAACGCACAGCCCGGCTGATGGCTTCGCTAAGCGTGAGGCGTAAAACTTCATTGCTGGCTGGGCCGCTCGGAACACTAGCGACATTCGGCGACACCGCTTGCGCCCAGGACGCAGTCGTCCCGACGATTACCAACATCAAGCTGCACAGTATCCTTATGTCAAGCGCCCTACCGCCTGAGAGGCGAGCGCTCTCAGAGCGATCCTGCATTACCATCAGTTTTCTTCCCCGTGCCGCATTTTTAATCTTGTTCTCTGCTTCATTTCTTTTTTGGGAGTCGCAGTCATCTGTTCGCAGGGGTGTAATCAAACTCGGGAGTTCGTCTGATTTTCATTCGGCATCCAGTGCACATCTGTGCGTTCGCTGTTCCATCGGAGAGCCTGGCAGTAAGCGACGGCAACAATCCGGCGGGAAACGTCCAGCAGGAGTGCGCAATCGGCAATCGAGGCGTGTTGTATTCCCCGCAACACGAATGCGGCGCGGGCCAAGGGGTCGAGCGCCGCAATGATTTCTTGTGGATCGACCAGTCGAAGCGACGCAATCTGGTCGCCGGAAAGCACGTCATCGTCGGCGTGTTCGGACGGCGACTCCGCAAAGTATGCCGCCGATTCGGAAATGAGATTACGGACTTCTCTGACAGCAGCCCGCACGGTTGCATATTTCGCCCACCCGTCAAGCCAGTCGCGAAACACACTGCTATAGTTCGAAGACAGGGCGCTTGCGTTTACAACCGCCAGGTCGGCGAGCGTGTCGTCTCCCGTGATGAGCAGTGCGATCCAGTACAGGTATTCGCGTTGCTCATCGAAAGCCGATTGGATTTCATGGCTCGAGGCTAATCCGCCATTGGGCCGTTCTTGCTCTCGCTCACTCGAATTAAACCATTCCATAATGGACCTCTTACTTTCGATAAACGCCCCGGCCTTCTCTGTGCGGACGGGGCGAGGAGCGGTGAAGCATCGTCTCCGCGATTGCGCGGATCCTCTTATCGGAAGCGTCCAGTCCGGCAAGGAGTGCCTGATAAGCTCTCAAGTTTCGCTGTTGGTGCCATTCCACATGGCAGGCAAACAAGAACAATGGATCCTGGTCTGCAGCCGTAGTGGATCGTTTAGATTCAGATAACGATGGTTCCAATAAATCCACACGGTTTAAACCATCGCCAATTCCACGCCAACTCCCTTCCTTGCGAGTTACGTCCTGGTTCCCGTGTAATTGCATAGCGGTTTTTCCTTCCGTTGTTTCTCAATTGCACGTGCTCTTATATGGTCTGCGAACGCGCTACATCGCTCGGGGGAGAGCGCCTGGGCGTTTCGGCGCCATCGCCAAATGCAGGCGTTCGCAGACGTGGAGGGGATAACAGTTCTCGGCTATGAACTCCCCTCCAATTCGCGCTAACCACGACAGCACTTGTTCGCCGACCGCATCGACGAACGTAACCTCCGACAAATTCACGACAAGGCGCGGCGGAATCTTGCAGCGTGTCACCAGATCCCTTGTGTCCTCGGCGAAGGCCCCGACAAAGCGGCCTTCCAGCCGCATGGTCACGGTATTCCCAACGTCCTGAAATTCGACACGCAACATCGGTGATCTCCGTCGGCAAGTCTTGCGCCATCCGCTGTAGGACATAGTGCAGCCGGGTTGCCATCCGAAGTTGATCGTAAGTTGTTGGAGGTGCTGACGCGCCAGATGTGATCTGAGTAGCCGCCGTGCCCTATTGCGGGCGCTGCCCGAATGTGGGCAGCATGCTATCGCAACGCCAGACCTGCGCCCGCAGGGACATCCAGCAACAGTTGATCATCCGTGATGGGTCCGTTGATAGTCAGGTTCGTTATTTCAAGGTTGATGGAGTATTCCTCTTGCGATCCCCGAATCTGAATATTCGTTGGGAAAAATATGCCATTGAATTCCTTATATTCATCGTAGTGAACGTCGGTGATAACAGACCCGTGTTCGTCATACAAGAGTTGCTGGTGTGGGTGCAGATCAGTTCGGTCAAACACAACTTTGCGCGATAGATACCACCCGCGGCCGTTCTGTTTAATTATGTTGAGGGTATAGTCGGGTTGCAGTACCAATCTCTGCCCAACAGACTCAATCACTTCGTGCTCGCCTCCCTCCAGGATGGCAAGTTCACTCTGTGGGTCTACCGCTTGCAGTAGTAGGACGTCATAGATCACTTGCGGTCGCAGATTCCCCAAGGGCTCCGTAGATGGTCTCGCTGCGTCGTTGTTACCGGCAACGAACCGGTTCTGGGACGGAATCCACAATTTGAACTCCTGCCCGCTACTCACCATGTCGAATATATGGTTCTGCAGGATTGGGGAGAGTCCGATCATTCGGAGCGAGGAAGGCTTGCGGGCAAGAATGTAGCCGCGTATTCCCTGATATTGCGTGATCTTACCCAGCTTGCTGCCGACGATGGAAGCTGTAACTGTCGCCTTTAACGTGTTGATCTCGGTAGCTTCAGCGTTGATGCGCTCAACCAGCTTTTTACCGGTCGCCGTTTGCAGTTGCGCTGTGCTCGTGTGAAGAGCAACAGGGCGGGATCGGTACAAGCAACCGCCCAGTGGCACCATGGCGATCAGCAAAAGCAGACGCGAACGCCGAAAGCCGCCGATCATGACGCCATTTTTCCGCCTTTCGTTGGCAAGATACTGCCTCCCTCGGAGAGTGTTGCTCGATTCCGCCGCATGAGACACTGCAGCCAGCATGCCATCGAAAGTTGGGCGTAAATGGTTGAGTGTGCAGGCGCTCCCCGCGTGACACCAATCACCGCCATGCCCTAGGGCGGGCAGTGCCCCAATGTGGGCAGAAAGAGTGATCGAAAGCAAAGTCAAGCGAAATCAAACAACAAAATGGGAATTGGTTGGCTCTAGTAATCGGCTTTGGTGATGTTGAGTCGCCGCATTTTGTTTTGCAGCGTCGTCCGCTTTAGCCCGAGACGTTCTGCAGCCGCTCCCGCACCGGAGATTCTTCCCGATGCCTCTTTCAGCGCCTCAATGATCGCTTGGCGCTCCGCTTCCTGGAACGTCGATACGGGAGCGGCATTGCGGCCGGATGATTTCTTAAGTTCAGTGAGCGGGACATTCAACTCGTCTCCCTGCGTCAGAATGACGGCACGCTCAATGAAGTTCTCCAACTCTCGAACATTTCCGGGCCATGCCGCATTCGTCAACGCCTCCATGGCGGGCTTCGGGATTGACTTAATACGTTTCTGCATCCGGCCCGACAACCGCGAAATAAAATAGTGAACTAAGAGCGGGATGTCCTCCCGGCGCTCGCGAAGCGGCGGTATCTGAATCGGAAAAACATTGAGACGGTAAAACAGATCCTCCCGGAATTGATTGTTGCGGATCATCAACGACAGATCTCTATGCGTCGCCGCGATCAGGCGAACGTCGACATGAATGGTCTTGTTGCTGCCCAGCCGCTCGAACTCCTGTTCTTGCAACGCGCGCAGCAACTTTGGCTGCAGTTCCAGACTGATGTCGCCGATTTCATCCAGGAACAAAGTGCCGTGATCGGCAAGCTCGAAACGGCCGCGCTTCTGCATCAGAGCGCCAGTGAACGCACCTTTCTCGTGTCCGAAGAGCTCGCTTTCGACCAGCCCGGATGGAATGGCAGCGCAATTGAGCCTGACAAACGTTCGTTCTCGTCTTGGACTGAGGCTATGGATTGCACGCGCGACCAGCTCTTTCCCGGTGCCCGTCTCCCCGCGCAGCAAAACCGTAGATCCGGTCGGGGCCACAATCTCGATCTGATCGAGGACTTTACGCAGCGCGGCGCTTTTGCCTACGAGATCCTCGAAGTTGTATTCCGCGCGGATTTCGGATTCGAGATACAAGCGCTCGTCTTCCAGGCGATTCTTCGACGCAGTAAGCCGTCCATAGGCGAGCGCATTGTCCAGCGCCAATGAAATCTGCGCGCTGATCTGGGACAAAATGTCGAGATCTTCTTGTCCAAAGTTATTGGGCCGCTTGCTCCCCATGGACATAAGCCCAAGCGGTCCATTCGAAGTGCCAAGGGGGGCAACCGCCATCGCAGCGATCGATTCAGCCTTCAGTCGTTCGAGAACCTCCGGCCGAAGCTTTTCGATGTCCTCCTGCGACCAGATCTCAGGGGTTCGGGTACGCATGTTCTCAATTTCCCGATCGGTGGCTTCACGCCCGGGAATATCTGCAAGAAAGCCGTTGCCGCCGGGAAAATCGAGGACCGCGCATTCCAGCTGGTTTGACTCTTTATCGATAAGCCAGAAACCAGTGAAGTCATTCGCAAAGTATTTGCGAATCGACGATGAAGCCGAACGGAACAGCTCATTGATATCCAACTGCGTTACGACCTGATTGTTGATTTCGAGAAGCAGTCGGAGCCGATCGCGCTCGTGCGCCAACAGCCGTTGGTAGGTCTCTGCTGCATCGGTGGCAACCGCGCTCTCAAGCGCAACCGCAACATGTGACGACACGGAGATCATAAGCTCCATGTCGTCGGGGCTGAATTGCCCTCTCTGCGCAGTCGCAAATGTTAAAGCCCCGAGTTTCTTCCCGGATATCGAAATTGGAAATATGTAAGCGCTATGCGGACTCCGAAGCTTCGCTTGCGATGCCAGTTGAGGAATCCTTGAAAGCTCAGCCTGCAGGTCGGGAATGTATATCGGTTTTTGTTCGTCGATTGCTCTTCCAACAGCGCTCCCTACATGCGGAACCTCAGTGCCAATGTCGACTCGATGTGCGTCCGGACTTCGATCAAATGCGATGAGACGGACCGAGTTCCCGTTGTCGGACAGCAAGCAAAGGCTAACCGAGTCGAAAGCCAGAACGCTTGATAACAGACGACGCAAACTCTGCAGGACAGCCTGCAAGTTGGGCTGGGATGCGATGGCGCCGGACACTTCGAGCAAGGTTCGATACCTGCCATCCACAGCGCTTCTCAATTCGATCTCACCCGCCGGCATGCTCCTAAGCTAGCATACGGCTGACGACACCCAAAGGGTGCGATACAAGCGAGCTTGAGTGGTTGTAGGGTGGTAAAGAGTTACGTTAAATTACAAAACTCTTCGCCAATCCCACAGTGATGCGTGCGTCTACTCAGCAGAATCAGCATCGAATCAGATTGAGAGGGTGGCATGATCGCATTACGTTTGGTTCGGTTGATTGAACATCATTCCAATGAACTCGCCGCCGAGCTTGTCGTGAAGCTCGAAACCTCATCGCATACCGCTGACCTGCGCAAAGTCCCGATCGATGAATTGCGGCGACGACTCCAGGAAATCTTGCGGCACTTGAGCGAATGGCTGCTCACCAAGACCGGCCACGAAGTCGAGCGGCGTTATTTTGAGATCGGTGAGCGTCGCGCCTCACAGGGGGTCGCTCTTTCCGATTTCTGTTGGTCGATTGTCCTAGTCAAGGAGCATCTCTGGGAATTCCTGCAACGTCAGGGTTCCACGCATGGTCCGATCGAAATTTATGGAGAGATGGAATTGCTGCGCCTGCTGGACCAGTTTTTCGATCGCGGTTTGTGCTTTGCGACCCAGGGTTATGAACGGTACGCCCAGTTGCATAACGGCTCCGACGCTGCGCCGCCGAGGCATGCCTCGTAACCCGGCAGCCGACGTAGGGAGCGCAATTCTCGTCTTGGGGCGGGGCAAACTGTGGGACAAACGGTTCTCCTCCTCATGACCGGTCAGCAGTGCTGGTC
>JBAWBG010000188.1:0-24051 GCA_049589695.1 Candidatus Sulfotelmatobacter sp. | reverse complement strand
GAGCAAGACCAAATAGGAAGGAAGTTCGGGACCTGAGCAATCAGGTTTTGAACACGTGCCGGCTCGGTGCGTCAAACCTTCGGGTAGGTCGCTAGAGCCACGCAGTAATGCATGGCCCAGAGGAATGGCCGTCCCGCCGGAGCAATCCGGCGGACAAAATTCGGCTTACAGGTCCGGCTGCCATAATCATTTTTGGGGATTTCGGAGACTGTGACGCGGATGCCACGTAAGTGGGACGCCGCTTCAAGACCAGCGGCGTCCGCAAGATATTTACTCTTTACTATCGAGTTTCCCGATTCACGCAGCGCGTGTCATGGGTGTGACAGGCGCGATTTTCTTCGTGACATTGTGCGGATCGACGACGAATTTGTTCGGCGAACCCGCGTCAAACGCCCGGTAGGCATCAAATGCGTCATCAAGAGAGACGACGTGGGCATTCATTACGTCTTTTAAGTGCTCCATCCGCCCCCACAGAATCGCGTTCATCAAATCCCTGCTGTATCTGAGCACCGGGCACTGGCCCGCTGTCATGCTCGGCGATTTGATCCAAGCTTTGCCGAAGTCGATGCCGTAGGTTCCATTTTTCTCCATTTCGTTTCTGGCTTGGGAGTCGCCAGCCGTGTAGATTCCCGGAATGCCCGTCTTGCCGCCGAAACGAACCACTTCGATCATGGCGTTGATCACCGCCGCCGGATCGTCTTCCGCGCCGGGGCCATAGCCATGCGCTTCGAATCCGACGCAATCGACTCCGCAATCCACCTCGCGGGCTCCCAGGATCGCCTCAATCTGGTCGGCAACCGGCGTCTTCTTGGAGATGTCAACCACTTCGTAGCCAGCCTTCTTCACGACCGCGAGCCGCTCCTTGTTCGAGTCTCCAACAATGATCGCAGATGCTCCCAGCAGCCGCGCACTCGCCGCCGCAGCTCGCCCCACAGGGCCCGCTCCGGCGATGTACACCGTTGACCCGGTCTTAACTCCCGCTAACACACAACCGTGATAGCCCGTGGGTAGAATGTCCGACAAATAAGTTAGCTCCAGGATGTGCTCCATCGCCTGATCATTGTCGGGAAACTTTAAGAGCGCAAAATCTGCCCACGGAACCATCATGTATTCGGCCTGCCCTCCCTGCCAGCCGCCGAGATTGAAGCCATACGCGGCACATGGGAAATCAGGATTAGCATTCATGCAAATCTCGGTGTGGCCCTCCCTGCAGTTGCGGCATTTACCGCAAGAGACGTTGAACGGAACTGAGACGATGTCACCTTTCTTGATAAATTCGACATCCCGACCCACCTCGATGACCTCCCCGGTGTTTTCGTGACCGAGTATCATGCCCGCCGGAGCCGGGAAGCGGCCGCGATAAATGTGCTGATCGCTTCCGCAGATATTCGTAACGAGTAATTTAAGGATGACGCCGTGTTCACACTTCCTGCCTCGGGGTCCAACAAGCTTCGGATAATCAAGATTCTGTATCTCAAGTTTTCGCGGTCCCATATACGCAACTGCTCGATTTCCCGCCATTTTCTTTCCCTTTCTATCGTCACGTTTGAGTCGTGGTGTGTCGTCTCAAAGAAAACTTGCGCGCAATGCTCGACAATGCGCTCGCGGGCCGGAGATGCGCTTCGGAGGGGCCCTTGCGTCGCAATAACAGGCCTCGACGCAACAGGTCCCGGTGCCGATCGAGTTCCATCTGAATTGGTTGGAGACGTCCGGCACCACCTCGACCGGCGCCCCTTGCGAATACAACGGATGGCAACTACAACTCACTTCAGAACTTCCTGATCTTTCGCGATGGTACCCGTCCGGAAGTGCTCGCGACAATTCATCGGAAGTGCGAATCAGGTGTCCGACCGAATGCGTAGGGAAATCTGTGTGAGATGGAAAGATTTTCGGCAAAGTCAGGTCTCACGTTGCCCCAGGGTGCGTCGCTTCCTATCACGGCGCGTTCGGAGGCATTGAAATCTAAAGACTCTACGGCAGCTGGACCTCTAAGCCGAACTTTGTCCGCCGGATTGCTCCGGCGGGACGGCCATTCCTCTGGGCGAGGCATTACCGGGCGGCTCTAGCACCTACTCGAACGGTTGACGCACCGAATTGAGCTACCCAGCGGCCCCGCTAAATGCGACAATAGAGCTTCCCCATGGCTACCTCTATAACCCATGCCTTTTCTCCGGAGACCCTCCGGCAGCACGGCCTTACTTCGGACGAATACGAAAAGATCAAGCAACTTCTCGGCGACCGCGAACCCACGCTCACCGAGCTTGGCATCTTCAGCGTGATGTGGAGCGAACATTGTTCCTACAAATCATCTCGCGTCCATTTAAAGCGACTGCCTACGCGCAGTAAGCGCGTCCTGCAAGGACCAGGAGAAAATGCGGGCATCATCGATATCGGAGACGGTTGGGCCTGTGCGTTCAAGATCGAGTCGCACAACCACCCTTCGTTTATCGAGCCATTTCAAGGCGCGACCACCGGCGTAGGCGGAATCCTGCGCGACATTTTCACCATGGGTGCGAGACCGGTCGCGGTGATGGACTCGCTGCGTTTTGGACCCATCACCAACCATGGAGCCCCGTACGCCCTCGTCCGGGGAGACCGTGGACATGCCGCCGGGCTTCGCCACGGCGGGACGGACGAGGCGTCCGGCGCTCCACGAGTTGTCACGCAGGCGGAACTGCATAAAAATCACTCGATCCTCGAGGGCGTCGTCAGCGGCGTCGCTTCCTACGGCAACTGCTTCGGTGTTCCTAACCTAGGCGGCGAAACCAAGTTCGAGCCTTGTTACTCCGGCAATCCGCTGGTCAATGCCTTTGCCATGGGCCTGGTCCGCAAAAATGAAATTTTCTATGCTCGCGCGGCGGGCGAAGGCAATCCAGTAATTTACGTCGGCGCCAAGACCGGACGCGACGGCATTCATGGCGCAACAATGGCGAGCGAGGAATTCAGCGAAGCCTCGGAAGCTAAGCGTCCCAATGTGCAGGTCGGCGATCCGTTCCTTGAGAAGTTGCTGCTTGAAGCTTGTCTTGAAGCCATGCAGACCGGAGCGATCGTCGGCATCCAGGATATGGGTGCGGCCGGGCTGACTTGCTCGACCTGTGAAATGGGTGGCCGCGGAGGTGTCGGCATTGAGATTGAGCTCGATCGCGTGCCGCAGCGCGAAACCGGCATGACTCCTTACGAAATCATGCTCAGCGAGTCGCAGGAGCGTATGTTGCTGGTGGCGCAGAAGGGTCGCGAGCAGGAAGTCTTCCGCGTATTTGAAAAATGGGGACTCGATGCCGTCGAAGTTGGGAGGGTCACGACCGACAATAAGTTGCGAGTACTTCAACACGGCGAGGTCATCGCGGAAATTCTGAATCAAGCGCTGACCGACGACGCTCCTGTTTATAAACGCCCGCTCGCGCGCTGGGAGCCCCCCATACCCCGCGAGATGCCGGAGCACATCAAGCTCAACGCGAGCGGCGATTTCACGCAAACTCTCAAGCGACTTCTTGCCAGCCCGAATATCTGCGGCAAGCGCTGGGTATGGCAGCAATACGATCACATGGTGCAGACCAACACAGTCGAAGCGCCAGGAGCGGGTGACGCAGGTGTGATTCGCATCAAGGGCTCGCAACGCGGACTGGCGATGGCGCTCGATGGCAACGGCCGCTGGTGTTATCTCGATCCGCGGCTGGGCGCGATGCATGCTGTTGCCGAAGCCGCACGCAAAGTCGCGTGCTCGGGCGCAACTCCGGTAGGCGCGACCAATTGCCTGAATTTCGGTAATCCGGAAAAGCCGCACATTATGTGGCAGTTTTCGCAGACGATCGATGGCATTACCAAAGCCTGCGAAGAGCTTGAGATTCCCATCACTGGTGGCAACGTTAGTTTTTACAACGAAACCCTCGGCGAAGGAATCTATCCAACTCCGGTATTGGGGGTTGTGGGAATTCTTGACGACGTGCACAAGACCGCGAAGATGCATTTCGAAACCCCCGGACGCACGATCGTGCTATTGCGCGGCGGCGAAGCAGCCGATATCACCGATGTCGAGAGCGAGTTTGGGTCGTCGGAGTACGCGAAAGAAATTCTGGGCACGTTGTGGGGCTATCCTCCGGAACTCGATTTGGGAAAAGAAGCTGCACTGCAGAAAACGGTGATCGGATTGATCGAGCAAGGCTTGGTGGAGTCTGTACATGACTGCTCGGACGGCGGTTTAGCAGTCGCCCTGTCGGAGAAGACATTCGCGAAAGGCGTGGGTGCGCGAGTGAATCTCATTTCGAATGGACTGCCCGCAGAGTTCCTTCTCTTTGGAGAAGACGCAAGCCGTATCGTGTTGTCTTGCGACCCGCCGAACGTTTCGCGAATCCAACAGGGGGCGGAGAAACACGGTATTGCTGCCGACGTTCTAGGGGAAACGATTCCGGATCGGCTGGAGATAAACGTGGATGACAGAGTTCTGATTTCAGCTCCGCTTTCTGAGTTAAGTCAGGTATACGACGCTGCGTTAGAGTCGACTCTGCAGGCTGACCCAGAGTTGCTCGCGGCCGATTAGGGCGGATAGTGACGGAACTAGGAGCTAAAGGCTAACTGCTAAATGCCGATTGCAGATAAATTCCACGACGAGTGCGGAGTGGTGGCGATCTTTGCGCATCCTGAAGCGGAGAAACTCGCCTACCTTGGTCTTCACGCGCTACAGCATCGCGGACAGGAGTCGGCTGGCATCGTCACTTCCGACGGTCTGACTTCTCGCGTACACAAGGCCATGGGCCTTGTCGCCGACATATTTACTGAAGAAGTTCTCTCGCAAATCCGCGGCACGCTTGCAATCGGACATACCCGCTATTCGACTGCGGGTGATTCTGCGCTGCTGAATGCGCAGCCGATCTTAGTGCAATCGAATAAAGGTTCGATCGCGGTCGCTCATAACGGCAACCTCGTGAACGCGGCTGAGGTTCGTGGCCGGCTGGAGCGCCAGGGTTCGATATTTCAGACAAACAGCGACACGGAAGTGATCGTCCACTTGATCGCACTCTCGCGCGAACACACTCTGCCGGAAGCGATTGCCGACGCTCTGCGCCGCGTGGAAGGTGCGTTTTCTCTGGTGGTAATGAGTCCCGACCGCATCATCGCGGCGCGCGATCCGCGCGGCTTTAGGCCTTTGGCCATGGGTCGAATTCCGGCGCTCGAAGGTCAGAAGCGCGACACCATCGTTTTTGCCTCGGAAACCTGCGCCTTCGACTTGATCGGAGCGACTTACGAGCGCGATGTGAAGCCGGGAGAGCTGATCGTGGTTGGGCCGGAAGGAATCAGTTCGCGTTTTTATTCGACTGCTGCCCCGCAGTCAAGCTGCATTTTCGAGCACGTCTATTTTTCGCGGCCTGATAGTCGTGTGTTTGGCCGCGCGGTTCAGACCAGCCGCGAAGAGATGGGTCGGCAACTGGCGCGTGAGGCGCCGGTGGATGCCGACCTTGTGGTGCCGGTGCCGGATTCTGGCGTGACCGCCGCCGTCGGCTACGCTGCCGAGAGCGGCATCCCATTTCGTTTCGGCCTGATCCGCAACCATTATGTGGGACGCACCTTTATCGAGCCTAGCCAGAGCGTCCGTGATTTTGGCGTCAAGCTGAAGCTCAATCCGGTGCAATCCCTTCTCGAAGGAAAGCGCGTAGTGCTGATCGACGATTCGATCGTGCGTGGCACTACCAGTCGCAAGATCGTCCGCATGATCCGCAATGCGGGAGCAAAAGAGGTCCATATGCGGATCTCGTGTCCGCCAACGATTTCGCCTTGCTACTACGGCGTTGACACGCCTTCGAAAGATCAATTGATCGCCGCCAATAAATCTATTGATGAAATTCGCGACTACATCCGGGTCGACTCTCTCGCCTATCTCTCGCTCGAAGGACTGAAGAAAGCTTGTGGCGAGGGAGAGAAAACTTCCTATTGCTCGGCTTGCTACACCGGCAAGTACCCAACCAACATTGTGGATGTGGAAGAAATTCAGCCTGCCAGCGTGCCACGCTAGAGAAACACGGGGGCTGCATTATCTCTCTACAACGCTTTTCGCGCGGCGACCACGCGCGGAATGCCTTGGAGATCGTTGACGATTCGAACGTCTTCCCATCCATTCAAAAGCTGCTTTACGGCCTCCACGATTGTTCCGCTGACTTCCAGCACCAGCCAACCGCCCGGCCGCAATGCTACACGCGACTGCGGGATGAGCCGAGCGATAATCTCTAATCCTGTAGGACCGGCAAAAACCGCATTCCGTGGCTCGAACTTCCGCACTTCAAGTTGAACTTCATCTTCTTCCGACTCACCCACGTAAGGCGGGTTAGAAACAATGAAGTCGAAGGAGTACTCTTCGAATCCCGTAAGCACATCCGCCTCGTGGAAGTGAATGCGCCCTTCGAGTTGGCAGCGCGCAGCATTGACGCGCGCGATTTCAAGCGCGGCAGAGGAGATATCAGCCGCGTGAATTTCAGCCTCTGGCAATTCGCGAGCAAGCGCCAGAGCAATGCAACCGGACCCAGTGCCCACGTCAACGATCCGCAGATTCCGGAGCGGGGCCGGTGGCCCACTGCTCCTCTGCGCGTTAGCAAGTTCCAGCACAATCTCAATCACATGCTCAGTTTCGGGACGCGGGATCAGCACGGCAGGCGTAACGATCAGATCCATACCCCAGAATTCCTGGTGACCGGTAATGTATTGCGCAGGAACCCCGCGAGTTCGCTCCGACAGTGCAGCTTCGTAGCGAGTTATTTCATCCTCGGTGAGTTCGCGTTCGGAATGCGCGTACAGGTAAGCGCGATCGCAGCCAAGCGTGAACATCAGAAGAGTCTCAGCATTCATCCGAGGGGAAGGAACATCCTTAGCGGTGAAGCGCAGGGCCGCATCCGCGAGAGCTTGCTTCAGTTGCACACAAACATTTCACCACAGAACGCTACTTCTGCGTGCAGGGAGGTTGATTCTCGATACCGATTTAACCGATCACGCCCGGCGCGGATTGAGTCTGGCAATTTCCGCGTTGAGCACCACGGCGAATGCGACCCATGCCGCGTACGGAATAAACGCGTTGGCGGCTGCACGATCAACTTTCCGGGCCGCCTTGATATAGGAAAAGATCATTCCTTCGAGCGCGATTGCATCCGCCAGTGCAAGCGTCGGGCGATGCTCACCGAAAAAAAGTTTCGACCATTTCGCATTGGCGCTGAGCTGCGAAATCCACAGTCGCAGCGCGTGTTTGCGTTCGCGAGACGGCGCAGCGCTCCAAATGCGCCATCCTGACCACGCGATCATTGCGTAAAGTGATCCCCACAATACGGGGAAAACTTCGTCTGGCGGAGTAAAACTCGGTTTGGCGAGATGGCGGTACCACATATCATGGCTTCCGCCGCGGCTGTAGCGCGAACCATACCATGCGGCGCCGGCCGTAACTAACCCGAAACCCGCGAGCGCCAGGAGTGAACGAGATTCACGGTTCGCCATAGCGTCCATTATGGTGCGGATTTGCTAGGCACGGGTTGCTTCGTCACACATTTCTTCCGCAGCGACCACAATCATGCCTTATCCAGCGACACCGGCGGTTTCCTGCTTCAGTTTCTCCGCCTGATAATAAGTGGTGAGCGCTTCGATGAGCGGTTGCAGCTTGCCATCCATTACAGCTTCCAACTGATGGATGGTGAATCCAATACGATGATCGGTGAG
Source organism: Candidatus Sulfotelmatobacter sp. (assembly GCA_049589695.1). Lineage (GTDB taxonomy): Bacteria > Acidobacteriota > Terriglobia > Terriglobales > Acidobacteriaceae > Sulfotelmatobacter. The sequence goes on along the minus strand of JBAWBG010000188.1, from coordinate 16,362 downwards.
TCTGTTCTGCGGAAAGTTATAGGTGCGGATTTTCTCGCTGCGGTCGCCTGATCCCACCATCGCCTTGCGCTCTTTCGCCAGAGCCTGCTGCTGCTTCTCCATTTCGATTTCGTAAAGACGCGAGCGCAGCACACGCATACCCTTCTCGCGATTTTTGATCTGTGACTTCTCATCCTGGCAGCTCACCACAGTATTCGTTGGAATGTGGGTGATCCGCACCGCAGAGTAAGTCGTATTCACCGACTGGCCGCCCGGCCCCGAGGAACAGAAGGTGTCGATGCGCAGGTCCTTCGGTTCGATTTTGATGTCCACATCTTCGGCCTCAGGCAAAACGGCGACAGTCACTGCGGAAGTGTGAACCCTTCCCTGCTGCTCGGTGGCCGGAACGCGCTGCACGCGGTGGACGCCGCTCTCATACTTGAGCTGAGAAAAAACTCGATTGCCTTCGATGATGGCGATGACTTCCTTCAGTCCTCCAGCTGACGATTCCGATGAAGAAAGGATCTCAACTTTCCAACGTTGGGTTTCCGCAAACCGGGTGTACATGCGGAAGATTTCGGCGGCGAAGAGCGTAGCCTCATCCCCGCCCGTACCCGCCCTGATCTCCAGGATGATATTTTTCTCATCGTTGGGATCCTTGGGCAGTAATAGGACTTTCAGCTCTTCTTCAATCACGGCCACTCGCGGCTCCAGTTTGTTAAGCTCTTCCTGAGCGTAAGCGCGCATCTCGGGATCTTTTTCCTCGGCGAGCATAGACTTACTCTCCGCGATGCCCTTGGTTAGGTCTTTGTACTCACGATATTTTTCCACCACTGGCGCTATTTCGCTATGGGCCTTGGCGGTCTTTTGGTATTTCGCCGAATCATTGACGATATCCGGCGAAGCGAGAGCTTGAGTCAGTTCTTCGTATCGAGCTTCGATTTGGTCTAAGCGTTCAAACATCGGGCGTCTTTCCTAGAAACATCGTTTTCTACGTCTTCAGTCTCGCAGGAGCGCAAGCCAGTTAGAAGTAGCAAGCTGCGTCCTTTCGGATTGAAGATGGGGGGATGAAGTGAGAGAAATATTCGCGGCAGCGCCGCTAGGCAATCACCAATTCGCCGCCATGCTCTTTCTCCAGAGCCATGGCCTGATCGAGAGCGACGATGGCGCATTGCGCTTGCTCATCGGACGGAGGTTGCGTGGTTATGCGCTGCAACCACAAGCCAGGAGCGGTCATCAGGGCGAAGAGTGAACCTCGATGTTTGGCGGCGAAGCGGATGATTTCGTACGAGACACCGGCAATTACGGGCAGTAATGCGATGCGCGAGGCAAAGCGCGCCCAGAAAGTGGTGAACGGAATCAGCATGTAGAAGCCAATCGAGATCAGCATCACGGTCATGAGAAAGCTGGTGCCGCAGCGGGGATGGAAAGTCGAATACCTCTGCACGGCCTCAGTCTCGAGCGGGTCGCCATTCTCAAACGCGAACACGGTCTTATGCTCGGCGCCATGATACTCATATACGCGGCGGATATCAGGGAACAACGAAACTCCCCAGATGAAGAGCAGGAACAGAATCAACCGCACGGCACCATCCACCAGGTTAAACACGATCTGGCCGCCCAGCGCCGGATTCGCTTTTTTAAGTTCGGTAGCCGCCAGCAGCGGCAGATACTTGTACATGAAGATGAAAAATGCCAACGAGAGGATGACATTGCCGGCGGCAAGCCATCCACTGATGGAGGCGGCCTTCTCTCGCGTCTGCGTCTTGGCCGGGGAAAGTTCCGCTTCGCTTCGCTTTAGCGGCACAACCGAGGGCCCGCCCTGAGCCCGCTCAAGAGTGGCTGTGTCCAAATCGTGTGTAGAATCGTCGTGCATTATTTCTTCGATGGCAACGTTGGCCGAGAACCGAAGCGCGCGATATCCCAACGACATGGCATAACCGAGAGTCATCACGCCTCGGACAATCGGCCAGGCCATCCACTTATGTTTTTCCGATGGGCGCTCCAGAGGCTGGCTCATAGTGACCACTTCGCCCGAAGGTTTGCGGCAGGCAATCGCCCAGGCGTGCGGAGAACGCATCATGACACCTTCCAACACAGCCTGGCCACCGACCAGAGTCTCCTCCCCACTCTCGAGGGCGGGCAGAAGCTGCACGGCCACCAGGAAACGCGCGAGATTTCGCAACGAACGCACGAGTGTTAGATGCTCCAGGCGCGACAAAGCGTCAAGGACTAGGTTATCACAGGGGCAAAGTTCTCAATCCGCGGATTACCTTTCGTCTATTCTTTGGAATGACATGCTCAAGTTCGCACAGACTTGCGATGCGATTGCGGCGACCACTAAGAAATTGCAGAAGACGGCGATCGTGTCTGACTATCTGAAATCGCTCAGCATCGATGAAGCCGCCGTCTCGGCAGTGTTTCTTTCCGGAAGACCCTTCGCCGTTTGGGAAGAAACCACTCTACGAATCGGCGGAGCGCTATTGTGGCGCGTCGTGGCGGAAGTTTCTGGAAAAGACGAGGCCGCGCTAAGTGCGGCTTATCGGAGGCGCGGAGATTTGGGAGCTGTCGCGGAAGAGGTTCTGCCAGAGAGATCGCGAGAGACGCTAAAAGTTCTCGAAGTTGAAGGCACTTTTCGCCAAATCGCGGCAGTGCGCGGACCGGCGGCAAAATCGGCGCTGGTCCGCGATTTACTGATGCGCGCAACGCCGCTCGAAGCCAAGTACATCGTCAAGATCATGACCGGTGACTTGCGGATTGGACTGAAAGAAAGCTTGGTTGAGGAGGCGATCGCAAAAACTTTCGGTGCCACCCTCGCGGAGGTGCAGCGTGCGAACATGCTGCTCGGCGACCTTGGCAAGACTCTGCGGCTCGCGGCTGAAAACAAATTGTCGCTGGCAAAGATGCGCATGTTCCATCCCATCGGATTTATGCTAGCGAGTCCGGTCGAATCGCCCGAGGAAGGACTGAGCTACTTCGCCGAGGCTGCGGTGGAGGATAAGTATGACGGCATTCGCGCGCAGGCGCATGTTTCGAACGGCGTCGTAAAGTTTTTCTCGCGCACGCGGGATGAGATCACCGAGTCGTTTCCAGAGTTGCCCGACGCGCTCGCGGGATTGCCGGAGGATGCCATTCTCGATGGGGAAATCGTGGCTTGGGAATATCCGCAGAATCTTAATGAAACGCAAGAGATCGTGGACGAGCCGCCTTCTGAGTCCAGTGCAGGCAGAGCCTCAGCACTCGGTCAGGCGCGGCCGTTCTCAGTCCTGCAGCAGCGGCTGGGGCGAAATAAAGTAAGCGAGAACATGTTGCGGGAGGTCCCGGTGGCATACCTCGTGTTCGATATTTTATATGCGAATGGGGAGTTGCTTATTGACCGTCCGCTCCGGGAGCGGGCGCTGGTTCTTGATGAGCTGCTGGCAAAGAGAGATCTTCAACGCGGAGAACGTGCGGGAACACAGGGAAAACTCGGGGAGGCGCAACGAAAGCTGATTTTTGGGGATGTCGACGAATCGCCAGCGGCTCACATCATTCGTGCGCCGGTTTTTCGCGTTTCGTCCAGCGAGGAGCTGGAAGAACTTTTTGTGGCTGCCCAAGCTCGTGGCAACGAAGGGCTGATGATTAAAGATCTCGCGTCAACTTACACGCCCGGCAAGCGCGGCAGGTCATGGCTAAAGATGAAGAGGGAGTTGGCAACGCTCGACGTCGTCGTAACTGCAGTCGAGTTTGGTCATGGCAAGCGCATCGGCGTCCTCAGCGACTACACATTTGCTATATGGAATGGGGATCGCCTGGTGAATATCGGTAAAGCATATTCGGGATTGACAGATACCGAGATCGCAGAGATGACAAAGTGGTTCCTCGATCACACGATTGAAGATCAAGGCTTCCGGCGCACCGTCGAGCCGAAAGTCGTGCTGGAAGTTGCGTTCAATAACATGATGCGGTCTGATCGTCATGAAAGCGGCTACGCGTTACGCTTTCCGAGGATTGTGCGGCTCAGGCCGGATAAGTCCGCCGATGAGGCGGATACGATCGAGCGGGCACGGGAGATCTTTGACAGGCAGGCCTCGGTCAAAAAAGCCTGAATCGTAGGGAGCGCTACCGCAGAGCAACGCATGTCTCTACGGCCTCAACCATCCCTCAGTGAGCGTGATGATGATGACCTTCACTCTCACCTACCGGGATCACGCACCCATGCGCCACTTCGCACTCCACGTGCTCGAACTGGATCGTCGTGTGGTTGATGCGGAAGTTCTCATGCAGACACGCTTTTACATCGCGCAGAATCCTCTCGCTCACTGACGGCGGAATATCCGCGATCGAGATGTGGCAGGAGAGAGCACGGGTTTCCGAGCCAATACTCCAGCAGTGAAGATCGTGGACATCGTTGACGCCCTCGATGGATCGAATGGCCACTTCGACCAGTTCGAGCTTTACACCTCTAGGCGTGCCTTCGAGCAAAATATTCAATGTCTCATGCACAATGCCGAATCCCGACCATAAAATCAATGCGCCGATTCCGCAAGAAAGCGCGGGGTCGATCCAGGAATTACCGGTGACCAGAATCGCCCAGCCCCCGGCAATCACGGCGGCCGTAGAGAGTGTGTCGCCGACTTCATGCAAGAGCGCGCTGCGGATGTTGACGTCGCCCCCGGAGCGGTAAAGCAGAAGAGCGATCACTCCGTTCATCACCACGCCCGCGCCCGCCACCCACATCATTACGGCGGCTTGCACGTGCTCCGGATGCTGCAGGCGCCGGAATGCCTCGTAGAAAATAAAGAATGCTACCGCGACCAGAGAAACGGCATTCACCAGGGCGGCGAGCACTCCGGCTCGATGGTAGCCATATGTCTTAGTAGAACTGGCAGGACGCGACTGCAGATAAACCGCAACCAGAGATAGTAGCAGCGCCAAAAAGTCGGAAAGGTTATGACCAGCCTCGGAGAGTAGCGCCAGGGAATGGGCGCGAATTCCCGCCGCGACCAACAGCACGATGTAGGCGAGCGTCACGCCTAGCGAGATCTTGAGCACTCGCTTGGGACCATCCGCGCCGTGAGCATGCACGTGCATTTCTTAAGTGTACGGGCGAGGGACCCTGGCTTCAACCGTGGATTAGAAATTTGAAGTTGATACCTTGGTAATGATCAGCGGTTGAAAAGATTCTGCAGGTAGCGGTCGTTGTACATCGTAGTGGTGCTTTGAACAAACTCCAGAATACGGTACATTTTTTCGCGTGACTCACGGCTCATTTCCTTGAACTGCACCGCAATCCCCGATCCCGGATGGATTCTGGCGACGCTGCCTTCCGCGCTCAAATCCAAATTGTCCATGGAGAATACTACTTTGACATTAGAGCCAGGGGTGAGGATGGCAGCAGTTTCCACGTAGCAGCCTCCAAGGCTAATATCGATTAGATTACCGAAGACTGGGACACCGCTTTCTTGGGCGCGCAACTCAATTGTAAGCCGGCACTTCATTCGCGTGTGCAAGCGCTGATCTTTTTTCGTAGGCTGTTTCTGTTTCTCCAGATACATCCGCCGGTCGGCTTCAGTGAGTAACTGTTCTGCGTCATTGCCATCGTCAGGAGACACTGCCAGACCCACGCTAAGCGAGAGAATGTCTTCTCCGCAAACATCAAACCCGGCCTGCCGCGCCAGCGGCCGAATCTGTTCGATCTTCTTGGCCGCTGCGTCAGTGGGCAGCCCGGGAGCAATCACGACGAACTCGTCTCCACCCATGCGGGCGACATAATCATATTCGCGGCAGCTGTCTTTCAGAGCTTGCGCAAAAAGACGCAAGACCCGGTTCCCTTCCAGGTGTCCGAACCGGTCGTTGATTTTCTTGAACCCGTTCATGTCGCAAACCATTAATGTGAGCGAGACATTGTCCCGCTTGCACCGGGCCAATTCACGGTCGAGTTGCAGAAACAGAGATCGGGCGTTGGGCAGTCCGGTCAGATAATCGGTAGTCGCTGAACTCTCTGCCTGCTGATATTTGACTGCATTTTCGATTGCCAGTGCCATTTTGCCGGTCACTGCCAAAAGAATTCGCAAATGATCGGAAGTGAATGCATCTCGCTCGGCGCGGTAGAGCGCGAGAACCCCGATCACGCCGGCCACCCCCTCAAGCGGCAACGCGAGAGCCGAACGCAGGGTGCTGAATTTGGCTGGATCGTTCAAGTAACCCGGTTCCACGGAGGGATTTCCATTTATGATCGGTTTCTTATTCTGCGCCACCCAACCGGAGAGACCATCTCCCATGGGAATTCGCAAGGAAGCGAACAATCGGTAGTTGTCGCCATTCACATATTCCGGGATCAACTCGTCCCCTCGCCGGATATAAATAGCAATGGCATCGTAGGGAACCATCGGCTTCAATTTCACTGAGAAAACGGAAAGAGTTTCTCCCAAGCTCAAGGAAGCTCCCAGATCCTGGCTCAGCTCAAATAAGGATTGAGCTTCCTGGCGTGCGGCGGCAATTGAGGAAAGAAAATTCGCTTCACGCCCGGGCGAATCGGACACACCGGCGCTTTCGAATCCCGCGTCCGGCTCTGGCCCGCGCGCAATCTTGATCCCGCCGGAGTGCGTTGGAATTCCATTTTCCGCTGATTTTTTCAGGGCCAGATTTTCCAGAGACCGGTAACGTCTTTTCAAGACGTCCACAACCTTCGGATCAAATGACTTCCCCGATTCGGCCGCCAGTCGCTGCATCACTTCATCCAGCGGCATCGCGCGCCGGTATTGCCGATCCGATGCCAGAGCATCCAGATAATCCACCGCGGAAAGAATCCGGGCTCCAATCGGGATTTCCATATTTTTCAAACCGTAAGGATAACCGGATCCGTCCCACTTCTCATGGTGAGCCCGCACAATCGGCACCACCGGATAGGGAAACCGAACGCGTTCCAAAATCTCAGCCCCTACCACGGTGTGAATCTTCATCTTCTCGAACTCTTCCGGAGTCAACCGTCCCGGTTTCGAGATGATGTGCTCCGGCACTGCCAGTTTGCCGATGTCGTGCAGCAGAGCGGCCGCGTGCAGAGCTTCCAGTTCCGCCCCTTTAACTCCCAATTCCTTGGCTACCTCGATAGCGTAAATCCGCACACGTTGCAGGTGTTCGTGTGTGGTTTGGTCTTTAGCCTCGATGGCGAGCGCCAAGGCCTCAATGGTCCGAAGATGCAGGTTCGCCATTTCTTCAACGTGGCGTTTTTCGTCTTCCAGCTTCCCCAAATACAGCCGGTAGGAGCGGTAGATAAGATAAATGGCAGGAACGAACAGCAACGACGTTTCCCAGTTGAATGCGTGATTAAACCAGGAAATTGCCCCGGCAATTCCGGCCCCAACAAGGTAGTAGGGGAACGACCAGAAGTAGCAGCCAACCAGAATGCTTCGTAGCGGCTTGCCTTCGCTGAAAGAAATTACTGCAGCGATACACCCGGCGTTAACGATGAAATAGATCGTAGCAGTCAGGCACAGAATTAGCGGACGGTTGCTTATCAGTTCATTGCAGAGTGGATTGTGGTAGACGAAATAACCTAAAGCCGTCGAGAGAGAACCCGCGCAGACGTTAAACGTCAACTGAATGGCAGTTGGCCGTCCCGGGTACAGACTCTGCGCTACCATGGCAACCGCGCCCAGGGTCATGGCCTCGGAATATCCCAATTCCGCGATTGCCACCAGAATGAAAAGGAAATTTACTGACAGCGTCCCGGTAATTCCAGGCAGGGTGACGCGCAATCGCGAGGCTAGGACGGCGATTCCCGTATAGCAAATGAACTCCGCGATATTCTTGCTGTTCTGGTGAATGGCAGCCTGAAGCAAACAGGCGGTTCCGCCAATGATCACCAGGGCAACGAATCCCTGCGCCCCGAGGGGTAGTCCCCTCCACGAGTTTGTGCTGGCAGACATTTAAGCAGGGATCACCGTGCCACTATCGCCGCCGCCAAACGGGAGGCGGTTCTTCTTAAAGGATAAGCACTTAAGGCTTCTAGCGACAGGGATTTGAGAGGTGGCGCGGAAACTTCGGTAATGCCTGAAAGTAAGTTGCAGGAAAAATTCTTGGCGGCAAATATTCCCAAGCTTTTCGGAATAAAGGCTTTAGAAGCGGCCGCTGAAAACGCGTGATTGGTGGCGGCGCGTGGACTCGAACCACGGACCTACGGATTATGAGACCGTCGCTCTAGCCACCTGAGCTACGCCGCCATTCACTTAGGGAAACACCAACGAGAGGGACTAGTCGCATCCGCGCGAGGTCTCGCTGCTTGAGCGCAAGGAACCGGAATGGTTCTTTGCGCCCGATTGTTTATTCTAAGAGCGCTTGTAAAAACGTGTCAAACGTGGGGTGCATTCGCCCCTTCATTGAATCGATACTTGCCAGTAGCTCGACAAAGCCGGAAACTGCTGCTGTGAAAACTGTTGCTGTCATTCCTGCTCGACTGGCCTCAACCCGTCTACCGCGAAAAATGCTGCTCGAGCTTTCGGGCAAGCCATTGATCGGCTGGGTATATGAGGCGGTTCGATCGTCACCGCTGCTCTCCGACGTGATTGTTGCCACCGATTCAGAAGTCATTCTCGAAATCTGCCACAGATACGGCTGGAGAGCGGAGATGACATCCCCGGCGCATAAGAGTGGCACCGAGCGCGTGCATGAAATATCCAATTCGTTGGCAGCGGATGTTTATGTCAACGTGCAAGGGGACGAACCGCTGGTGCGCCCGGAACAAATTGCCACGCTGTTGGATGTGATGAAAGAAAAATCGGTCGAAGTGGGAACGATCAAGACTGTTTGCCCGCCCGAAGATGTGCAAAATCCAAATGCGGTAAAAGTCGTGGCTGCTAGCAATGGAAGCGCGCTCTATTTCTCGCGGGCCACCATTCCTTTCGATCGCGATGGCCATGAGCCACGCTACTTCAAGCACCTTGGCCTTTACGCATACAGAAAGGGCGCCCTCGATTGGTTTGTGACCCAGCCGGAATCTCCACTGGAAAAAAGTGAGCGGCTGGAACAGTTGCGCTTCCTCGAAAATGGAATCCCGATTTTTATGGGCGAGACTCCTCACGATTCCGTGGGAGTGGATACGGAAGAAGATTTGCAGCGGGTGGCCGGAATTCTACGCCGGCGTTGATTTCGTTCGTCTGGCAATCGTTCTTAGGCTTGCGGAGCTCCACCCTGGACTCGTTCCCATTCTTCCGCCGCCGCCACGCGTCGTGAGATTGCAGGGTGGGAGTGGAACAACAATTCTATCCACTTCGAAGGGCTGCGCTCCGCCAGGTTCTGCTGTGCCAGCTTGTTCATAGACGAAATGAAGGGACCGACGCTGGCTATCGATTCGAAAGCGTAGCGGTCGGCCTGCCGTTCGTTGAAGCGCGAATAAGCATTCAAGGCCGGCATCAGCAGAAGAGAAAGCAGAGTCGCCGTAATCGCCAGCAAAGGCAGGTTCGCAAAATCGGAGAGTTCCTCGAACATATGATGATCGACCGCATAGTGCAAGACGAAATTCGCGATCCAGAAACCCAGGAAAGCGATTCCGGCTTGTACGAAAATACTTTTCAAAATATGCCGGTGAACGTGGTGCCCCAGCTCATGCGCCAGGACTGCTTCGATCTCCTCGGGAGCGTAGTTGTCCAGCAGCGTGTCAGCCAGGATAATCCGCCGCGTGCTGCCGAGCCCGGTAAGGGCTGCGTTAGCTTTCTTGCTCTTCTCCGAAAGCTTCCACCGGTATACGCCCCGTATCCGCGTACCGGCGTGCTCTGCCAGAATCACCAGCCGCCGCCGCAGATCTTCATTGTCGAGAGGTTCGAACTTGTAGAAAATTGGGAACAGCACTACTGGCGCAAGCTGGGCCAACAAGATGAACAACCCCATGAATAACACCCATGTGATCAGCCACCAGTGTTGTGGCGACTCGCGAATCATAAAATAGAGCAACTCCACCACAACCGCAGCCAGCACCAGTCCAACCAGAAAGCCCTTTGCTTCATCCCACAGCCATGATCGAAACTTTTGTGTAGAGAGTTGAAAGCGCCGCTCCAGCCGGAATCCGTAATAGTCGAGCCCGAAACCTAAGGCTTTGCTGATTAAGAGCAAGAAGAATAAATACAAAAATACCGCGAACGTGTAATTCTGAAAACCGCGCCTCAGCGCGAGATCGCGCAACCAGGCCGACCATCCGGTGATTAAGAGAACAACGAGGAATGCTGCGCCAATGACAAAATCGGCGATCCCCAGCCAGCGATGGATCCTGTTGTAACGGCGCGCCTCAGGGGAGTCGATTGCATCGGAAGAAGGATTTCCGGCGAAGGTCATGGCTGGCTAAAAGTATCGCATTACCGGCGCAAGAAATCTCGGGGCTTCGGCTCGAAAGATGCTACTAGCCCTTTCGAACAAAATTCTCCGCTTCTGCCAGGATCTCTCTCACTAGTTCCGGCGAGGCTGCTTCGGCATAAGCCCGCAGCAGCGGCTCGGTTCCGGAGGCGCGGAAAAGGATCCAAGCGTCCGCTCCGTTACCATTTGTCGGCGCGTCGAGCAAAAACTTGATGCCGTCGAGATTCTCCTTCTTCCTCACCCGATAGCGCCCCAGAGTCTGCGTGCCATCGTCCCGCGCCCGTCGAATCGCGCTCTGCTTGATCTCATCAGGAATGTGCAGATCACGCCGGCCGTAATAGTGCGGACCAAACTCGCGTTGCAGGTCCGCAACCAACTGGCCCAGAGGCTTTTCCTCCTCTGCCATGACATTCGCCAACAGCAGGCTGTTCAGGATCCCATCGCGCTCTGGCAGAAAGCGCGAATAGCCGATGCCGCCGGATTCTTCCCCGCCAATCAGAATGTCGTGCTCCATCATCAAATCGGCCGTGTATTTAAATCCAATCTGGGTTTCGTAAAGCTTACGGCCATGTTTGGCGGCGATGCGATCGAGCATGCGCGTGGTATTGAAAGCGCGCACTACGTCTCCGGACCATTTCTTCCGCTCCAGCAGCCAGCACAACAATACACAGAAAATTTTGTGGGAATCGACAAAGCTGCCATCTTCAGCGACCGCACCGATGCGATCAGCGTCGCCGTCCGTGGCTAGTCCAGCGTCGCACTTCTCGCGGACCACAGTTTGCTGCAAGAGAGCAACATGTGGTTCTATGGGCTCGGGATTGATGCCGGGGAAGAGGGGATTCACTTCTTGCCGGATGGCAACATGCTGAACTCCACGTTCGCCAAATATTCCTGCAAGGATGCCGCGACCGGAGCCGTACATGGAATCAACAGCGATCTTGAATTTGGCTCTACCGATCAGCTCCATGTCAGCAAACCGACAAACAGCTGCGACGTAAGGAGTCTTGAGATCCACTTCCTCGATAGCCGCCTTCGCCGCCTGCGGCATTGCTTCGACTCGCAATTCGTCTTCGACTCTCTTCATTATGGCCGGGGTCGCAGAGCCGCCAAAACTCCCTTTGAACTTCACCCCATTCCAGTTCCAGGGATTGTGGCTCGAAGTAATCATCACTCCACCAGCAGCACGGCTTTGTTTCACGGCGTAGGACACCGACGGGGTCGGTGCGTAATCGCTGGCCAGCTTCACCGGAATGCCGGCGGCGGCAATCGCCTCAGCGGCCACTTGCGCCGCCCTTTGCGATGCGAAACGCGTGTCATACCCGATGACGACTCCGCTCCCTGCATTCTCATATTTCAGAACATAGGAAGCGATTGCTCCGGCGACTCTCCGCACATTGTCGAAGGTGAAGTCATCCGCGATGATGCCGCGCCAGCCATCGGTCCCGAATTTGATTTCTTGCGACATAAAAAGAACGGCTTATGTCAATCTGTGCAGCTTCTTACCATCCAGATACTTCACAACCTTACCTACGTCCTGTGCGTTTTGCCGCGTGGTAATCAGCAGTGCGTCCGGAGTGTCGACGACCACTAAATCATTCACGCCGACAGTCGCCACAAACTTGCCGGGAGCATGCACATAGTTGCCGCCGGCATTCAGGACAAATATTCCGGCGGCGCGAATGATATTGCTCTCAGCCGGATTGCTCTTGGCAGTGTGATGTTCGTGCAGCGCGGTCCAGGAACCCAGATCGTTCCAGCCGAAGTCTGCAGGCAGACAGAAAATGTTACTTTGCTCCTCGCCCTTGGCCGACCGCGGCTCCAGAACGGCGTAATCGATACTGATGTTTTCACACTTGGGGTATAGTTTGCGAAACTTCGCAGCAAATGTGCGCGTGCCGAAACTTTCGGCAATTTCTTTTAATAGCGTAGCGGTTTTCGGCAGGCACTCGCTAAGAGTATTTGCCAGCGTGCGAGCGCTCCACAGGAACATTCCACTGTTCCAGAAATAATTGCCCGCAGCCACAAACCCAGCGGCCTTTTCTGAATCGGGTTTCTCGGTGAAGCGGCGAACCCGCAGAGCGTCGCGGCTGAACGGGCCACCGGCTTCGATGTAGCCGTATCCCGTCTCCGCCCGATTCGGCCGAATACCAAGAACGACAATATTGTCACCGGTCGCCGCGATCTCTGCTCCACGCTCGATGGTCGACCGGTATTTGTTTGCGTCGGCGATCACATGATCCGAGGGAAACATTCCAATCACCGCCTCGGGATGTTCGCGTAGCAATATAAACGCTGCCAGGCCGATCGCAGGTGCGGTGTTGCGCCCTACCGGTTCGGCAATCACCTGAGTTTTCGGCAGCTTCGGCAGCTGTTGCAAGATTCCGGGACGAAGATCGTCGTTGGTGATGATCCAGAAGCGACTTGGAGAGGCGAGCGGCAGCAAACGCGCCACCGTCTGCTGAATCATCGTTTGCTTACCATCGAGTGCGAGCAATTGCTTAGCGCGCTTTTTGCGGCTCAAGGGCCAGAAGCGCGTGCCGCGTCCACCGGCAAGAATTACAGGATAAAAATTTGAGTTCTTAGCCACGTTCTTTAAGATCTCATCTCTACATTCGCGTTTCAGGTTCGGGGAGCTCAGCTCCCGGAACACCAGCCCTGAGAAATTCCAGCATCCATTGCGGACGCACCGTAAAGTTCTCGAGGGAAGCCGGCAACACTACGGCGTCACCTTTGGTGACGGTGATCGGTTCTGAGTTGCCTGCCTCCACTATGCCGCAGCCCTCTATTGCCACCAGGGTCTGCGCCGAACTCTTACCCGAATCGTCTCGAGTGGAGAACTGCTGTGCGTCCTTTATTTCAAACATATCGACAACGAAATAAGGCGCAGCCACCAGGGAGCCCTGTCGGTTGTTACTGTGGCCGATCTGCTGTGGCGCCGGCCTCAATACTTTTCCCGAAGCTACCCTTGGCTTCACTGCAGCCAATCCCTCTTTCAAATGCAACTCGCGCGGACGCCCGTAATCATATAGACGGTAAGTAGTGTCCGACTGCTGCTGCGTTTCGATAATCACGGAGCCCGGCCCTAACGTATGCACCGTTCCGCCGGAAACATAAATCATGTCGCCGGTATATACATTGAGCCAGTTCAACAAACCTTCCGCGCGCTTCTCGTGGATGGCACGTTCCAGTTCGGCAACGGTGACGCCGTTTTTCAATCCCAAAGCGATCTGCGCGCCGGGCTTGGCTTCTGCCACATACCAACATTCAGTCTTACCCCATGGCTGGTTCACACGGCGAGCCTGCTCGTCGTCAGGATGAACCTGCACGGATAGCTTTTCGTGCGGAAATAAAAACTTCACCAGTAAGGGGAAGCGCCCCGGATCGCGGGCGGAATCGCCCACAAGTTCCCGCTGATACTTCGAGCTGAGTTGCGCGAGCGTCTGTCCGGCTAGCGGACCATTCGCAACTTTGCATTCGTCGCCAGTGAGCCAAGCCTCGCCAATCTTTTCCGCGAACTGGCGATTCGGATAAATCGGGGACAGATCATAAGTGCCCCATGGGCGCGGATCGAACGCCGGAAGCATCAGTAATGGATACAGATCACTCATGAAAAATCTGTCGGAATAAAAAAGGCCGTTCGAGAACGGACGGCCTTAGCCGAACTATCGACTTCCACAATTACAATGCGGCAAAACAATTCCGCATGCGTTCCAATCCTCGATCCAATTCAGCCTTGGACGTAGCGTAAGAAACTCGAATATGGTCGCCCGTGCCAAATCCTTCTCCGGGGACGGTGGCAACGTGCGCCTCGCGAAGCAATCTTCCCGCCACGTCGGCCGCGGATCGGATGCCAGCCCGTCGCAAGAACGCCGAGATGTTGGGATAAGCGTAAAACGCCCCTTCTGGCAAAGTGCACGTAACTCCTGGAATCGATCGCAACCCTTGCACAACATGATCGCGCAGATGGATATATTCCCGACGCATTTGCTCAATGCACTCTTGCGGCCCCTTCAGCGCTGTGACTGCCGCTTTCTGCACGATCGAAGTGGGATTCGAAGTGGACTGGCTTTGCAACTTCGACATTGCACTGATTACAGGTGCGGGGCCGAGCGCGTAACCCAGCCGCCAGCCCGTCATGGCGTAGGTTTTCGAGAGCGAACCCAGCACCACAATGCGTTCTTTATATTCACGCAACGATCCCACGGAAAAATTCTTTCCCGTGTAATTCAGATAGACGTAACATTCGTCAGAGAGCACCCAGATTCCGCGCTCATACGCCAGCCGCACCACTGCCATCAGATCTTCCGCGCTCATTACAGAGCCTGACGGATTCGAAGGCGAATTCAGAATAATGACTTTTGTCCGCGGCGTGATCAGGCGCGCGACCATGTCCGCCGTAACGCGGAAGCCTTGCGCCTCGTCCGTCTCCAGCAGCACATTCTCGCCGCCGGCATAGCGAACAATGTCCTTGAACGAAACCCAGTAGGGCACGGGAAGGATCACTTCGTCGCCGTGATCGACCAGCACCTGGATAGCATTGAAGAGCGCATTCTTTCCGCCGGTCGAAGCAATCGCCTCTTCGCGGCGATAATCGGAATCGAAATCGACCGCATGACGGTGGACAATCGCGTCGCGCAACTCCGGCGTTCCCGGCACGGCCGTGTACTTGGTAAAGTCGGCCTGAATCGCGGCGATGGCAGCATCCTTGATGTGCTGCGGCGTGGCGAAATGCGGCTCGCCCGCGCCAAAGTCGACCACGTCAATGCCCTGCGCGCGCAGCTTGTCCGCCTCGGCTACCACCGCCATGGTGGCTGAAGGTTCAATTCGATTGATTCGGTCGGTGAGCCGGAGTGCTTCCGTGGTTGCTGTCGTCATGATTTTCTTTTTCTCCCTTTTCTTGCCGGCGCGCGGGCCGCGACTTCCTGCAACTCTTCCTGCATTTCATCATGAAACTTGTAGGCGGGCTCCAACTTCGCGCGTAGCTTTTGTTCCACCACTTCGGGCACCAAGCCTCTTACCGGCCCTCCCGCCTGCGCAACTTCGCGCACCAGACGCGAGCTCACATAGGAATATTTGTCCGCAGGCATCATGAAAACGGTCTCGAGCGTTGGCTCGAGTTTGCGGTTCATGAGGGCCATCTGGAATTCATATTCGTAATCGCTCACGGCTCGAATCCCGCGCAATACACAGGTTGCATCGATTGACTTCGCATATTCCACCATCAGCCCATGAAAAGCCTCAATGCGCACATTCTTCAAGTGTGCAGTGAGTGTCTTCAGCATATCTAAGCGCTCAGCCAGGCTGAACATCGGACTCTTTTCCGAATTCCTGAGAATGCCCACCACCAGTTCCTCAAAAATCTTTGCCCCTCGCTCGATCAAATCGAGGTGTCCGTTGGTGGGCGGATCGAACGAGCCGGGATAAAGGGCGCTGACTTTGGTCAATGGTCCTCGCAGGGGCAGAGTGCTGAATAGAGATTCTATGCGGGCAGGTGCAGAGATGGCAATTGAGGCATGATCTCTAACGGCTTGTCATCCCGAGCGACGCGAGGGACCTTGGTGTTGCTTGCAGCGCCCCGATCTTTCGGTGCGCTACAAAATCTATGCGATCTTCGGCACGAACCGAAAGGTCTGCGGCTGATCCCACTCCCGCGACAGATCATCCCATTTAGGATTCGTAGACTTAACCAGCGCAAGCCGTTTGGCACGAGTCCAGGCCTTGATCTGCTTCTCGCGCTCAATCGCATTACGAACGTCTTCAAAACTCTCGAAATAAACCAGTCGGATGATGTTGTACTTGGCGGCGAAACCAGGCGTCAGCTTCAGCTTGTGCTCCCGCACGCGGCGTCGAAGACTGTTGGTCATGCCCGTGTAAACTCTCTTGGAAGCGTTGGCCACGATGTAGACGAAGTACCGTCTCTCTTCGCTCATTCCAAGCCTCCAACCAGTTTGTCATCCCGAGCCAATTCGCCATCCCGAGCCAGCTTGTCATCCCGAGCAAAGCGAGGGACCTTGGTTTTTTCTAGTAGCGGAAATCAGTGACGGTGCAAGCAAACAC
>JBAWBG010000187.1:0-8046 GCA_049589695.1 Candidatus Sulfotelmatobacter sp. | reverse complement strand
TCGATGGCACGGGCTATCCCGATGGCGCGAAGGGTGAGCAGATCCCGCTATGGGCGCGCATTATCGCGCTCGCCGACGCCTACGCCAACATGCTGACCGAGCAATCGATCGCGGCGGCGCGCACTCCAGAGCAAGCGCTCGATGAACTAGCGAAGATGAGCGGCACCGGCTTTGATGGAATGCTGGTGAGGTTGCTGTTGCGGGAGCTGAAGTCGGAAAGAACGTCGAGTTCGAAGGATGGGTTCTGAAGGATTAAGGGATGGGCCTTTCAAGGTATTTGATGTAATGGCCTGCTTATGGCAGTTATCGAGGGCGGCGGCGGATTCTCAGAAGAGTTCCTTCTTGCGAAAAGTCGGCGCACCGGACCCGGAACTCGTAGTAATCTGAATCTGTAGGTTGGAGCCTCGAGGGTTCCAAGCAGATGCAGTTTCGTCGCTTCTGAGCACCTCCCCAGAAGCCTTGAGAAAATCTTTCGAGAATATGATGTCGCCGTTCTGACCGACACTCCATCTTCCTTTTGTCTGCTTCGTGATGCTGACGGTATGGATTACCTGCTCGAAAGTGTGATCCGGCTTCAGCATCAAAGTCGCCGACACTTCCGGTTCGTCTCCGGCGTATGTACCTGAGACGGCGTTGCCAGGGGAAGCGTCGACTCTGCCGTACCACAGCACGTGATACTGACGGAGGATGAGGGATACGAACAATCCGAAATCTTTATGGATGTCGGCATAAGCTGTCCCATCCTCGTCGGGTTCCTGCCCAGATACCAGCAGAAAATCCTTTGAAAACGCAATACCACCTTCGCCGACGCGACGCCAAGTTCCGCTTGCGCGCTTTACCTCGCCATGCCCACTCAACTCTTGTCGGAAGCTGTGGTCCGGTTTGAGAACCAGGACGGACTCTTCGCCGTTCTCAGCAAAATGATAGGTACCTGAGGCGACGCCGTCCCCGTAATCTGAGGCGGCTGTGTACCAGAGCACAAAGCAGACTACTAGAACGACGAGAACAACCACCGAGAATCATCAGGCGTTTCATGGCAAACGCTGATTGTACGCTTGGTCAATTGGCGATAAATCGCCATCTCTAACAATCGAACTTGCAACTGGCAATAAGAACCCGCAAACTATCAATCATGCCCGTCCCTCTTTCTCTCTCTGGCAAAGTTGCTTTGATCACCGGCGGTTCGCGCGGCATTGGCGCGGCTACCGTTCGACTCTTTGTAGCGGCTGGCGCCAAAGTTGTATTCAGCTACCAGAAGGCACGCGCGCAGGCGGAAGCCTTAGCCGCTGAATGCGGGGCGGCCAACTGCTATGCCATCAGCAGCGACTTGAATGATCCAGAGTCCGCTCGCGTGCTGGTTGCCGAAGCGACGAAGCACTTTGGCCGGATCGATATTCTCGTGGCGAATCACGGAGTCTGGCCCGCCGAAGACGTCGCGATCGAGAAAATGACCGATCAGCAATGGCGGTCGACTCTCTCCATCAATCTTGATGCCGTGTTCGGCCTGGTCAAACATACGGTCGTGCAGATGAAGGCGCAGCCGCGAAATGGGCCGGCGGCGGGGCACATCGTGCTGATCAGTTCCACCAGCGGACAGCGCGGCGAGGCGTTTCATTGCGATTACTCCGCCAGCAAAGGCGCTCTGATCAGCATGACAAAAAGCCTTTCCACGGAACTGGCCTCGGCGGGAATTTATGTGAATTCGGTTGCGCCCGGCTGGGTGGATACGGATATGTCCAAACCCGCACTTGACGACCCGGGCAGCGGGGAAGAGATTCGGCGGACGATTCCCATGGGACGCGCGGGCAGAGCGGAAGAAATTGCCGGGCCGATACTATTTTTGTGCACCGAGTACGCCAGCTTTATCACAGGCGAAATCTTCAATGTGAATGGCGGAGCGGTCCTAGTAGGTTAGCCCCGGTGGGTTAGCCCTGGCGAGTCAGCGCCGCCGCGTACCTCTGACGACGCCTGCTAACGACGCCCGCGGTTTTTTCTGCATCCAACCGAAAGTGAAAGTCCGCCATGTACCCGTAGTCAGCGATTCTGCCGCATGGGGCTACAATTCTTGTACCGGACTTCGCTAGTGAACGTCTGCATGAAGCTCGCCTGAATGAAATATCGGCTTCCCATCTTTACATTGGGGTTTGTGCTGGCTGCATCTGGCTGGGCCGCGACGCGCGTGGTGGCGCAGGATGCCGCACAGGCGCCCGCCAAACCTGACTCCGGCAAAGCATCATCCATCCCTCTGGATCAGCAGAACGCGCACCAGGCGCGCGAACTGCTGAATCAGGCGATCCAAGCGTTGG
Source organism: Candidatus Sulfotelmatobacter sp. (assembly GCA_049589695.1). Classification (GTDB taxonomy): domain Bacteria; phylum Acidobacteriota; class Terriglobia; order Terriglobales; family Acidobacteriaceae; genus Sulfotelmatobacter. Next base: position 5,740 of record JBAWBG010000187.1, on the reverse strand, counting down.
GTGGGCAGGCTTATCTAAGCGTTCACGATTTGCAGGAGCAGGGACGGGTTTACAGCTTTTACCATGGACGCCCCTCCGGCAACGGCGTTTTCTTCTGGCGGTTCGTGGAGTTCCCGGACAAGGAGCGGATCGAACTTACTCCGCAGCGCGACGTCGCTTATATCTACATCGGTAACAAAGGGTACGAGATCACCTATAAAGGTCCGCGACCGGTGGAGCAGAAAGATCTCGACGATTACCAGCGCCGCAAACGATTCTCTCTGGAAACCGTGTTGCGTACCTGGATTAACGATCCTAAGGTTGCGCTGTTTTTTGAGGGCGCCGCTCTTGCCGGTAACCTCGCGGCACAAAAGGTGACGCTGATCAATTCCAGGGATGAAGCGGTAAGCCTTTACTTCGACATCGATACTCATCTGCCGATCGAGAAAAGCTATTCCTGGCGCGATCCTGTGGACAAAGAAAAAAATGTGGAAGAGGAAACTTACAATGGGTACCGCCTGATCCAGGGGATTATGACGCCCTTCGGATTCACTCGTTACTTCAACGGAGACATGCAGACGGAGCGTTTTGTCACCTCCGCCAGCTATACAGAGACATTGGATGAGGCAATGTTCGATCCGAATTCCCGCTACAATCCCCTGAAAGCCGCCGGAAAACATAAAAAATAACTTAGGCAGACGTGTTCGCGTCGTTTTCCACAAGCTGCTGAGAAGCTTGGATTTACAACTGAGGCGAGACGTAATCATTCGGGTTCCTCGGCGCTCTTAGCCACGCACTGTGGCTTTTTTACCACAGTCAACCTTATTCACATGGCTGTAATCTATTCATTCATCGAGACATAATTTAGGATCCTTGATTCAGGAGCAGACAATCCGCTCGTCCGTGCAATGCAGCGGTATCGGGCTGCATAGCGGTGCGCCAGTCTCTCTGCAGATTCTTCCTGCTCCTCCCGGAACGGGAATTGTGTTTCGGCGCACCGATTTGGATGGCTTCGAAATCGAGGCCACCAGCCGCAATGTAGCCCGCGTCAGCTACGCGACCAGCCTGATGAAGAAGGGCGTTCTCATCTCCACCACGGAGCATCTGCTCTCCGCCTTCACCGGGCTCGGTCTGGACAATGCCATCGTCGAACTGGACAATCTGGAGCTGCCCATCCTCGATGGCAGCGCGCTTCCGTTCGTGGAATTGATTCAGAAGTCTGGCATTCGCAAGCAGCGGCGGCCGCGGCGGTATATGAAGATCCTCCGCGAGTTCGAGATGCGGGAAGGGAACAAGTTTATTTCGGTCTACCCGGCAGGCAGCTACTCCATCTCCTACTCGATCAATTTTCCGCACCCGCTCATCGGCAAAGAAACTTTTCAGGTGGAACTTTCGAACGGCAGCTATTTGCGAAATATTGCCGCCGCCCGCACTTTCGGTTCGCGAGCCGACGAGAAGGCCATGCGCAACATGGGGCTGATCCGGGGCGCATCGCGCGAAAACTGCATTGTGCTGACGCGCGACGGAATTGAAAATGGACCGCTTCGCTTCAACGACGAGTTTGTCCGCCATAAGGTGCTGGATCTGGTGGGCGATCTGGCGCTTCTGGGCAAACCGATTCTTGGGAAAGTGGTTGCCGACCGCGCCGGGCACGCCATGCACACCGCGCTGGTTTCCCGTATTCTTCGCGACCGCAGCCTGTGGGAGGAAGTCACGCTCCCGGAAGGTTCAACCGGCGAGATGCGGCATTATGGCGCGCCAGCCGCTGCCGGATCTCTAGCGTGAGATCGGGACTTCAAGACCCGGCTTCGATCCGGGTCTGGTCGAATCGCTGATTAGTCTGCTGGTTCGCAGGGCGCTTCGCCCAAATCTGAAACCGGCTCCGGTTGTTCTTCCAGCAGGCGTTGGAGTTCCGCACGGGTCTGGTCGACCACCGCGGCAGCGAACTGACGTGCGGAGCGCTGCCTGTCGGTCGACAGGTCCTTGACTCGCAGGTTCAGCAAAGGGATATCCTGCTCAAACCAGCGCAGAGTTTTCTGGATGCGGGCAACGCGATAATTAGAAGGCAGCATGATCATGGCTCTCCGATCTGGCTAGATTGCCATGTCGATTGCCGCGCGCCAATTACCAGGTGGATACCTGCGGATCGAGCGAAGGGGCAAGGGCCGGGTAGCGCCGTCTATTGGATGGGACGAGAAGCGGATGCCCGTGGCTTGTCTTGGGCTGCGGGACTCTGTTCGGCGTGATCGGAAAGCCAACGTTCCAGCAGTTCCTGTGAGCTTGCGGGCAGGTTGAGAAAACGCAATCCCACGCGCCCTTTCAGGTCAGCCCAGGCTACTTCCGTTTCCACATCCAGACTCATGCTGGCTCCGGGCAGTGTGAACTGCAGGCGAGGTGTGGCGTTCTTCGGTAGCGCGTGGTGCAGTAAGAGCGCGATTCCGCCCTCGCTTAGATCGGTGCTTTCCGCTTTAGTTTCCGCATCACCCAGCAGCAGACGGGCGGCCATCTTTACCGGATGGCGGAAATAGCGGCGGCGCTCGCGCAACATAAAGCTCAAGGCGGCGTTGAAGCAGCGAGTTGCGTTCAGAGCGGAGAGCGGCTTGTGGAGAACGAAATTTACTCCCATGCCGAATGCATCCTGAGTCGTGGTTCTTTTGCCGTTGACGATAGCAAATGTTACAGAGTTCTTATTGCTGGGAGTTGCCCGCAATCCTTCCAGGACCCCGACTCCGCCGGGCATATCATCGCAGTCCACGATTACGGCATCGAATTTTTCCGAGATCAGAATCTCGCTGGCTTTTTTTGCCTCCTGACAGATCTCGATCTCGATTGACAATTTCTCGAGCGTCGGGCGCAGCACCCGGAAGACATCGGCGTCGCGACTGAGCAGCAGAGACTCGAGCATGCTCTAATTCTAAGATGCGGCTGAAATCCCCCAAAGTGACCAAGGTATCGGATGATAAACCTATGGCAACATTGGCCTATCTTTCGCTTGGCTCGAATCTGGGAAAGCGCGAGGCTCACTTGCTAGAGGCCGAGCGCCGACTGGGCGCTCTTGGTCGAGTTGCGGCAGTTTCGTCGTTTTACGAAACCGAGCCCGTTGAGTTTACGGAACAACCGTGGTTCCTGAATTGTGCGGCGGCGCTCGAAACTGGACTAACTCCGCAAGAACTGATGACGGCAATACTTGGCATCGAAGAGGCTATGGGGCGGCAGCGCATCCAGAAAAAAGGGCCGCGCATTATCGACATTGACATTCTCTTGTTCGGGAATGCGGTTTTGGCTTCTGCGGAAGTCAGTATCCCCCATCCGGCCATGCATGAGCGCCGATTCGTTCTTGAGCCTCTGGCGGAGATCGCGCCTGAAGCGCGGCATCCGGTGCTCAACAAAACGATTCGCGAGCTGCGCGAGGCGCTGTCTTCGGGCGCGATGGTGCGCAAAGCGAAAAATCAAGCCACGGATTTAACGGATTAACACGGATCAGGGCAACAAGCTTGCCTGAATTTCGGTTAAAGGTTTATCGGTAGAATTCGTAAAATCCGCGGCACGGTTTTCGCCCTAAGGCACGATGAGCCGGCTGCCTGCCTCTTGCGGAGCCAGCACGGCTGATTCTTTCTCCGGAAACTGCTCGTACAAAAAATCGATGAACGCGCGAGATTTGGGACGTCCCGAGGTGCGTCCCTGACTGAGTCGAAGCAGAAATACCAAAGCCTTGAGCACATCGGAATCCCGCAGATTGGAATAACCTAACTGCTTCTGCTCCGCCGCGCGAAATTGTTTCACCATCTCTTCCACTTGCTCTGCGACAGCATGCTGCACTGCGCTGGGCAGCGGCTGTTCGTAGTGCAATCCGGAATTCACTAGCCTCTCATAGCTCGTACACATGGCGGAGAGCGCGGCGATCAGATCACGATCGTTGAGGAAGCGGTCGGCGCGCGCAGCTTTCGCCAAGGCATAACTTAGTCCCATGAGCAAATGTTCATGTTCGTACGTGAACTGATCGGAGATCTCCACCTGGAGAAATAACGATGCCGCGTCAAATTCGTCGGCCGATCGCGGCTTTTCATGTTGTCGTGCTTGTTGCAGATACGGACAATCGCTGGGGCAATCGAGCGTCACCTCGCGCTGCTCGCCGCAACATTGCGGGCAAATGCGTCCGTGGACCGCGGGACAGAAACGTTTTTCCTTGCGAATTTCGCAGATCGCGCAACTCAAATCGTGATTCTCCTCTTCATCATTATTGCCTCCGGAGGCGAGCTACTTGGACTGCGCATCGAGAAAGATTAGCGGCAAGAGGAGACCTGATCTGCATAGGCCGCAGTGCAGTTAGTGGCCTATTTTTGGCCGTTTTGGGAGGTGCGGTTACAAATAAACGTGTAAAAATGGCCTTTTCTGCGTGTTATATCTTTGGAACCCGCGTAGAATAAGGGTGTTTTCCACAGGGCTCTGATATACCATCAAGCCCACTGGAATTAAAATTCAACTTTTTCCCGAGGAGGAAACATGGCTTCAGGTTTGACCAAGACTCAACTCGTCCGTTATCTGGCCGAGAAAACTGAACTACCCAACAAGACGGCTGCGGCATTTTTGGAGCAGCTCGCCGATGTCGCAGTGAAAGAAACCAAGAAGAACGGCGTGTTCGTTGTGCCCGGCCTGGGCCGGCTGGTGAAAGCGCATCGCAAGGCGCGCGTCGGACGTAATCCGCAGACTGGCGAACCCATTCAGATCAAAGCGAAGACCGTGGTGAAGTTCCGCGTCGCCAAGGCTGCCAAGGATGCAATCGCTCCCAAAAAGTAGTTTGGATTTTGAAGATTGATGGCGAAGGCCGGCTTAGGCCGGCCTTTGATTTTGTATCGACTTCTATAAGATTCTTACCACGAAGGACACAAGTTCAACGAAGGAATCCTGACGAGGCCGCGTTCGTGATACTCGGTGTCCTTCGTGGTCAATTGATTTTCATCTCTTTCGCTTATGTTGAACTGGATCGTAGTCGGAATCGGCGACATCTCGACGCGGCGCATTATTCCCGGGATTCAATCTGAGTCAAGAAGCCGCTTGTACGGCCTGGTTACGCGTGATCCGGCGAAAGCCGTTCACTACAATGTGCGCGTTTGGGCAACGCTCGACGAAGCTCTTGCCGATCCCGCGGGGAATGCGGTTTACATTGCGACCCCGGTTTTTCTTCACGCGCCGCAGACGATTCAATCTCTCCGCGCCGGAAAGAATGTGCTGTGCGAGAAGCCCATGGCGATGAAGGAGGCCGAATCGCGTTCGATGATAAAGGCCGCCGAAGAAACCGGACGCACTCTTGGCGTTGCATACTATCGCCGAACCTATCCCAAAGTGCAACGCGCAAAACAACTGATTGAGGCCGGCGCAATTGGCAAGCCGGTGATTGCCGAACTTACCAACCACGGCTGGCTGGACGATACGCTGAGTGAACGTAGCTGGCTGATCGATCCGGCAAAGGCCGGAGGTGGTCCGCTCTACGACATCGCCTGTCACCGAATCGATGTCCTGAATTTCCTTTTCGGCCAGCCTCTGCGGGCAACGGGATATTTATCGAATGCGGTGCATCATTATGCGGTGGAGGATAATGCGACCGTGATGATCGATTATGTTGGCGGAGTGCGCGGGATCGTCGACGTTCGCTGGCATTCGAAAGTGAAACGCGACGAGTGCCGCATTCGCGGAACGGATGGCGAAATGCAGTTAACTCCGCTCAATGGGCCTGAGCTTATCTCTCCCGGCGGCCGCGAAA
>JBAWBG010000186.1:0-46127 GCA_049589695.1 Candidatus Sulfotelmatobacter sp. | reverse complement strand
GTATGACACAGGCGCGGCGCACTGTCCCAACGCATTGTCAAATAGGAACGAAGGGTTACTCGTTATTGAACCGGAACGACATCGAATTCTATTTTCACTTCGTCTTTGACCTTAACGGTTCCTCCCGCAATGCGTATGGGACTTATGCCGAAGTTGCTCTGCTTGAAAGATGCGGAACCGCGATAGTGTCCCGCCTCTAAAGAAACCAATACTACAACCGGTTGATTTGTTCCGTGCAGGTTCAGATTCCCACGCACCTCCCAATGAGCGTCCGCGGTTTTCGTTATCGCGGTGGAACGATACGAAATCTCTGGAAAATGCGCAACATCGAGAACCGCAGTCCCTTCCATTGTCTGCTGGATTTCGGCACGCTTGTCGACCGAGATCTCCGGATCGAGCACACGCATCTTGCGCGAGTCCACGCGCAACTGAACGCTTGGGCTGGCGGAAGAGTCGATCTTACCCTCGTCAATTGGAGCTTGTATTTCGTGATCGTGTGCAAACACAGAAAATGCGCCGGACTTAAAGACTCGAATCTTCAAACTGGACTTGTGCACATCAATCGATTGGGGTTGAGCATAGAGGTAGTTTGGTCCGAGACAGACAATGATTGCCAGAATTCCCAACGCCAGCCTCGTAAGGCTCATTAAGCGTCCGCCCATTTCCGCGCTCCTGTTCATCTCTGGTGCCCTATGGCAACACCCGGAAGAACACGTTGTCCGAAAGCGTACTGTCGGGCGTTACTCCTTGACTTCACCAGTGGTGACACCCATGGGTACGGTAGTTGTTTTCGGAACGTTTAGGTTAGCTGTCCGCAGTAAGGGTCGCCTCAATCTTGGCTCCGAAACGATCCGTCAACAGGTTAAGAAGAGCCTTACAATTTTCAAATACAAGCGCGCAAAACTAACTCTACTGCGGATCATACCGTCTCACTTCTGCCCCCTGACAATAACTCAAGCCACATTATCATCCCCTCTTGAACTGTTTTCTTGCCGCAACGAGACATCTCGCATCCATGCTTCACCGTCTTGTTCTGTGGGCCAAGCAAACAGCCGTTGCGGAAATTTTTCTTCCGGTGCTTTCCACTGCGCCTTGTATCGGTGTTCGTTCAGCCAAGTGGCGATTTGCTCTGCAGCCTGTTGGTGGTGGATTTCTGCGATGATAAGCGGCCGCTGAGTCGCAAAAAGCGTAGTGCCGCCACGGAGGACTTCGTACTCACCGCCCTCCACGTCTATCTTGAGCAATTGCGGCGGAGGTCCCCCGGCCGCGACGAAGTCGTCCAACGTGATTGACGGAACATTTATGATTTCGCCCCTCGCTAGTACTGGACGGTTCCCATCGGCTTCAACACCACCCTGAGATCTGGCTGTTGTGCCACGACGAAAGGAAAGTCCATTGCTGACGGTACGCGACCATACCGCGGCATGTACCACCAGAAGGTGACCCTCCAGCCCGTTCCTCACACTATTGCCCCGCAAACGTTCGATATTTTCGGGATCACCGTCAAAGGCGACAACGCGGCCCAAGTTGCCCACAAGCTGGGCAGCGCCGAGAGCCATAAGTCCCACGTGTGCGCCAACGTCATAGACAACACCGCCTGGCCGAACCCCAGCCAAAATGGCCTTCTGCACTTCGAGTTCATGCTCTCCACGCCAGAGGCTCGCTTCTCCGGAAGCCCTAACCCGCATCCACAGTCCCTGGGATAAGCCGGATTGAATCCGCACCCAAGTATGTGCTCTCCTGAGGAAATGGCGCTGTACCAGCCGCTTAAGCCGGTCGAGGCCCGATCCTGTGCCGGGCCACTGCCGCAAAATGCGTTTCTCGGCAGATTTCTTAAGGATGGAGTACGTCCGATGAAGCGCGACATAGAAACTGCCAATCGTCGGCCTCATTAGCTGGTTGAATCGCGAACAATCTTGTTTTTTCGGATCACACTGCAAACACCTGAAACAACTCTCTCCAAGAATAATGCAACCCTCAGAGGTGGTCCTGTTGAGAAAGGATATTGAACGTTGCCGTCGGATTCGTCACAAATTTGTAAAATTTTCGTAACGTCCGAGTCCTGTACTCTCAAATAACGGCGAGGCTGGTATCGTTTCGTCGTGAATGCCGAATCTTGAAGCCAGGCTTATGGATACTGCCCGTGGCGTCGAATGCGGGTTCAACGCGGAACACCGCCTCCGAAGGTGCGTGAGCTGACATCCCAAGTCGCGCGGCAATTAACGCATACACAGCGTGCAACGCGACGTTGCCATCGTGGGAGGATGGCCACACATCGTTGTATGTAACCAGAGGCGCCGGCCTCAGCGCTCTCGCACGGGTTGATCTGCAGGATTGAGATGGACGGAAAACTGTGAGCATACCGTCGGGGCCACCACGAGTCGCTAGCTCTCGACAGTTTCGGTTGAGCACCATCTCGATCGCGGCCCTGGTTTCTCTGTTTAACTTGGGAGTCTGTTATTTTCGCTCGTTTGTCTTTCCCGACATCCCACTCCTGCCGTGGGGAGATGCGGTGGGTTTTCTGAACAACGGAAATAGAATTGTCGCCGGCCGGCTGCCGTATCGGGATTACTTTGCGTTTCTCCCACCTGGAACAGAATTGACCTACGCCTCTGTGATCAGAGTGTTTGGGGCGCGCTCCTGGATTCCGGATCTGATGATTGCCTGTTTGGCAGCTTCCGCGGCCTGGCTGATGACACTTATTGCCGCACAACTGATGCGCGGGGCCGTAATTGCGTTACCGGGACTGCTATTAGCTGGCTTCGTCTTGCCAGGATCGCTCGATGCGACCCATCATTGGTTCAGCACGATTGCGGTGATGGCCGCCGTACTGGTTCTGTTGCACGGCGATTCATTCCCCAACATCGCGACCGCGGGATTCCTCTGTGGCATGGCAGGCTGGTATACACAGACCAAAGGAATAGCGGCTGTGGCTGGTTTCATGGCTTATCTAATCTTGAAAAACCGGGTCTTGAAAAGCCGGGGAGACCGCATACCCACACGTGACCTATGGCTCAAATGCATCCTTTTATCTACGTTGACGTTGGCCGTGTTTGTTGTCGGCAATGCGTACTTCATTCGAGCTGCCGGTCTTAGCCGTTGGTTCTATTGTTTGGTCGTATATCCCCTCCGGTACTATCCTTCTGTTCGCCTGAATAACTGGCATGTTTACGGAGAGGGCTTTGAAAAAATCGGAATCTCAAGAGTGCCATTCCTTTTTGTCGATCTCTGCGTTCCGTTGGTGTATGTCATTTGTCTCGTAGTCATGCACCGGCAATCGAAAGCCGAACCGAATGAGGCATGGAACAAGATTTTGCTTCTTTCCCTGGCTGGAATCGCGATGTTTCTTGCGGTTATCTCAGCGCCGAGCTGGAAACGGCTTTCAATCAGCAGTCCTCCGGCCATGATTCTCCTAACCTGGCTTCTGGATCGACCGAGGCGGACGCTCGCGAAGTTCAGGATCGCGTTGGGAGCGGCAGGGGTTGTTTTCGCATTGGCGGGAGCGGCGCGAAACCAAATCCGGTGGACTGCCTCCCTCGACCTCCGAACCGGGAGAACGGCATTTATAGATTCCGCACGCTATGAAGAATACCGCTACACCATGGAGCGTACTTGCCGTGGACAGTTCATGTTCGGGACACCGCCAATCCTATTCGCTCTGCAGGTGCAAAATCCTGCGCCCATTGACGTTTTTGTCCCTTTCGAATACACCCGCCCAGAACAAGTAACGGCAACGATTGAAGCTCTGGAAAAGAACAAGGTTTCATTACTGATGCTTCATGCTTCAATGTTGACAGATCCGGACGCAAACCCAGTATCAGATCATCTCGGTCCGATTCGAGCCTATTTGGCTGGGAACTATCGTTTGGCGGTAGCGTTCCGGACGGGCGATGAATTGTGGGAAAGAATCGGGACTACGGCGCCTTGCGCTGAATAGGCGAGAAAAGGCGGCTTGCCGAATTCCACGGTCGCAAGCGACTCGCTGGTGCGCCCGATGAAGCGTTGTCCTTGTTTGATGAACGCCTATGTCCGGCGTACTGCGACCTCTGGTATCGCCGAGACGACCCGCGTACCTTTCGGGCGGAGATATGAATTTGGACGTGAAAGAAATGACTCTCAACAGCACGACCAGGCGGATGTTTCCAACTGTTGAGTGGGTCCTTCTCCTCACCCTACTTGGGTTGTTTGTCGGGCGTGCTCTTGTTCCGGGCTGGCGCATCCTGAATACTGACTTCCCGAATTACTACTTGGCGGCTGTTCTTCGTTCCCATGGTCATTTATCGGACCGCACATACGAGTGGATCTGGTTTCAACGGCAAAAGGACCACAACGGTATCTCTCAGCCCCTTGTCGGGTTTGTACCCAATCCTCCCCTGTGCGCCGCGCCGATGCTGCTACTTGCTTCGCTTCCAGCTCTCGCGGCCAAGCGCGTGTGGATACTACTTAACCTCTCGTGTCTAATTGCTGCATTATGCATTCTGCACCGGCTCACTCACCTTCGCTGGCGGCACATACTTCTGATCGCCGGTTTATGCATATTGCCTCTGCGCACAAACTTCATGCTTGGCCAGTATTACATTGTGATTCTGCTGTTAATTTGCCTTGCTTACTTTGCTTTGGTGCGTGGCCATCATTTCAGTGCCGGAGGTCTCCTGGCAACCGCCGCCTGGTTCAAACTTTTTCCCGCGGTTTTTCTCCTTCTCTTTCTGCGAAAGCGCGATTGGCGAGCCGTCTCGGGATTGATCGTCGGCTCGCTGGTTCTTGGGATCTTTTCGGTGATCATCTTTGGGATAGACATCCACCGCGTGTGGCTCCTCGAGGTTTTACCGAGGGCATTCCGCGGGGATATGGTTGGTCCTTATGATTTGCAGTGGAGTTCCTTCAGCGCTCTGTGGCACCGGTTGTTTCTGTTCGAACCAGAATTAAATCCGGCCCCATTTCTGAGTTCGCCGTGGCTTTACGCTTTGATACAAGCAATCACCGGTACGACGCTTCTCTTCGCTTTTCTCTTCTCGACCGGTGGCTCCAGCAGCGAGCAGACCACGGCTTGGGAGTGGGCTACATTCATACCTCTTCTTTTGCTGCTTTCATCCATGCCGGGCTCATATCATTACGCGGTTCTGATCTTCACCCTTATCGTGGGAACGGACCTGCTCGTTAAAATGGGCCGGTGGCGAGCAGCGTGGCTCTTATTGCTTTTTTATGTGATTGCTTGTGCGCCGCTTCCCGGCAGTGGCGTCTTTCTCCTAAGGCGTCTGCTGGCCACAATTGGTCTCTATATTGTCCTACTGTATAACGCCCCCGCGGTCGCAGACGCACACGCAAGAAAGACTCTTTGGGCGATGGCGGGACTCGTGTCATGCACGCTTCTGGCGACCAGCCTAAGCACGTTGAAGAATAGGGATGAGGACTTTTCCAGGCGACTTTCCAACATTAACAGAGGATATGCGTCCTTTAACCCTGTAGGTACGAGTCGCGGGGTCGCCTCAATCGAGATGGTTGATAGGGGTTACCGGGCCGTGATGTCCTCGGATGGTAGCGCGATTCCCGTCTCTGCGCCAAACGACATCCTCTCGATGGCCGCGAGTGCGGAATCCCCCTATATCTATCTCGAACTGGTAGACGGCGGCTCGCATATTGTGCGACTTAGATCCGACCAAGTCGGTCGGCCTAACGCACATGCTCAATATGTAGCAGAGGGGCAAGAACCTTCACTTTCATACGACGGACACTGGCTGGCATTTCTTCGCGAAGATCGTGGGCAAACCACAATTTGGAGATCGCGCGACGGGAGCGAGCCCGAGCAGGTCAGACCGGGAGCGAATCTGTCCGACGTTTTGGAGGTGAGCGTTACGACCGAGGGTGACATTATCGCCGCCTTAGGCAGCGCTGCGTCTCCGCGCCTGGTCTTGCTACGAGCTGCTACGGGCGAAGAGAAGTCGCTCGATGAAATTGCGGGTGCGGTGCGATATCCTGCCGTGTCTCCCGATTCTGGGCAGCTAGCTCTTAGTCGCCGTGAATCCGGCTCCTGGCACCTGTTTGTACGCGACTTCTCCACGGGCGCGGAGCAGCGCTTGACGACTGGGGCTTGCAACGCGACGTCGCCCACATGGGAAGACTCCCATACCCTTCTCTACGCCACCGACTGCGGACGCGGCTATGAACTGAATGCAGTTGCTCGGATCGCGGTAAACAAGTAGAAGTTCGCTCTTTGCTTATCTAAACGGCTCTGTTTGCCTGACTCAATTTGAATCGAGCTCGTTGGGGCCGGACGCATGGAGTGCGAAAGAGGTAAACCGTTGACAATTCCAAGACAACTTTTGTGGCTACCTCGCATAGTATCGCTGTTGTACTAGGATTCCTTTTCCAACAACTTTTTAACTGGGTTAAAGCGATTTGAGCTTTTCGATGAAGTCAACCTCTAGCTCATATTTCTGATCGAGGGCGAGCAAATGGCTAGCACCCCGCGTCACGTCTCCGCATCGATTTCCGCACTCAACTTCCGGAAACCACAGCCTGAACTGCTTCACGCTCTGGATGATTCCGAATGGGAGCAGCTTCTTGTCTTCGGCGATCAGATGCACTTAACAATTCCCTTGGTTGAGGCTTGCAACAAGTTTTGTCCCAGTTGGGTGCGCGCGAGGGTGGAACGAAATCTTGCCGACAATGCGCAGCGCTTTCAGATGATCAAAAACACTTACGCCGAAATAGCTCGAGCTTTGACAGAGGCGCATGTCGACCATCTGGTTCTGAAAGGTTTTGCCAAGACGCCGGAATATGCGCGGGATCCTCGCCATCGGATTCAGTCCGACATTGATTTGTTCTGTCCTCCGGAAACTGTTTTTCGTGCTCGTGACGCGCTCTCCGCTCTCGGCTTCAGAGCTCAGCACCGAGTAGATGACATTTGCGAACATCTGCCCCCCCTGCGCCGAAAAACGGCGTGGCAGTGGCACGGAAATGCTTACGATCCTGAAATGCCACTAGCCATCGAGCTCCACCATTCCTTTTGGGACCATGCGACCGCACGATGTGGTCCGGAAGCAATGAACGATTTCTGGCAGAGACGCGTTGCAAGAAGGCTGGAAGAGATCACCTATTCAGCTCTCTGTTCGATTGACAACCTGGGCTACCTGGCGCTGAATCTTCTTCGGGATCTTTTGCGCGGCACTGGCATCGTGACCTCCCAAGTGTACGAGTTAGCCTGGTTTCTGCACAGGAACTCGCGCAACATGGAATTTTGGAAGAATTGGGCTGAGATGCACGACGGTGAACTGAGACGGCTCGAATCAGTTTCTTTCCTGCTGGCGAGGACCTGGTTTCATTGTGATCTGTCGGAAGCGATCGAGACGGAAATCGCGCGTCTTCCACTCGGTACACAGCGCTGGTTCGAATCCCCTGCTACTTGTCCTTCTCCGATGGGATGGTTACGGCCGAACAAGGACCGCATTTGGCTGCATAGTAGTCTGCTGGGAACGGCCGCCGAAAGGCGGAAGGTCGTTTTTGATCGGCTGATTCCGAGAGTTTTGCCGGTTGATGCTGCAATCGCCAGCAAAATGCCGAATAGCTCTCCAACCCAGGAGTCCCCTTCATACAGGTACGGCCGGTACGTTGTTTATTTATTTACTCGAGTGACATATCACTTGCGGATTCTTCCGACCACGCTCTGGCATGGGTTTTGTTGGTGGCGGTCAGCAAGAAGCTAACTCGCTTGCTCCATCTCTGGCGCCGCGATTCAGAGCCAGAGCACGGTGTGAACTCTTTGCCGCGACGCTCGCTCCGCGGATTCGTCGGGCCGGTCTAGTGACCTTTCTTTTCGTCGTGCTCTTTCCCATCTCCACCAGTTGCTGGAGCAACGTTGAAGGTATCCTGCCAGTATTGCTGAACCCCGGGGGGAAGTTTATCCACGTGAGAGAGAAACGAAGTGACCTTCCACATATCCTGCTCGGGGAGAACGCCGTCCCATGCGGGCATGCCTGAGTAACGGACGCCGGTGCGGATCGTAAAGAAGATGTGCCACTCGGGATCATCCGGCGGATCGGAAATGAGGTTGGGAGCGGGCGGGTAGAGGTTCTTGGCCAAGGCAGCGGGCTTGCGATCAAGGCCACCATGGCAGAGCGAGCAGTTCACGTAGTAGATCTTCATGCCGTCGATTAGGCTCTGATCGCTAGGCGTCAGCGGATTGTTCACGCGGGGAGCGTGACGCTCCATGGAGGCGTCGAGCGCTTGGTTAGCTATGCGGCTCTCCAGTCCGGGCGGGGCGACATTTGCTTTGGTTGGGAAAAAACCCATTAAGGCAGATCCGAGTGTGGCCAATACTAAAACTATAAGGCAGACAATTACGCCTAGAACGAACTTGCCCATGGGTCCTCCGTAATGACGATAAAGGCTAGACGGCGCGCAGCATGATTAGAGGAAAGACACAGCTGGCGTGAGTACCTGCCCCAAGCAACAGTTCGATCTCGATGGCATTGTTCCGCGTTTCTCATCTCTAGAACAACTGCCGGGTCAAATCGAAGCCGACGAACATCCCGCTCGGTGTATCAGAGTTTGGATCCTGCAAGAAAGTCGCGCGCGTGCTCCCACGCTGCGAGACTATTGATCCGGGTCCGTTGGACAGTCCGAATGTGAAAGCGTGCCGCCAAATCTTTTTCTGGATGCCGAAGGCAAACTCGGGGCGGTGAACGGCTAATTCGGTGGCGTTCACCAGCGTGGGTGTAGCTTCGGCAACAAGCGCAACGGTGGGCCGGATATCGACCGAGATCCCTGCGGCCAGAGAGAACGTATTAGCGCACGGACGCGCGTGGAACGAGGGGGCAATCCCTGCCGCCAGCGGCGCGCTGCAAGGCTGATCGGGCATGGCGTCGGCGATCGAGCCTCCAGGATTGGAAAGCAGCGGCCGCTGGTGAATCGTGAAGGTGGGCACGGCGTACAACTGCGCGTGGCGAGTCACGCTACGCGAGAGAATCAGCTCAAAGTTCTCGGCGAAATTTGCGGTGAAATCGTTCTGTCCATCCACGGAGAATCTTACTGCGGCGTTCAGAGGATTGCCGTCGTGTTCGTCCAGAAAGTTGTAGGCTGCCATCATTTCGATAGGCCGTCCAATGATGCTGGGAGAGCGATAGGCGAAGACATAAAATTTCGAAGTTACCCCATAACGCAAACCGAGCGATGAAATTGAGAAGTCGTCGAGGCCCAACAGCGTAGCCCCGCGCCCAGGTCCGGTGAATGCTGCTTCGAACGGAAAGCGGTGAGTGAAATTGATCGTAAGGCTGTGGCGGTCGACCCGTCGGCCTGTAGGGACATTGAATAGAAGATCGTCACCGGCTTTATAGACCTTGCTCTTAGGGGACTTTGGGGGGTCCGGCTTCTCGGTGGCCGACTGAGCGGGTTCCGCCACAGTTTGCTTCGATGCGACGACAACAACTTGGCCAGCAGCGTCGGCTAGACGGATCTGGTGGGTGGCGAGGTCAACAATGTATTTCGTGCCATCGCGCTCGACGATAACTTGGGACGAAGAGCCTTCCACGAAAGAAATACCCAGATCAGGCGCGGATACCGCATTGCCACTGGAAGACGCTTGGCCTGACGCAAGCATGCCGCAGACGATGACGAATCCGAAAATGGCGCATCCAAACCAGCAGACGACATTCTTACGGAGCATTAGTTTTTCCTCGAAGACTAAGAAAAGACTAGATGCGCGTTGGAGGGTCGATTGTCAGCATCATGTAAACAAGTTGTCACTTTTTTCGGGCAGAGTATTGAAATGACAGCTAATTACAAAGTCTTGACATCGGTATGACAACCCGGCCTTCCGGGCCAATTAAGTTATTTGAATGCGGCCGCTCAACGGCCGCTATGGAGACTTAGAAAAATGAAAAGAAACTCAGGCATCATTCTTACGCTTTGTTTAGGACTGTTTCTCACCGCGCCACTCATGGGTGCACAGCCGAAGGCGCAATCCGGTACGGCCAACGCACAGGGATTCGCCGGCGAGATTATGGATTCACTCTGCGCTAAAAACGGCTCCCACGATGAAATGATGGACCAAATGAAGAGCATGGGACGCGACAAGAAGACCTGCGTCATGAAGTGTGTGCAACTCGGCGCCAAATATGTGCTGTTCGATGCGAGCAAGAAAACGATCTACGCACTGGACGATCAGGATAAAGCCGAGGCATTTGCGGGACAAACGGTTCGCGTGCAAGGAACGCTGCAAAAAAACAAAATCAAGGTCGAGAGTATCGAGGCGTTCGGCGCGCAAGCTCCGACGCGACCATGAATCCTGCAAGAGGCAGACAACGACTCGCGGGGCGCGGTTGTCGGCGACGGTTGGATGATCGATGTGAGTCGGCCAGATGTGTTACGGAAGCGGGAGCGCCAGCTTAACCGAACGGTTCAGCCTCAAGTAACTCTCGGCCCGCTCGGCCTTCAAGAACGCGTCCTTGAGGGCTTAGATCCGCCAGTCAAGAAAGACGGGAGAACGTTCGCGTGTGAATGCAAAGGAGGGAAAGGTAAAGTCGTTTCGCTCTTTTCAAGCCTCTGGGACTCGCTGGTTAATACACTGTGCTTCGGTCGGTCATTCGCCGCGACGAACCAAGCCTTCGAGGCAACTTACAGCGGAGTCCAGATCGCTATACCGCAACTCCAGAACCGGCGCGAGAAGAAGGTCGCGCAATGAAGATTTCTGGGCATCGCGAAGGTGTTGCTCTCCATAGCAAATGACCTGCTCCAGGCACAGCGACGCCCGCTCCCTCGAGAAAGACTCCAGATTCGCGGGACCCGAAGTTTGCCGGTTAAGAAAAACCAGGAAGTCGATTGGCGCCTGCGAATCCGTAAGAATTTCCGGCATGTTGGCCGTGGTCAACTCAATCGCCATTTCTCCGTTGATGCGAGGAGCGAGGCTGTGAGACCTCAGGTCTCCAAACAACTCGGTCGCCGATTCACGAAAATGCAAGTGATGAGGATTGCCGACCACCACACGCTGTTTGCCCCCACGCACCAGGAAGTTCGCATCATCTGAAACGAAAGTCCACCCGCGGCGGGCACAGGCAAATGAGAGTGTAGACTTCCCTGCCCCAGAGTCACCACAGAGCAGGAAGCCGCGGCCTTGAAAGGCGACACAGGCTGCATGGATTGGAGTTAAATATAGTGCCTCGATTAAAAGCAACGCCGCAGCGTCTAGAAAGTGATAGCGCAGGTAAGCACTGTTCTCCACTGCGCTTGCTGACAACCAGCAGGAAGCGAATCCAGTTGTGAGGTCACACACCGCGAAATCATAAGGGCTGGCAACGAACATCACTAGATTGCGTTGTCCCCGGCAGGTGGGGGGAGGCGGGCAATCATTTACTGGACCCTCGATCATGGCGATGCGAACCTGCACCGGCGGCGCAGCAAACACCTTTTCGAATGATTTCCAATTCTCCTCCGCAGCCGCCAATACCTCAGCGCAATTGGTGGAAATTTCAACCGTGAATCCGAGCGGATGAAAAACACCCTTGAGTGGCAGGTTGAAATCACACCCAATCGGGTCAGGGCGTGCGCTCAGCCTTTCCGCGGAACATGCCAGTTCAGAAAACTCGCTCGTGCCAATTACAAGTCTTTCCGCAGTTGAGTCAGTCATTCCGTTCGTCTCTCCTTCGCGTGGCTCGATTCATAACGGTAGAGCCGGCATCCAACATCTCCGCATTCGGCAGGTACAAAGAACACACACACCGCCGGCAAATCGGATTAGTTGCGATGTCGAGAGATTTGCGAAACTGCAGAGCCTGGGGGCTGTTCAGGATTTCGTGCAATGTCCCGTCCCGAGTATTTCCCAAGGGATGGTGAAAAAAACAAGGCCGGACGTCCCCTCCAGCTTCTACCACGGCCGAAACCCACGGAGCATTGCAGCGCGGAGCGACCGGTTCCAGTTGCCCAAGGCCGGCGCGAAAATGGCGCACGATCCGCTCAAGCTTGGCGGGGCTCTCGGCGATGAAACCAGAATTGAGATCGCCAGCGTGCTCGCGGATCAAACGCTGAACCTCCTGCTCCAGCGCTTCTACCTCGATAGCATTGAGCGCAATTTGCTCGTGACCCTCCGCTGACGAGACGGAGTGATGATTGAAAGCGGAGGAAGTGATATCGGCTGCAAGAAATGAGATGGAGTTCAAACCAATATCTCGGGCCGAAACTACGGTAGCGCACAGAGAGCGATGATTCAGCTTTTGAACCGTGCACCTGCCGGTTACGGGAATGTCCGGGCGCAAGCGCCGCAGTTCCTGTACCCCAGCTTCAAGCCGCTCAAACGCTCTCGGAACACGGCGGATTCGGTTGTGCAAAGAAGAAGGGCCGTCCAGAGAAACGATAACGTCATCCACGGTTGCGGCGATCGCTTCGGCTTGCGCATCGAGGAGCAGCCCAGCGGTGAGCAGCGTGACCCGGATCCCTTCGTCACGAAGCATCCTGGCCAATATTGGAAGACGGCTATTTTTCTGGGGTTCTCCTCCCGTGAACACCACCCAACGCACGTTAAGGTCGCGAAATGACGTGATGTAACGCTCAAGATCCGCGACAGAAAGCTCTTTCGCATCGCGAATCTTCCAGATGTCACACATCACACAGCGACAGTCGCATTGATTATGGGGAGAAATAACGACAATCGGCATCGTACGAATACGATGAAGAGCCAAGTCCGCACTGTCGACCGCCGGATCCAACGTCGAGATGGATACTAGCGTGGTCATCCCCGAACACAGCCACGAAGAATTGTCCGCACACTCCGACCCTTCAAAGCATTACTACTGGCGGAGACAAACATGATCTCAGTTCTCCACTCTCGCGTGCAGCAGATAAAACTTGGACGGCTCCCTGCGCCGCAATAAACTTGCTTTCATCGGGCGAAGCGCCCAGCTAAGTCCGTACCAAGGCTTGTAAACGTTCCACTTGAGCGCCAGATGAGCCGAAAGATACTTCAGCGTATCTGGGGTCAGATATTCGCGGCTTTGAATGCTGTCGGAGCTGAAACCAAACTGCCGATTGAAAGCATCTCGCTTCTCCTGCAACATTTTCTTACCGCTCTCCTCGCTCCAATAGAATGGAGAGTCCGCGATGATCAAGTGCCCGCCTCGCCGCAAGCATCGGAGAGCTTCCTGAAGAGTGGTGCGATAGTCCACCGAGTAGTGAAGCGAAGCGTTGAAAATCACCACATCGAACTGCGCCGGCATGAACGGAAGACAATCCATTTCGGCCTTGAAGCGCAGGAATGGGGGTGCAACCTGGAAATAATGCCGGGCAGCGCCCAGTCCGTCAGCGTCATTGACGAGCAAGTCGACAGCCACCGGGCGGTGACCACGCCGTCCGAGCCGGTAAGACAGCCAGCCATTGCCCGCTCCAACGTCAAGGACGTCACAACCCTGCGGATAGGAACGTTCGATGTTCGCCAGTAGACGCTTCTCCATGAAGCGAAACGTACGAGCTCGAACGTGCCACTGCCACACGTTGCGGCCTGTGAGATCCTTGAACGGAAGCGCCAAATAATAGTTGTCGGAACTAGAGCCACGGCCCTCTTTGGCTCGCACAGATTCGTAATCGTGGACAAACTGGCGAAAAGTCGACTCCCGATCCGCCGGCAGCGCATTATAGATTCCGTCAAATTCGGAAAACACATATCCACACGCAAGACAACTTGGCTGAGAGAGCAAAGCTGGCCTGCATGGCCCGTGATGGCAGGCAGGGCACTGCAGCTGGATTAGCGCAGCCGGTGCATGATCCGCCGCAGATACTAGGGAAACAGTTGGAGTGGATAAAGTCACAAGATCTCT
Organism: Candidatus Sulfotelmatobacter sp.; assembly: GCA_049589695.1. Classification (GTDB taxonomy): domain Bacteria; phylum Acidobacteriota; class Terriglobia; order Terriglobales; family Acidobacteriaceae; genus Sulfotelmatobacter. The sequence goes on along the minus strand of JBAWBG010000186.1, from coordinate 32,328 downwards.
CATGCTCCCCTTCGCTCGAATTGCAATAACACGTGATCAGCAAGCATGCGGACTCCAGGACAACGTCCCAGAACTTGATCAGCATTCGCCGCTAGCCTGACAAGACTTGGAAACCGGTTCGCCCAAGCTTCAAGGTAACTGGGAGGCACTGCAATTCCGATACCCCGGATAGTTTTGAGACGAATTTCGGGAGCGAACACACGCCGGATGTAACGCACGGATGGATAGTGAACTTTTATTACTGGGCTGCCGCCAAGCCGCGCCTCTACGCCGGCACGATCAAAACGCCGGAGCGCTTTCGCGGACTCTCCGTGGAGGACATACCACACCGTCTCCCAAAGGCATACTGGACCCATCACGCATAGCAGCAGAGTTGCGCCGGGTTTGAGAAGTTGGGCCAGATCGCTCGCCAGTTTAGCGAGGTCTTCGACACAGTTCACAACACCAAAATTTGAAAACGCGCCCTCAAAAAGACCGTCGTCGCACAGGACCGAAATCTCTTCAGCCGGCAGGAGGTGCAATTGAACCGATCCCGCCGATCGAGGGATGCCGGCAATTCTCCGCGTGGCAACGCTCAACATACGCGGTGAACTATCACAGGCAACGACATCTATGCCACGCTCGGCCAGAAAGCGCGCATCCACTCCAGTGCCGCACCCAATATCGAGAATTCGATCTCCGGCACGAAAGCTCTTCTTGAGTTCATCCCAAACCGAATCACGCTGCATTCGGCCGATTGTCGACGAAGTAAACGTAGAATCGTATTGTTCGGCGATGTTGTCAAACGCAGACGAATATTCAGGTTTCTGGTTCAACGATACTTGCGCTGTGGTCACGCCTCCACCTCCGCAGAGGAAGCGTGCAAACCAGTACGCAAGTCTGCCACTTTATTCTGCAAATCCGCAATCACAGCAGCTTCAATGCCCGACTTTCGTCTCGTATGCTCGAGTTCAACCTCGCTCCGTAGCAACTGGTCGGCAAAGCCGTAAAAGCGGCGCGAGTGGCGCCCTCGAATGCGCACATCCCTATCTGAACTGACGCTCCATGCTTTCAGACGTTCCACTCGCCCCGCTACCTGTGAGGAATACTCGGTGCCTTGGATGGGATACGAGATGGTGGTAAAGAAAATGTCCGGATCAGTCTTCTTTACGTGTTGAATGGTCGCCTCAACATCGTCGAGCTCCTCACCTTCATATCCCCACATTAAGAACATTCCGGTTTCAATCCCATTTGATCGACAAAGACTGACCGCAGCCTGAACCTCATCGACTGTCACACCGCGCTCCATCGCATCGAGAATTCGCTGAGAGCCACTTTCCGAACCGATCCACACGCGAAAGCAGCCCATCTCGGCAAGCGTCTGGACGACCTGGGGATTCAAACGGTCAGCGCGAGAGATGCATTCGAACGGCAGTTTGAGGCCGCGCTGCTTTAACTCTGAAGCGTATTGGAAAAGCCAGCCGTGATGAATCGTGAAGACATCATCCGCCATCCACGCCAGGTCGGGGTGATATCTTCCGATAAGCCAGGCGAGTTCATCGGCCACAGATGCCGGCGTCCTGCGGCGGTGAGTTTTGCCAAACACCTGATGGCTGCACCACTTGCAGTGATACGGACAGCCTCGGGCCGTGATTAATGACACGGCTCCAGTGCCATGATGTTCGCGCCAGACAGAAACGTAGCGGTCCATGTCGATGGCTTCGCGCGCCGGCCAAGGCTGTCCATTGACGTCACGAATTTGCTCCCGTGACCGTGTCTGAACGATGTTGCCGCTCGGCGAGCGGAAGGCGATTCCTGCGATCTCTTCCAGAGGCTGATGCGATTCTCCATGCAGCACAGGGAGCAGCTCTTCCAGGGTAATCTCGCCTTCTCCAATGACTACAAAATCTGCGCCAGCATCGAGATACTCTTCGATGTATGCAGCCGGTTCCGGACCGCCGACAATCGTTTGCCAACCCGCGTCTCTAGCGCAGCGGAGAATTTCAACCACGTTGGGACGCGTCATCAGGTTTGCATATACGCCCAGTACCGACGGAGGTCCCTTCCGAATGACATCAAACAATTGCTGCCGGTAGGAAAATGTGGAATCGAAAACTTGAACCTGCACGCCCTTACGGCGTAAGTGCGCGCAAATGTAGAGAATACCCAAAGGAGGATAGGGCTTCATGATCTGAAGCTCCTTCGGATCTTCGTACAAGAAATAGCCGTGAGTAAGCAGTAAGTCCATGCCGAGGTCCTGATTAGTCGCCACCCGAATGATCATTCGCTGAACAGCTCTGCGCAAGACCTGGAGCAGGTTGCAATTGCACAAGTGACTCTGCCGACAATTCTTCCAACATTGTGGGATGCGAGTTCCGGCAGCTCTTCTCCAGTTGCATCACCTGCGTCCACATTTCACCTAACCTGGACGCACCGCGCCCGTGATCTTGGTTGGACGCGATCCCACCATTATCCGCAGAGTGCCAGGTATCGACCTGCGCGTGCAGGGCATCATGCAAGGCGCGATAGAATTCGTCGGTATACGCGCCCCGAAACATCATGGAAAGATCTCCACTGTCAGACCAGTTTGTTTTCTCGCCCAACTGGGCGCGTACTCGATCGAAGAATCTGGTTCCCGGTAACGGATAAGATACGGAAACGCCTATATCGTCGGGGCGAGTCTCCTCGACCAAGGCAACGGTTTTCTGAATGTCCTGCCAGTTCTCGCCGGGATATCCAAATTGCAGGAAGTAGCAAGCCCGGATGCCGGCCGCTCTCAAATTTTCACGTGCGACCGCAATTTGATCGACACGCGTTCCCTTGTCCATCGCCGATAGAATCTTCTGGGATCCTGACTCGACCCCCATCCACACCTCCGCGCAGCCGGCTCTCTGCAGTGCACGGACAGCCTCCGGAGTCATCAGATCGACACGCGACTGCATCTTGAAAGGGATCGCGGCATCCAACCGTTCTACTTCGGAAGCAAGTTGGCAAACCCACTTTGGCTTGAGTCCGAAGATGTCATCGGCAAACCATAAATGTTCCGCTCCGTAATCCTTCTTTAGCTCCCGCATCTCTTCGGCGACACTGAGTGGCGATCGAAGGGAGAAGTGGTCACCATAGATGGGTTTCGCGCACCAATTGCAGCGGTAAGGACAACCGCGGCTCGAAACGATGTTCAATGAGAAAAACCCATGCGCCGACTTCCAGACGCTTGCGTATTTTTTAACGTCAACCAGATCTCGCGCCGGCATCGGCAACAGATTCAGATCACGCATCAAGGCACGCTGGGGCGTCTGCACCGGTTCTGCGGTTTCGGGATGCAGGTAAGTAATTCCGGCAATATGTGAAACGTCAGAGTCGCCATTTCGCAGAAGATGTTGAACTAATTCCAGAAGAGTCCATTCCGCCTCTCCCATGAGTACGCAACGAAAACCTTCTTGCAGGTAGTCGGAAGCATGGTCGGAGGCGTCGGAACCATTGACGAGCATGGTGCATCCCGCCCGCTGCGAGTCTTCGAGTATGCCAAAGGCTACCGTCCGCATACGACTGAGGCACATCTTGGAAAGGAAGTTGAAGTTATCCTCGTACACGGCGACGATCTTGGGGCGATGCTGCTCCAGCGCTGCCTGAAAATTTTCTTCTGGGTTGCTCAACATGGTGTCAAACAATGCGACCGAAATACCTGCACTACGCAAAAGAGCGGCCGCGTACAGCGTGCCCAGAGGCGGGTACGGCTGCATCTTCCGCGTTTGTTTGCGGTCGAAGTACAGGTGATACGAGTGGGTTAATAGGACGTCAACCACGCCAATCGCGCCTCGCTAGTTTTATCTGTGAACTCAACACACTTCTTGCATCCGTTCACTTAATTTCTTGCCCGTCAAAAGAGATCGCCGCGTTACAACTTTTTCGACAGCGCGTGAAACCCACAACTCCCAGGGAAACGAGTACCGGTTGCTGCCGATTCGCCAACGAATAGGCACACCAAGAGCACGTCGGAAACCACGTCTCAACCAGGCATGTTTCCGGGTCGCCTTGCGAATCTGGTTGTTGAGCAGGAAGTATTCCAGGCTGCGCCGCAGCCGGTACAATTCCTCCCCTTGGAGCCAGGGGAGGACGTTGTGACCCAGCGCCAGATTTTCCCATTCTTCTAAATTCTGCGGTTCGCGCACACCGAGATCCTTCAGCTGAGGCCAGATCGGAATTCCCGGGTAAGGTGTAAAAACGTTGGGAGAGAAGCTTACATTCCAATACTCCCGCGCAATGTCGCTCATGATGCTGAAGGTTTGCTGACGATCCGCCTCCGTCTCGCCGGGATAGCCGAGAATAATATTGAAGGTCACATGAATTCCGGCTAATTCCGCTTTCCGTGCGGTTTCAACCATCTGCTCGACGCGCTGGTGATGCTTATTCATCAACTTGAGAACGTCTTTAGAGGCTGACTCGGTGCCAAAACCCATGTGGCTTACGCCGCTCTCGCCGAGAAGGCGGACATCGTCGTCGCTCATCTTCCATATGAAATCCGTGGAAGCCTGGAAATCCCAGCGAAAATGAACACCGCTGGAAACAATTCCACGGGCGATGGCCAACGCGCGTTTGATATCCACGAGAAAATTGGAATCGAGAAGCGCCACTTGTTCAATTCCGTAGCGGCTGACAAGTTCGGCCAGATCATCGACAACGCGCTCCGCGCGATAGGCGTTAAAACGGCGCTTATAGAAAATCATGTCGGTGCAATAGTTGCAGGCATAGGGACAACCCAGGCTACTGGCATAGCCTAGCTGGCGGGTGCCTCCAGCCGCGGCGTAGGCCTCAAAGTTGCCGAGGTGATATGCGGGCGCCGGCAGATCGTTGATGTTAGCCACCGGCCGATCAGGCTCATGATGAATCCCGCTGCCATCCTTAAACGAGAGTCCCTTTACTCCATGCCAGTCTTGCCCCTCGGCGACTCGCTGCGCGAACTCAAGCAAGGTTAATTCGCCCTGGGCTCGCACGATTGCGTCCACAAAGTCGGGCTTTAACGTCTGCCCAGTAACAAGACTGGGGTGCCAACCTCCGAAAATGATAGGCAAGCCGGGACGCAGCTTTTTCACTTTCTTCGCAATTCGGACCGCTGACCCGATCATAGGACCAGTAAGAACCGAAATACCGAGGCACAGGGCATCCTGCGCCTCTCGAAGAATTTCGTTTTCGAAATCGGGTGATGTCAGGTTGTCCACTAATTTGACTTCAAATCCAGCTTGCAGAAGTGGAGAAGCTAGAGCGAGCAGACAAAGAGGTGCGCTGAGAGGAGGGCCATCATACGGTGGATAGAAGAGAACGACCTTTTTTTTCACTTATCCTCGCGTCTCAACCTTCTCGCCCCGCTGCTGCCATAAGTCCGGGGCGGCATGCGAATCGCCGTATTCCTCGCGCGTCGTGGCGCCACGCCTCTGGTCAACAAGGGATTTTCTCCTTGCACCAGTTCGCGTTTGTCATTGAGTTGTCAACTTTTTGTCACTTCTGGATCGTTAACCGAAACCTCTTAGGTGGGTGGCCTGCGGTTTTTACAAAACGTTGACAAGATGGCGACAATCGTGACGTTCCGCGCTGGTAGGTTTTTATCCTTACGGTCTGTATTTTGATCGACTCTTGTTTCAAGGGACCATGAACGTATTTGCTAGAACCGAATGGTCATGAAGTGCATAAAGACCGAGAGGTAGTCGCGTGAAGTCTTCCAAGAAGATCGTTTTTTTTGTTCCCTCATTTTCCAGCATCGAAGCGACGGCACCGTTGGGAATCCTGGCGATTTCAACGCCCCTGATAAATGCTGGATACGAAGTTAAGATCATCGACTCCACCATCACTCCAAATTACAAGAAGCGGATACTGGAGGAAGTGCGGGACGCACTATGTCTTGGCATTTCGGTCGTAACCGGCCCGATGATCCGCGATACCGTCGAAATTGCCAAGGCGGTAAAAAAATGGGATCCGGATTTTCCCGTCATTCTCGGGGGCTGGCATCCATCGCTACTGCCAGGCCAGACGCTCGAAGCTCCCTACGTTGATATCATCATCCGCGCTCAGGGTGAGGACAGCATGCTCGAAGTCGTCCGATGTCTTCAGGATGGAGGTGAACTGGACAAAGTGCTTGGGGTCGGATTTAAGCGCGACGGCCAACTGCACCTTACTCCGGAACGTCCCTTGAAAACTCTCGACAAGATGCCGGCCAAAGCCTATCAACTGGCTGACTTCGATGCCTACGAACGAGTCTGCGGGCGTCGGTGGACGATGTACGTTTCAAGTCTGGCTTGTCCGTTTAACTGCTCGTACTGTACCAACGCGGGAGTCTACGGCCGCAAATGGAATGCCCTGCCGGTCGAGCAAGTGGTAGAAGAGACCATCGACCTCACTCGCCGCTACCGCCTTGAATTGCTGTGGATGGCGGACGATAACTTTTTGGTTGACCTTCCGCGCTCGCTCCAAATCGCAGAGGAACTGATTCGGAAAGGCGGAAGTTTCAAATGGAGCGTGCAGGCGACGACGAATCTGACCGCGCGTCTCAGCGTGGCGGAACTGACCTTGCTCCGCCGCTCCGGCTTGCACCAGATCTGCCAGGGTATCGAGACCGCTTCTCCCACTGTGATGAAGCTCATGAATAAGGATTTTCAGGTGTTGGGGGACATCTACGAATCGACTGAACGCTGCGTTAAGGCCGGCGTCATTCCATCCTTCAATATCATTTTCGGCTATCCCGGAGAGGGGGATAAGGAACGGCGTGAGACTGTCAATTTCATGATGGATATCTGTCAAAAATTCCCGGGAGCCGAATTCTGGACCAACATTTTTACACCTTATCCGGGCTCTCCCATTTTCCGTCAGGCTGCGACACTGGGCATCGACGTGCCTAAGACGCTCGAAGACTGGGTGAATTATTTCCCGAGGTACACTGTGCTGCCCTGGCTTAATGGCAAAGCTCATCAGCGTGTGCAGACCATGCGGGACTATTTGCGGATTGCATTCGACCGGGCTCCGATCGCGGCAAACGGCCCGGGCCGATTCGCAAAGGCTATCCAACATCTGACCGCCTATCCGGCGCGCATGCGACTGAACTACGACTTCTACAGTTTCCCGATCGAACTTTGGCTGAACCGCCAGCTGAAAAACATCGTGAAGCTGCCGAAGCCCAGCGTCGACGCGAAGAGCATGGGTCCAGAGACGGCTACAAGCTGCAGCTAAAGTCAGCAAGATTAGTCGTTCGATCGCGCCTGGAAAAGCGCCAATCCAAGCCAAAGAAACAGCGTCCATGATCGTTCTCTACAACCCGAAAGCAACCAAGCCTCGCAACCGGCGCTTTCCTCTGTCGGTCCTAGCCATTGCAGCTGTTCTCGAAGGAAGCGAGGAATTTGCAATCGTCGACGGCAACCTCGATCCTCATCCTACTGAGACTCTGCTCGCTCTTCTGCGCGAACAACGGGTGGAACTTCTCGCTGTCACCGTGATGCCTGGTCCGCAGACAGTAGGTGCGGTTGCAAGCTGCCGTGAGGTCCGTCGCTGCTTCCCTACGGTGCCGATCGTTTGGGGCGGATATTTTGCATCGAACTACACGCAGGCAGCTCTGAATGCGCCATACGTCGATTTTGCCGTGCGCGGCCAGGGAGAACAAACATTTTTGGAACTGCTCGAAGCCATCAGGGGAAAGCGGGAGCTCAAAAGTATTCTAGGACTTTCCTATAAGGACTCAGATGGCGTGCAAAAGAATAATCCGGAACGCCCCTTGAGCAAGCTTGAGGCTTTTCCCTGGTATCCCTATCACCGCATCCCTGCCGAGAAATACGTGCTTCCCACATTTCTAGGCCGCAGGACCGCAGTGCATCAGGCAAGCATCGGCTGTCCGTTTCGCTGTAATTTCTGCGGTGTCGTGAATTTCTCTGGCAGTCGCGAGAAGCTGGAGGGCCCTGCTCGGACGGAACAAATTCTTCGGCACTTGGCGCGCACCTATGGAGTTGATGCGGTTCAGTTCTATGACAACAATTTCTTTCTGCGGGAGGATCATGCGCGAGAACTGGCCGACCGAATCGCTCCGCTTAATATGCGCTGGTGGTGCGAAGCCAGAACGGACATCATGATGCGATACTCGGACGCAACCTTCGAGGCCATCCGGCGCGCCGGCTGTGCCATGATCTTCTTCGGCGCCGAATCGGGTTCTAACAAAGTTCTGAAGGAGATGAATAAAGATCTTCGAGCAGAAGATACCTTAGCTCTGGCATCGCGCATCCGCCGTTTTGGAATTATTCCAGAATTTTCCATTATTTTCGGGAATCCGCAGGACCCCGAGGGAGACACGCGGGATTGCATCGAATTTATTCGTCAGCTGAAGCGGCTCAATCCGGATTCCGAAATTGTCGTCGAGCACTATACCCCTGTGCCTCAGCGCGCTCAAATGTACGGCGGAGTGGAGAACGAATTCAAGTTTCCCGAGACCCCAGACGAGTGGGCGACCGAGCCCTGGCAGCGTTTCGCAACTCAGAAGGATCCGAGAACTCCCTGGCTGCGGCCCAGGACAAAACAGTTAATCGACAACTTTGAACTGGTAGTGTCTTCTCGCTGGCCCACGGCACAGGATATCCGACTCCCAGGCTGGGGACGGTTAGCGCTGAAGACGCTCAGTAGCTGGAGGTATCGCCTTGGAATTTATTCTGCTCCGATGGAACTGAAGTGGACTCAGCGCATGATCGCGTTGCGGAAACCAAAAGCGGAGAGCTTGTGAGCAGTTTGGCAAGCTCGAAGCAGCAGATGCGTCCGATTAGCGATGACGCGAAAGTATCCCTTCCTGCTCGGTCCGAGGGCGCGTGCGTGTCCGTGCACGAGGGCTACGAGCGCTGGGCCCCCATATATGACGAATCTCCTAACCCACTTTTGGCATTGGAGGAACGTCATCTCATGAGCATCCTTCCGGATGTGGTCGGGAGGAACGTTCTTGACGTGGGGTGTGGTACGGGACGATGGCTCGCCCGTCTTTTGGCTCGGGGTGCCAGATCTGTGGTTGGAATCGATCTTTCGGCAGCCATGCTCAGCGTTGCCCGAAGAAGAACCGCAGTCCGTGACCGCCTCGTGCTCGCCGACGCTGCGCAACTTCCCTTTCAAGCTTCGGCATTTGATTTGGTTCTCTCTTCCTTTGCCGTCAATCACATTAAGGATCTGGAAGTGCTCGTCCAGGAACTGGCGCGAACGACGAAATCGGCAGGCCGACTCTTGATCAGTGAAATGCATCCGGAAGCCTGCGCACAAGGTTGGCGGCCAGGTTTCCGTGACGTACAGAGCGCCGTGCAGATCGAAACTGTGATCCGCTCTGCCGAAAGTCTCACGTCATGTTTTCGGTCGAGTGGGTTTTCATTCCTTAGGAAGCACGATCTGTTCTTTGCAGAGCCGGAGCGTCCGATCTTTCTCTATGCGGGAAGGGGTGACATGTTTGAGACCGCCTGCCATGTTCCAGCGATTCAGGTTTACGAATTCAAGAAGATGGAATCCAAGACCGGTTCTTAAGGCATTAACATGGGTGTCGCGCCCGCTCTACCGAATTTTTTCATTGTGGGAGCGCCGAAGGCAGGCACTACCTCACTCTATCACTATTTAGAGCAGCATCCGGACGTTTACATGAGTCCGGTTAAAGAGCCTAATTATTTCGCGGAAGAGATTCGGCTCGGCAACATCAGCGCGCAGTGGAAAGATTGGGCGCAGCGAGAACACGACGCCTTACAGCTATATCTCCGTGGTCCGATGCACGAGAAGAGGTTCGGCGGAATCGTCTCGAACTGGTCGGACTATTTGAAGCTCTTTGAGAATGTGAACGGCGAGAAAGCGATTGGCGAAGCTAGTGTCTGCTACCTCTGGTCAAAAACCGCCGCTCAAAAGATCGCGTTGACTACTCCCAACGCCAAGATCATTATGGTGCTCCGAAACCCCGTTGAGCGTGCAGTTTCGCAATATAAGCAAGCGGTGACGAGTGGGCTCATTGGAAAATCATTTCGAGAACAAGTTCGAAAAAGTCTGAACAATAAATCCGATCAATTCGAATTGCTGAACCCATTTCTTGAGTTCGGCCTCTACTATGAGCAGGTAAAGCGGTATACAGAACGTTTCACTGCAGAAAACCTGCGAATTTATTTGTACGAGGAATATAAGCAGACGACGACCCGCACCCTGACGGACATTTTCTACTTTCTCAGGGTCGACTCACAATTTTCCCCGGACGTATCTGAGAAATATCTGCAGGCCTCCTGGCCGAGGTTTAAGTGGGTCAGCTTCATGCTCAAGAAGTGCGGGGTTTGGTCTCCGTTGAAGAATGCTATCCCGAAGAATCTTATCCCATTTGTTCAGAACCTTGTTTTTGAGACTCCACAAAAAGCGGAATTAGATTCTGCCGATCGGGCTGAGTTGAGTAATTACTACCGTGAAGATGTTGCTCGGCTGTCGGATCTTATCAAGCGAGATCTCCATACATGGGTAGAGTAGAGTCTGTTCAGAGAATCCGGATCTGAGGCGGCGATGCAGTTGTAGGTCCTCTCGGAAGTCCTTGTGCCGAAAATCGGAACGAGCCAGACTAGGACGAAGACGTCTGCATTCTGTAAAGTCCATCCAGCGTCCGCTAGGCCAGGCAAAAACAGGCCGCACGATCAAAGCGCCTCAGGAGCAAACTACCCAAACAAATCAGGTGCATCCCCTGGCTTCCTGCCATATGCCGTTTCGGAACTCGGGGGTGCGCCAAAGCAATCAAAACATTCATGCGCTGTGTCAGGGATTTGGGTAGTGGGCTACCTTGAAATCCAAGTGGCCCACTACCAAGGATTTCCCTTGATGGCACTTTTACGAAGTCCTCATGTATCCTTTATGTGCTTATGTGCTCGGTGAGACGCTGGCTACAAGCGGCGCATGGAATAAGCAGTGGTGTATTTTTCCGAGATCATGGTCACCGCAAAGGGATTCAAGACACTGGAGTTCTTGCCAAAGAACGCCAAACGCGTGATCTCGCGGGATGAACCACTCAATGAAGTTTGGGGTTAGCAGAACTAACCCTGTACCCGAACGGGTGTGCATCCACATCTAACCGGAGTAGCCACAGTCCCACCATGCCGCGTTCTCAAGACAGCGCGATGCGAAGACAAGCGGAAGATGCTCTGCACAATAGCGAGGAGCTAATCCGCTTAATCCTCGATTCTGCCACGGAAGCGATCTGTGGCTGCGATCCAGAAGGTACTTGTCTTTTCTCAAATCCTTCGGCAGCGCGCATACTCGGGTACGACGATCCTGCGGAATTAATCGGGAAAAACATGCATGCGCTGGAGCACCATACCCGAAAAGACGGCACTCCATATCCACTTGAAGAATGCCCCATTTATATAGGCTTTCAAAAAGGCGAGAGCGTCCACCGAGACGATGAGGTTTATTGGAGAAGGGATGGCACGAGCTTTCCCGTAGAGTATTGGTCTCATCCTGTCGTTCGGGAAGGTAGAACCCTAGGCGCGGTGATAACGTTCATCGATATCACGGATCGGAAACAGGCGGAAGCGGCGCTGCGGAAGAGCGAGGAGCGGTGGCGGTCCGTGTATGAGAATTCGGCCATCGGAGTGGCGCTTACAGATCTCAACGGACGCTTCCTGGCGGTGAATCGCGCCTACGAGGAAATGTTGGGCTATACGGAAGAGGAACTCCACAAGGTCACTTTTCTGGAGATCACCGAAGAGGATTATCGCGACGCCAACTGGGATTTGATCAGCGAGCTGTTCGAGGGAAAGCGACAACAGTTTCAGATCGAGAAACAATATCGACGCAAAGATGGCACCCTGCGGTGGGTCAGCAACAACGTTTCTTTGGTTCCGGGTACTGAAAGCGTGCCGCGATTTATCATGGCGCTTTCCGAGGACATCACGCAGCGGAAACAGGCGGAAGCGGCACTGCGTAAAAGTGAAGAGAAGAACCGCATCCTGCTTCAGATCAACAATGCCATTATCACGAATCTGACCCAGCAAGCTCTCCTGCACTCAATTTCCGAGGCTTTGCATCCTGTCTTCCCATTTGACCGATGCGCGATTACCCTTTATCAGCCGGAGAGAGACTCATTCCGTTTCCTCGCCGTGGAGGGAGAGCTGCACTCGGACTACTTTCAGACGGGGCTGGAGTTTAGCCGCGACGAGACCTGTGGCAGTTGGGTGTTCGAACATCTGCGACCTCTCGTGCGCCGCGATCTTGAAAAAGAGCAGGAATATGCCAATGAGCGCCGCCTTGCCGCAGAGGGTATCCGGGCGATGTGCGTCGTACCCCTGGCTCTTCAGGGAGAGTGTATCGGACTGCTCAGCCTTGTGAGCCAGCAAAAGAATCAGTATTCGGATGAGGACGCCGTGTTCTTGAAGGAAGTGGCGAATCAGGTCGCATTGGCGATTCAGAATATGCAGTCTTACCAGGAAATTGACAGCCTGAAGGCTAGGTTGGAGAAGGAAAACGTTTATCTCCGGGAGGAACTGCACACGGAGCACAACTTCGAGGAAATCGTGGGCAATAGTCCGGCGCTGCTCAAGGTGCTCCACACCGTCGACCAAGTCGCTCCTACAGATTCAACCGTGCTGATCTACGGGGAAACGGGGACGGGGAAGGAACTCGTGGCGCGCGCGATCCACAGCCGCAGCACCCGCAACGGGCGTGCCCTGGTGAACGTGAACTGCAGCGCCATCTCGGCCGGTCTGGTGGAGAGCGAACTCTTTGGTCATACTAAAGGGGCCTTCACGGGGGCACTTGAGAGGCGCATCGGCCGCTTCGAGCTGGCTCACGGCGGCACGATCTTTCTGGATGAAATCGGGGAGCTGTCCCTGGAGACGCAAGTGAAGCTGCTCCGCGTTTTGCAAGAACAGGAGTTTGAGCCGGTAGGGAGCAGCCGCTCTTTGCGTGTGGATGTGCGCGTGATTGCCGCCACCAACCGCAACCTCAGTGAAGCAGTGCAGGCGGGCCGCTTTCGCTCAGACCTCTTCTACCGCCTCAACGTTTTTCCCGTCGAGCTTCCCCCTTTGCGAGAACGCCGATCCGATATTCCACAGCTGGTGGCTTTCTGTATAGCCCGGTTCTCCAAGCGGTTGGGCAAGAAGATCGATGGCGTTTCACGGGAATCGATGGAGAACTTGGTAAACTATCCATGGCCCGGAAACATTCGTGAGCTGCAGAACGTTATCGAGCGCGCGGTTGTCTTATCGGTGGATCCAACCCTCCGGTTGGACCGGGACCTTATGCCGGTCGCCGCCTCGACGAAAGGCATGAAGATATCTGATACGGAAGGTTCCGAGCGTCGGCCGGCTGACCTCGAGTCTCCAAAACTAATACCAACGCTGGACGAGGTCGACCGAAGCCACATCCTCGCCGCCCTTCAGCATACCGGTGGAGTGGTGGATGGCCCAAAAGGTGCGGCGAGGATCTTGAACCTCCATCCAAATACGCTTCGCCATCGGATGGATAAGCTCGGCATCAAGGGATCTCGTCACCGCCCATCGTAGTTTCTCTACACCAACTTGAGCGTGATTACCGTATGCGGTGGTTCGCCTTCACTTCCATCCTCTCACGAGACAGCGATTCTGCCCATCCCAGGAACCGGACGGCGAAAGAACAGCGTCAACTGATTGATTCCCGATAACTATTGGCTCGTCTTGATCTCCCTCAGTCCGCTAGAGGCTTCATAGCTGACCCATTTCTTGAAGGGCATTTCAATTGCCTTATCAAGCCCAGTGGAGATTAAGTGAACAGCGATGTTGAGGGTTACGGTTGTCGAATCGTCAAGAAGCGCGGTAACCCTTCGGGTCGAAGGTCGGGTAACGGGTACCTCGGTCGATGAGCTCCGCAGAACATGCGATGTGCATACTGTCCCGGATGCGGTTCAGTTGTCTCTCGATCTGGCGGACGTTTCATTCGCCGACGGAGCGGGAATCGTACTCTTAAAAGAACTGCGGAGTCGCGGTGTCGGACTCATCCACACAAACCCGTTTATGGCCGAGCAACTCAAAGATAGGGCATCATCTGACGAAATCTAGCGTCACACAAGGGAATGTAAGAGGGGCGTTCCACCGTGCCACCATTCCGGAGGGAGCAATTAAATGAATATGACTGCCAGCGACGATCTGGATCTTGTCCATGCTACCCAGAATGGAGATATCTCTGCTTTCGAGCAGCTGGTAGAGCGATATGATTGCAAACTTCTCCGAATCGCTCTAAGCGTTACGCGTAATAGGGAAGATTCCCAGGACGCCGTTCAAGAAGCTTTCTTGAAGGCCTTCCAAAACCTCGGTCAATTCCGAGAGCATTCCCAATTCTCTACCTGGCTGATTCGCATCACGCTAAATCAGTCGCTGACGAAGCTGCGAAGGCAACGCAACGTAAGAGAGGTGTCCATGGACGAGGATTTTCAGGCCGGTGGAGAGATGCTTCCAGTGGACCTGGCCGACTGGTCTCCCAATCCTGAAGAACTCTACCGGGCGTCTGAATTACGGCACATCCTAATCAAGACCTTGGAAGAGTTGCCGCAGATCTTGCGGACGGTCTTTGTACTACGGGATATTGAAGCGCTATCAATAGATCAGACTGCAGCAGTGTTGAACCTGAGTCATACCGCGGTGAAGGCACGGTTATGGCGAGCTCGGCTGCAGCTTCGCGAACTGTTAAGCCAGTACTTCGGGAAGCATCGTGACCAACTTGGAAATGCACAGAGGAACCAAGTGGTTGAGGGGTTCAGTCCGCAGCCTGCATCAAGCGCAGCGATACTCTAGGGGAGCCAAAGGCCTTACATGTTGAGACATGGCGACTTCACCGGCAATAATTCCCAGGTAGCTCAATCCCTGATTTCGCAACCTATTCCCGTCCCGCCGTGTGTAAAACCCTTTCTTGTTCTAGGCGAATTACACTTCGCTTCCGCCATTAATCGTGCACGCTTCCGACTTGGGTCACCCCTCGTGGGCTTTGAGTCTGCAGTTGTGCTCAATCTCACTAATTTCGCTCCTCCCGCCACGCAGATCCTGGGTGAGCTACCGTGGAACAGCGCGAAGCGGCGCAGTAACACCTCAAGCGTGAATCAAGCAGCGATCCCGCAGAAAGAGGAAAAGCTATGGCAACCGCGACCTTGGCAGCAAGCTTGAACACTCCAATATCCGAACTCCGACCGGCGGCAATGGAGCGCATTTTGATCGTCGAGGACGATGGTGCTTTGCGGAAGATTCTGCTTCGGCTTTTCTCCTCGGAAGGGTATGAGGTCGAGGTCGTCCCCGATGCCGTTTCTGGTCTGGAGAGACTTAGCCAAGGCGTGCCAGCCGCAGTGATCCTCGATCTACCGCGTACAGGATCCTCCGGGTACGATCTTTGCAAGAAAATTGCGAATTTGATTCCTGATTTGCCGCTTGTAATTCTTAGCGGGAGCTCAAAGGTTGCGGACAAGGTTCTTCTTCTGGAAATGGGTGCCGACGATTACGTGACCATACCGTTCAGCCCGAGGGAACTTGTTGCGCGTCTGCGCGCGTTAATCAGACGTGCATCTCGCTTTGGTCCGGAGGACGCAGACGTGTATGTCTTTGCGGACGTAATGGTGGATTTTTCCAAGACCGAGATCACGCGTGGTGGTGAGAAGATCTTAGTTACCCCAAAAGAATTTAAGACATTGGAGTTCCTGGCAAAGAACGCCCACCGTGTGATCTCCCGGGATGAACTTCTCAATGAAGTTTGGGGTTACCAGAACTACCCGTGTACCCGAACGGTGGACAACCACATCCTGAGGTTACGACAGAAACTGGAAAGCGATCCTTCACGGCCATCACACTTTCTCACAGTACACTGCCTGGGTTATAAGTTTGTACCGTAGCCGTTCTGTCGTATTTCACAGGGTCGGTCAATCTGCGGAAGTCGCGCAGCCGTCCTGCTGACTCCCCCAAGACCCACGCGGAATAAAGCGTTAGAAAGTCCGTTATCCATGTGGAAGGTTGTTTTACAGGAGACGGATGATGAACAGCAGAGGACCTTTTGCAATCTCCGACCAAATCTCAGATGGGGTACGGTGATGGTGAATCCTTTTGATCTCAAGACGGCGCTTTTAGCGAAGCACGCGCAACATGTGGTGCTGATCCACTTTCCAATCGCCCTGTTCATCGCAGCGGTGGCGTTCGACTTTATCGCGCAATGGTCGAAGCAACGCGGCTTGGCGATGGCAGCGTACTACAACTTGCTAGGGGCGGCAATTTCGACTGTTCCGGTTCTCGTCACCGGGCTACTCGCGTGGCAATTCCAACTTGAGGGGCAGAAACTAAAGGGCATTCTATTGCTGCACTTGGTTCTGGCCTGTGTTTCGACGGTGATGATCTGGCTGGTGTGGTGGGTGCATTTTCGGGCGCGACGACGGTCAGTTGACCTGCCAAGCCACCGTCTCGCCGTTGAACTTCTGGCGGTCGGCCTCGTCGCTTTGACAGGGCACTTGGGCGGCTTTCTGAGCGGGGTGAGTCTCCCCGGTTAAGGTGCTCCGACGAGATCCAACTCAGGAATACATACAAGGACAGGGCAACCCCGCGCTCAACGTCGTCTTAGGAGTAACAGCGGAAACGGCAAAGCGCGAGGAAGCATCGGGTGCAGTAACTCGGGAGCGTAGGCGGAGTAAATGTTCCTTTCGTCGGACATTCTGCTCATCCTACGTTCCCCTTCGAGTTTCTGGGAATAAAACCGAGTCAGTCCAGTTATCAACTGCGAACGGCACAAAAAACGGGAGGCGAGATGACGGACAAGAACAAAGATCTTATCGACCAAAACTTGCAAGACCTCAATAACGATGGTGTCGATCGCCGTGGGTTCCTCAAGTGCATGGCATGGGCAGGTACGGGGCTCGTCTGGACCATGAGCGGCGGCATTCCGGCGTCGCAGGCCTTCGCCAAAGGCTACGGCAAAGATGCCGGCAAAGGCGCGGACTTCAGCTTTGTACAGATCAGCGACAGCCATATCGGCTTCAACAAGCCCGCCAACCCGGACGTCACGGCCACTCTGCAGACGGCAATCAACAAAATCAATGCGATGCTCCACAAACCGGATTTCATCCTCCACACCGGCGATTTGAGCCAGCTCTCGAAGCCGAGTGAGTTCGACACGCTGGACCAGGTACTAAAAGGAGCATCCGCAAAACAGATCTTTTTCGTGCCGGGTGAGCACGACATGCTCTCCGACAACGGCGAGCAATTTCTCC
The DNA here is from genome assembly GCA_049589695.1 of Candidatus Sulfotelmatobacter sp. Classification (GTDB taxonomy): domain Bacteria; phylum Acidobacteriota; class Terriglobia; order Terriglobales; family Acidobacteriaceae; genus Sulfotelmatobacter. The sequence goes on along the minus strand of JBAWBG010000186.1, from coordinate 15,125 downwards.
AGCGTTACGGAAAGGGCACCAAAGGCACGGGGTGGTCCAGTTTCGATCACAAGGGCGTGCATTTCATTGGTCTCGTCAATGTCGCCAATCTGAAGGCCGGAGGCATGGGGTCGCTCGGTAACGAACAACTGGAGTGGCTGGAGGACGATCTCAAGGGCCGCTCTGCCAGCACTCCGATTGTGCTGTTTGCCCATATCCCGCTGTGGACCATCTATGCAGATTGGGGATGGGGAACCGACGACAGTGAACAAGCTTTGTCTTACGTCAAGCGCTTCGGTTCTGTGACGGTGTTAAACGGCCACATCCACCAGATCATGCAGAAGGTGGAAGGCAAGGTATCGTTCCACACGGCGATGTCGACGGCTTTCCCGCAGCCTGCGCCCGGAACAGCTCCCTCAGCGGGTCCCATGAAGGTGCCTGCCGACAAGCTGCAACGGGTGTTAGGTATCACCGATGTGAACTATCTGGTTAGCGGTCGCAGCCTTGCCGTCGTCGATTCGCCACTCGGAGATTCAGACCCTTCATCTGCGAGTGGCGGCAACACCGGCGGCCGATAAGGGTCATCACCTCCGTGGGCCGTCGACGACCGGGGGTCGCAACCAATGCAGATCGAAAACAAAAAACTAAACTACAAAGGAAATAGGACAATGAAACGGAACAGTGTCTGGGTTGCAAGCTTCACAGCTTCGGTAATCATCGCAATCGTACTGCTGGTCGCGGGATCGCCGAGCGTCACGGCGAATGACCAGCCCACCGCGGCAGCCGCGGAGGTAAAGATCGACAACTTTGTTTTCGGGCCGCAAACGATCACAGTACCCGTCGGATCCACAGTTACATGGACAAACAAAGATGACATTCCCCATACCTCGGTCAGCACAGACGGTGTGTTCAAGTCCAAGGTGTTGGATACCGATGAAAACTTCTCTTACACGTTTACCAAGCCTGGAACGTACCCCTACTATTGCACGATCCACCCGAAAATGACCGGCAAAGTCGTGGTGCAGTGACCACAGACTGCTGAACGGCGTGCAAGGGAAACGGTGTGCCGCTCGTACGCGTTTCCGCTGCTGCCGCAAGACCAAGTTGTTCTCCAACAACGCTGTGCAGAAATATGACTGCCAACTCAACACAACTCGCAGTGAGGGAAGGGGCAAGCGACGATCTGGACCTTATCCATACCTGCAAGAATGGAGATGTTACCGCTTTCGATCAACTCGTAAAGCGATACGAGCGCAGGCTTCTCCTAATCTCTCAGACCGTCACGCATAACAGGGAAGATTCCGAGGACGCGGTCCAAGAAGCCCTGCTGAAAGCCTTTCAGAATCTGGCCAACTTTCGAGAAGATTCCCAATTCTCAACCTGGCTGATTCGCATTACAGTAAACCAGTCCCTTATGAAGCTACGAAAACAGCGCACCCACAGGGAGGTTTCCTTGGACGAGGATTTTCAGGCTAATGGGAACGTGCTTCCATTGGACGTCCCCGATCGAGCTCCGAATCCGGAACAATTATGCTGGGCATCTGAATTGCGAGACATCCTAGTCAAAACCGTAGAGGAACTGCGCCCTATATTGCAGACGGTCTTTGTACTCCGTGACATCCAGGGACTCTCAATCGACCAGACCGCAAAAGCGCTCAACGTAAGCCATGCAGCAGTAAAGGCGCGGCTGTGGCGAGTCCGGTTACATCTTCGCGAACGCCTTAACAAATACTTGAACGAACGAACTTCATTGGCACCCGAAGAGCTAGCTCCCACGAATAGGGTGACAAAAAAGATTATCGGTCTCTTTGCCGAGTGCCTTCGTGACTCGATCCCTCAAACGTATTCGACCAGTCTCGCGCGATAACGAAATCCCGAATACGTCGAGCCATCTTCTTAAGAGACGGACTCAAGACCTATCACGCTAAAAGCAGCTGACATAGTGCTGGCTACGACCGCTGGCGCCCACACAGATCACAAGCGCGTGACAAAGAAGTGACAAGCAAATGACATTGGCGCTGTATCTCGCCAGTAATGAGCGCGTCTAACGTACTGACGCTTACATATACGTAGGTGACAAAGTCGTGCGGGACGGAAGACACGGAATAACACCCTCGCGAGCACAGTTATCAATAATGAAAAGAGTCATACTAGTTCCACAAGGAGAAATCATGAAGAGGTCGTACTTGACAGTCGTACTTATGTTGACATACTTACTCAGCGTTGGGGTAAGTGCCTATGCTCAAGACGCCGATGCGGTCGTCGTGAGTGTGCCGTTCGAGTTTGTAGCTGGAGGCGCCACGCTCCCCGCAGGGCATTACCGGGTGAGCCGTGTCACTCCTGGCGTGAATCGAGAGTTAGCTATTAATGGATATAACAATGGCGGTGCACTTCTACTTCCGCTCTTGTTCGACGACAAACCCTCAAATCAGCCGACGCTCAGCTTCGAGCACGTTGGTGGCAAGTACTTTTTAAGCGAGATCAGGACTCCGGACGGTATTTATAGCATGCCGCCTTCACGGGAAATTGTCATGCTTGGCAAGGCAAACTCTCCAATCCCGAGCACTTCCTCCGGCGCAGGCAGCCAGTAGGCGGGGCAGGATGTCGGCCTCTCGCGGTTGCGACAGAGACGTCGAGACGGAGGAATTGCCAAGCTGATTCTCGAGTCTCTGTCCAATACGCGTGCGTATCAGCGAACTATTAATCAAGGTTAGGGTCGTACAACATCGATATGAAAGATGGTAGTCAGCAGGACTAATCTGGTCAGTCGTCCCCGGCAGCTAGTCTTTTTTTTTAGGATCCGCTAGCCCCATATCTGCCAGAAACCTTGATGGTTCTTTCTGTCATCCCATTTACTTTATTTCTACGCTTCAGTACCTAAACATCTCGCGTTTGAGATGTGAACAAAAAACCCTCTCCCCGACATCGGGGAGAGGGAGGTTGCAGTCGGAACGTGTTTTAGTCGTCCAAGTCAGCTGTGGTGGGTGCTGGTTTGTTGAAGTCGCTCGGGGGGCGAACCTTGCTCTCGCCCGGATACGGCCGAGTAAACCCGGTCGACATGTACCAGTTAAAATGGTTGACAGTGTCCGGGTCTTCGGAGTCGGGTTTGGTCAGTTTGCCGGCGAAGATCTGCGCCTTCTTCTGGAGCCACGCCGCCCTCAGGGCTTTGGCCTTACGGCTGGTCGCTGGCTCGGCTACGCTGGCTGAAACGCCCTCGTTCAGGGGAACTTGGTTCACCACGTGCGTCCACGGCGCGAAGTTAGCCGTAGGCGGCGTGCCCTTGACGAAAGACGTCCTCATTGGTGACGCCACGAGGTCGAACTGGTTCATGGGCGGCAGACCGAGGATTTGCTCGATCGTCCGAGTCATGTTGACCTGGGTGTAGTAGGTGTGGTCCGTCGGTCCATCCTGTACGACATATGGGCTGACGATATAACCGGGGCTGCGGTGACCGTCGACGTGGTCGACGCCGTTCTGCGCGTCGTCTTCCTCGATGAAGATCGCCGACGAGGACCATACGTTGCTGTGGCTGATGTAGTCGATAATCCGCCCAACGGCCAAGTCGTTATCGGCTTGTTCGGCGTCCGGGGTTGGCGGGCCGCCGGTATGGTCACACATTACCCACAGGAGGCTCAATGTGGGCACCGTACCGGCTTTTACGTCATTCTTGAAGTCCTGCAGCCACAGATCCACGCGGAACTGATCGGGGATGCCCAGATCGAACTGCGGGAAGTTCTTGATGAGGTGGTTATATACGGCCGGAAGAGAAGACTGGGCCTGGACCGTGTTCTGATAGTACAGAGTCTTCTCTTTCCCAGCCTCGAAGTTCTGCGCGTCAGTGTAGAACTCGCTCCAGCTCGGTTCGCTGGTCGAGCCAGTCGGTTGCAGGAAAGTATCGTTCTCAACGTATTCGCCGTAGATCTTTACCGGCAGACCGATCGCCGCCGCTTCTGAGAACAAGAAGCCCTTGTTCTGATAGGCAAGTGCATCGCCGGCGTTCCCCCCCGGATAGCTGCGGACCCAGTCAGGTGACTGGATATCGTCGGCGTAGGGCGCCATGCCCTCGGTGATCCACTGGTGACCGTCAGCCGATTGCCGGCTGGGGTCGTAGAAATTGTCGAAGAGCGGGAATCGCTTTACCAGACGGTGCACGTTGGGCGTGTCCTTGCCACCGAACACTGCCAACGAGGCGTCGCCATCACCGGCAGCCACGTCGCCCAGGATCTGATCATAGGTACGGTTTTCACGGATGATCATGAACACGTGCTTGATCAGCGACGGATCGCCGATCTTGTTCGGGAGTGCGACCGGCTTGGCATTCGGGGAGCCACCGGAGGCAGACGCGATATTTTGCTTCAGATCCCAGTGGTTGTTTACGAAAACCTGCTCCGTCATGGTCGCCAAGGTCGTGCTATCCGGCACGGGGACGATGCTAACGGTGCCGTTGTCCTGGTGGGTGTTGTAGTTGCAGACATCGTAGTCGCACTCGAACGATTCACGCGCGCCTATGCCCTTATCATTGGCAACGAGGAGCACGTTAGCGCCCACGTCCAGCACGACCGAGCTCGGCGCGTAAGCTACCGGGATCATGCCGATGACCGGACTGCTCGCACCGCTGCTGAGGTTGACCACCCCGATCGCGTTGGCGTTGTAAAGCGCGACGTAGGCAACGCCTGTCTTGCCATCGACGGCGATCGAATTCGGCGCGGCGCCATAAGCTGGTTGACCTGCGCCGGGCACGCCGATCGGCAAACCAAGGTTGATCGTCCGCGTCACCTTGTTAGTGGCCGGGTTGATAACCGAGATGGTGTCGCTGTAAGTATTGGCGACCAACAGGGACGCTCCGTACCACGCCATCCCGGTCGGGTGCAGACCAGTCGAGATGTTAGCAGTAACTTTCATCGAAGTCAGATCAACCACAGAAACGGTACCGGTGATCGCGGCGCCAACCACGGGGTCAGCGACGATTTCAGTGCCGGCGGAGTTGATTTGGAAGTCCGATTCCGTAGCGGCCCGGCCACCCTCGTTGCTGACGTAGGCGGTCGTGCCGGTGCTATTGATCACGATGCTGTGCGGCGCGTTGCCGACGCGGATCTGCGCGCCCTGCTTCGGCGGCTTCACGGTCAGGTTGATTTTGGTGAGCGTGTCGTTCTGGTTCAGTAGGGCGTAGGCGCTTCTGCCATCGCTTGAGATCGCGACGCCGCCGGGATAGGAAGTGCTCGGAGAATAGAACGAGCCGCAGGGATTTGCATAAGCGGCCGGAGGACTGTTCGGGAAGCAGGTGATGAAGGAATTGTTGGGCGGAACGCTGACTTGAGCGTCGTCTTCCAGCAAGCCCTCGCCAGTGACGTTGGCGACGGTGACATTGCTGCTGTCCTGGCTGAACACCAGGTGCGAGCCGTCTGCCGAATAGGCTATGCCGCTATAGCTGCCGCTTGGATCCAGTCCTCCGAACGGGATGTAGTTCTGCAGGACAACGCCGGTCTGGGTGTCGAACACTTCGACGGCTCCGTTGCCATCGCTGGTCGACGTACCCATGGTCAGCACGGCGGCGGTGTGAGTCTTTAGATTAGGGTTCAGCGCGACGGCTTTCGCGCGGACCCGGATGCCGAGGTTGACCTGGGTGCCGGCCGGGTTGATGACCTGGCCAGAACTGACGACCCACGAGCCGTTCGGCTGCGGTCCAGTGACGTAGGTTGGGTACTGCGCTGACTGAGCAGCGGCCAGCGCCGGAAAGCTCAGCCCCGCCGCCAGCAGACCGGTGAGCGGTCGCAGATGGTTGATCCGAGATTTATTTCGGGACTTATTGCGAACTTTATTGCGAACTTTACTTTGAACTCTATTTTGAACTCTATTTCGAGACATATGCCGTTCTCCTCCTGGGATTTTTTCATCGCGCAACGTTAGTAGAAGGGATTTCGTGGCGGTGCTCAGCTTGTGCAACAAGGCTTGGCGCAAGCACTCAGTGCACCAAGGCCACCACTCTAGGTTTTGGGAAAGGACAGCAGCATGACGCCGGGATTACATTTTTGTAATGTTTGGCTCTGAAAGTTGCTGCCGGGGAAGGTCGCGGATTGTGATTCGCGCGGTTCCGCCTTCGTCAGAGTCTTTTTTGTGTGAGTTATGGCAACAGTTTGACCCCTTGGGACAGGTTCTGAGTGTTAACGCTGGTTTCGTCAGTTGACTCGTAGATCTTTTCGGCGGAGCATAAAACAGCTGATTCCCCAAGCTAACATGCCCGTTCCAAGAACAGCTGGAGCGAATACTGCGTCAAACGGGCCTATCCACATCCACGTTGCGACAGCCCCCACGACGAAAGCAAACGTTGGGGTTCTCCACGAAGCTCGTCCGCGTAAGCGCATCAGAAGCGTTAGGGCAGCAATGAAGAACGGGAGAATAATGTTCGGTATGGCAGTGATAACGAGGACGCCCGCGCCGGGCCCTGATTGGCCGAAGTGGTCGAGAACTTTCGAAATGGCGAACACGCCCGCAACCGTCATAGCGACAGCGGTGGCAGCAGCCCCCATTGTCGCGACAATGAACGCCGGCAGTGCTGGAATCCTGCGATAGAAGGCGAGGATTGCGGCCATTGATCGAGACTACTGCACCGGACCCTCAATTTGGAGATAACGCTAGGTCACCAGCTCTGGTCTTTCGGTTGGTAAAAAATCGCGATTACACTCATCTTCCCGCGCGCCATTTTTTCCGGTGAGGTGTGGGCTGCTTTAGCGCAATTACGATCAGGCGATACCCGGTTCCAGTTTCCACCCGGCGTAGATTGCATTAAACATCGACGAGCGCGCGCAGAGGGCCGAGCCAGGGTTCGTAGCGTCGCCAGCGGGCGACGGAGGTGCGGTAGATCGGCTGGCGGGTCTGCCACTTGCTGGGAGTCTTCACCGCCCGCGGATTCGATTCGGGGCGCAGACAGGCGTCGTTCCACGGTAAGCCGCAAGCCGCGATGATTCGGTGGATGACTGGTTCGGGCGCGCGGGTCAGTTCTTCGTAATCGACTTCGATGAAGCGATCCGCCGGCAGCACGCTGCGCCAATGGTCGATGAGCCGCTGATAGTCGCGGAGGTAAGCGACCAGTTCGGCGCCTCCAGTTGGAAACGGCAAGCTGGGATGGAAATGAGTTTGGTGGATCGACAGCGCCGTGTCGACCGCATCGCGGCGGCAATGGATGATGGTCGCGCGCGGAAACGCTATGTGGATCAGCCCGGCCCAGAGGAAGTTGAACGGCATCTTGTCGGTCGCTCGCGCCGCATTCGGCGCAATCGCGCGCAGCACGCCGAGATAGTCTGCCGCCGCATTGGCCAGGAATTCCGAGACCGAGAACTCGGACGCAACGAACGACTTTTCATTTCCGACAGCGGCGGAGCGGTGCCACTCCGCCCCGCGCTGGTTCCAGAAATTCAACTCGCCGCCCGCTCCGACCTCCGGGTGCATGGAGACGATCTGCTCGACGAGAGTTGTGCCGGACCGCGGCATGCCGATGATCAGCACCGGCGTCGGATCGGAGTTGCCGAACTCGGGTGCGCGCGCGATCAATTCGGGTGTGCAGCGGGCAATCAGGCAATCGATCTCCCTGGAAAACGCGGCCGAGTCGAACGACGCAGAGCCTCGTCTGACAGCGTCTGCGGCGTCGAAGTGCTGCATGGCTAAGGCGTAGTCGCCAAGATCCTCCGCCGCCTTTCCGATCGCGAGGTGAATCCGCTGCCGTTGGCCAGCTTCCAGTCCCGGCGTAGCCAGGGCGGTCTGCATGCCTTGGAGCAGGCCGTCGTCATCGCTCGTCACAGGGCGGCATCGGACAAGATCGTAGTAGCATCCCGCCAGCAGCGGCGCAATCGCGATGGCCCGTTCGAAGCATGCGCGCGCCTCGTCGAAACGGCCGAACTCAGAGAACAGATTGCCCAGCAGGTCGTATGCTAAGGCGTTTCTCGGGTCGACTACCAGCGTCTCTCGCAACGCCTGTTCGGCTTCCTGATTGCGATCCTCGATCAGCAGCGCTCGCGCCTTTCCAAGGAGGCCGAAGCTGCTCTTACCTCCAGTCGATGTGGCCCGGCGAAAACAGCCGATCGCATGGTTCCGATTGCCCAGTATGTAAACCAGGGCGCCGGCGCGGAACCATGCCTCGGTCAGGGATGGGAGCAACTTAGTCGCGCGGTCATACGCAGCGATTGCTCCGCCCACATTGCCCAACTTCTCCAAGGCAATTCCCAAACGGAAATACGCGTCGCCGTAGCGCGGATTGCAGGCGACGGCCTGCTGCAATGCGGCAACTGCATCGGGGAAGCGGCCGACCTCGAGGCAGGCGAGGCCGAGATCGTGCAGAATGATGGGATTGGACGGCTGCAGCAGCGCCGCGTCGTGTAACGGCGCGATGGCATCGGCTGGTCGCCCGGCCCTGAGAAACTGAGTGGCCAAGGCAAGCAGAGGCGCCACCTGCTGCGATGCGGCCGGATTTGGAGACTGGGACATGGCGCGAATTTAGCGTGGGAGCTGCAGAGTGGCCATCGGAATCGTCAGCGTAAATTGTCGGCCCCGGGCGTGATCTGCCAACCAGAAGAAGTTTGCCATAGACACGTCCGAGGATTCAGCGGAAAACTGGGAATTACATTAGCTGTGAATGTTTTTTCATCAGAAATTAACATCTGCTTAAACTTTCTCTAACCAAGTGCACGTAACGTTGCTCGTTCCGCTCCCCGCCTGGGGTGGCTAGGTGCTTCATCCGGGCGCGGCGAATTCAGAACCGTGTTCCGCCGGCGACGCTGCGTCGCCACAGCTGTTAGCCTCGACCAGCATTGAGCTTCCGAAAAGGAAGCTGGCAATGAGATAGCAGTAGGGGTCCACAACCTCACTTAGGTCTGCTGCCCGTGACGATCTGTCCGTCTGCGTGACAGACTTAGGTTCCGGTCCAGATTAGGATAACCAGATTCGGACAACCAAGTTCGGACAACGGGGAACAACACAGTTTTCGCCACCGGCGTCAAACGAACGGGCAGCCTACACATGAACATTCACCCGCCGCACAGTCCAATCCAATGAAAATCAACTCGAAAGCGTTTCGTCTACTCACGGCGGCTCCAAGCGTCCTCACAACCCGTCCCCTCCTCTCCGCATGGTTTGTATTAGCCTGCATACTCGTGTGTTTTGTGTGCTCTTCGCCCGCGCAGGTGGACCGCGCGGGACTGAATGGCACGGTCACCGATGCCTCCGGCGGTGTTTTACCTCAAGCGCGTATCACCGCAGTGCACAATGCTACTGGACTGCGACGGGAAACCAAGTCGTCTGCTAGGGGAACCTACGACATTTCCGAGCTGCCGGTGGGGGTCTACACGATCACGTTTGAGCGCGAGGGCTTCAAGACGCTTACGTTCGTAGATGTCGAGCAGGTGATCGGCCGGACCCGCACCCTTGACGCGACCCTCAGCGTGTCTGGCGGTCAGCAGCGAGTGGAGGTATCGGCCAGCTCCGCGCAGCTCGACGAAAATTCTAACGCGCTCGGTACCAACATTAGTAAGCTGCAAGCCAAAGAATTGCCGCTCAACGGGCGCAATTGGGCCACACTCACCGCGCTTCAGCCCAGCGCGGTCGATACCGGGGGCAGTAATCAGCGTTCGATTCGATTCGCCGGCCGAGGGCGTGACGACGACAATTTCACCTACGACGGCATCGACGCCACCAACATCGTCAACCAACCGCAACAGCCCTACGTGCGCCTGGCGATCCCCCTCGATACCATTGACGAGTTTCGCGTCGACTCCATGCTCTCCACCGCCGAGGCGGGAGGAACGGGAGGCCCGCAGTTGGCCGTAACTTCGGCCTCCGGTACAAATGGGTGGCATGGCGACGCCTTTGAATTCTTGCGCAATAACGTCTTTGACGCTGGGCAGCCCGTTCCTTTTACTACCGCCCCAAAACCGCCTTTTCATTTGAATCAGTTCGGAGCTTCTCTCGGCGGGCCTATCGTGCGGGAAAAGACTTTTTTCTTCCTCGCCTACGAGGGTTACCGGCAGGATTGGGGGTTCCCGCTGCTCGGCTATGTCCCGAGTGCCGCGCTGCGCACCCAGGTGGCCGCGGATTCCCCGGTCCTCGTCCCGATTCTCAACGCATATCCGCAAGGCCAAACTCCGACCAGCGATCCCGCTGTCGACGAATTTGCCAGCGAAGGCAAGCAGAGAGTGTTTGAAAACTCCGCGATGGTCCGGATCGACCAGCATTTTTCTCCTACTAGTACGGCCTTCCTCCGGTTCAACATCGATCGAGCCGTGAATACGCAGCCGCTTGCGAGCTCGGGCAATTACCTCCTGGACCGGCAGCAGCTCACCTCTGCTCCCGTAAATGGCGCGATCGAACTCTTGCACATTTTTTCTCCGTCCCTGGTAAACGAATTCAAGTTCGGCTTTAATCGCGGGACCGCCGACACTTTCGATATCAATCAAACGGGAATACCCTACGCAATCGCGGTCTCCGGCCTCACGAGCCTGAATAACAACAAAGTAAGCACCGGCGTCGGCAATTCCTTCTCCGAAATCGATAACCTCACGTGGGTGAAAGGGCGGCATACCGTCAAAACCGGCGTCGAGATTCGGCGCATTCAACTGAACCAGGGAAACACGGAAGCCGGAACCGTCAACTTTGCCTCGACGGGCGCCTTCGATGCCAACCAGGTAAGTACAGCCACACTCAACGGCACCCTGCCCATCAATGGTCTGCGCAAGACCCAGTTTTATGGCTACGTCCAGGACGAGTTTAAGTTGGTGCCGAACTTCACTTTGAACCTGGGCGCACGCTATAGCTTCTTCAATCTCTTTCACGAAGTGCAGGGCCGCGCCAATCCCTTCGATTTCGCCACCTGCGGACCGCAAGGTTTTTGCGGTGTGGGCGCGAGCTTCGGTCAGCCGAATTATTACGACATCGATCCGCGCATAGCCATTGCCTGGGACCCCACCAAGAACGGGCGCACAGTACTTCGCGCCGGCTTTGGCATCTACCACGAGGACGGGCAGTTGGACGATCAGAACCTTCCCATCAGCAACGAAGTCTATGCCTACTCTCTCTCGAATAAAAGTATTCCGACCCTTAGCTACCCGATCACTCCGTTTCTGGCCGACACTACCGGAATCGTTTCGCCGCGCGACGATGACCGCCGACGTAAGGATACGTACGTCACGCAATGGGGTCTATCCGTACAGCATATGCTGCCGGCGGATTTCGTAGGGACCGTCTCTTACGTGGGCAGCGAAGGCATCCACTTACTTACTCTTTCAGAAGTGAACGTTGTCAACCCAGTTACGGGCGTCCGTCCGTACCCGGACTTTGGCCAAGTGAGTTGGCGCGGCAACAAAGATAACAGTAGCTATAACGGACTTTCGGTCGCCCTAAAACGTTCCTTCTCCCACGGCTTTCTGTTTTCGGGCAATTACATGTGGTCTCACGAAATTGACGACGGCTCTGACGGCAGCGGCGACGGCGACTCGTTGGTGCCTCAAAATGTTGCATGCCCCGCATGTGAACGCGCCAGCGGTTTCTGGGATGCCCGCCACGTCTTCAATGCCAATGCCGTGTATCAGCTTCCATTCGGGGCCGGCAAGCCCTACTTGAACCAGCGGGGTATTGTTAACGGCATTGTCGGCAAGTGGGAACTGACTTCCACGGTTGTGGCTCGCACGGGATTCCCAGTAGATGTTCTGGTCAATCGTTCGTCTTCCGAAACGCCAGATGGCAATACCACCGATCAACGTCCTGATCTGGTGCCAGGGGTTGCCTTGTACCCGGCTGGTGGTTCGACCATCGAGCAATGGCTCAATCCCGCTGCCTTCGTCGCGCCGGCAAACAACACTTGGGGCAATGCACCGCGGGACCTGGCTCGTGGGCCGGGCGCCTGGCAAATTGATATGGGACTGGGGAAGCATATCCCGTTGACCGAACAGTTGCGGCTGGAGTTTCGGGCGGAGTTCTTCAACATTTTCAACCATCCCCAGTACGGGTTGCCGAATGCGACGATCTTAGTCAGCGGTTTCGGTAGCATCACAAGCACCGTAAACACTACAACGCCGGTTAGTCCGGTTGGGAGCGGAACTCCGCGCGAGATCCAGTTCGCCTTGCGGTTAGCTTTCTAGTTGCACGGGAGCGTCGGGTCTTCAACGAAGCTCACCGAGTGGACGACTCTTCGAAGGATATTGTCGAATGCGTCTGATCTTCTTTCCATGATGTTCAGGGAGGACGAGTCATGAGAATTCTGGTTATCGAAGATGAGGCCAAGACGGCCAAGTTCCTGCAGAAGGGACTTGCGGAGGCAGGTTTCGTCGTGGATGTCGCGGGCGATGGACTCGATGGCTTGCACCTCGCGCTTGAATTAGAGTTCGATCTCGTCATTCTGGATGTGATGCTCCCAGGGTTAGATGGTTGGCAGGTTCTAACACGTTTGCGCCTAGAGGGCCGGCGGGCACTGGTACTCTTTCTGACCGCTCGCGACGCGGTACACGAGCGAGTACGGGGATTTGAACTGGGCGCGGACGACTATCTGGTGAAGCCGTTCGCCTTCTCCGAATTGCTGGCCCGCGTGCGATCGTTGCGGCGCCGTGGGCTTCCACGCGCGCAAGAGAGACTTCGCCTTGCCGATCTTGAAATCGATTTGTTGCGCCAGCGTGCCACCCGCGGGGGCCAGCGACTGGATTTGACCTCCAAAGAGTTTCTTCTCTTATCGCTCCTGGCGCGGCGTGCCGGCGAGGTGTTGTCGCGAACCTTGATCGCCGAAGCAGTCTGGGACATGAACTTCGATAGCGACACCAATGTCGTGGACGTCAACGTGCGAAGGCTGCGCAGCAAGATGGACGATCCTTTCTCGCTCAAATTGATCCATACCGTTCGAGGCGCCGGCTATGTCCTGGAATCTGAGCAGTAGCCTCGCGCCGGTTTCACGCCTGTGGGGAACTTTGGCCTTCCGGTTAGCTGCTGGCTATACACTCGCAGGCTTGCTTTTGGTGTTCTTCGCCACCGCCAGCCTTTATTTTGTGCTGGTGAGTGAATTGCAGAAAAGCGCCGATTTATTTCTCGCCGATAAAGTGAACGTTCTGCGCACCATGTTACGGGAAAGACCGGACGACTGGGATGCGCTGCGGGAAGAAGTAGAACTGGAATCGGCCGCGCGGCGATACGAACAGTTTTATATTCGCCTGCTGGATGAAAGAAACGCACTACTGTTGATGACGCCGGGAATGGCTGAGCAACTGGACCTGATGCAATTCGCCAGTAGAACGCAGAGTCGTCCCGATCGCGTCATTGCCATGACTGGAAGACGCGGGATCGCTTTTCGCGGCACCAGCACGTCCGCGGCGGTGGGTTCCCCGGCAAGTCGCACTTACACCATTCAGGTTGCGATTGATGTCTCGCAAAAAGCGGCTTTGCTGGCACGCTATCGTTTTTGGTTCTGGGTAATTCTGGTGGCGACCTTCGCAATTCTTCCAATGTTTGGCTATCGCATCGCGCGTCACGGCATTCGTCCAGTGGAGGAAATGGCGGCGACCGCGCGCCACATCAGTTCGAAGAATCTGCAGGAACGTATTCTTCCGGAGGGATATCCGTTCGAACTGGCGTCCCTGGCCAGTACTTTCAACCAAATGCTGGACCGCCTGGAAGAATCGTTCGATCGGATTTCAAGATTCTCTGCGGACATTGCGCACGACCTGCGCACGCCGGTGAATAACATTCGAGGCGAAGCGGAAGTTGCCTTGGCCCGCGCGCGAAGCGCCGACGAATATCGCGATGTGATCGAGTCCTGCCTCGAAGAAGCCGAGAGGCTTTCGGATCTCATCGGCGACCTCTTATTTCTGGCACGAGCGGAGAGTCCATTGGTCCATTTGCGCCGCGAGCGGTTGGATGTGGGCGAGTTGCTGGGCGGAGTGCGGGAGTATTACGAAGCCTCGGCGGCGGACGGCGGAGTCTCGCTCACTAGCACCGTGGCCGAAGAACCGGTCATTGCAGAACTGGACCGCACGCTTATGCAGAGGGCAGTGGGCAACCTGGTCTCCAATGCCCTGGCACACACGCCACCCGGCGGAACAGTCGTGTTGGGCACAAGGATTGATTCTTCCAACCCGGATTTTTCGAGCACGGAATTTCCCAAGATTCGCATCGAAGTTACTGATACAGGCGTGGGCATTCCAGCGGAAGCGCTGCCGCGAATTTTTGATCGCTTCTTCCGGGTCGACTCGTCGCGTTCCCAGAGTTCCGGGGGGACCGGCCTGGGGCTCGCGATCGTTCAGAGCATAGCGCTGCTTCATGGCGGCAATGTGGAGATTTCGAGCCAACTGGGGCAAGGAACTCGAGTCACGCTGCACATGCCGGTGTCTTCGTTCCGCTCCTGCGCGAGATGAGAAATGCAAAACTCAGTCATGCAGGCGTCTTCCTCACGTGGCTAGACTGCGGCGATGATTTTCCCTTCCATGTGCTCCCGTTTTTTCGAAATGAGGAGCGAAGGTGGGAGAAACGGGCTTTCGGGAGACGAATCGTGATCTCCCACAACCCGACTTAGCCCACCTCCGTTTCTCATAAACCGATGCATGACCGATTAGTCGTGGGTGTCGGGGAGTGACAACAGACTGGACGTGCACGTTACCTGGTCTGCGCTTCCAGCGAATTCACCCTGGTCTGTGCCACCGCTGAATGTTCCCGTTGAGGACGTCCGGGTTAACTGGATGTAATCCGATGCCATCATGCTCGTCGGATTGGTACCTAAGTAGTCTGGGTCGGCGCTGGAAACGCTGACCGTCAGCGTCTTACCAGTGCTCGAAAGACATGCGCCGCCGTTCGTCGTTAAGATGACTGTGGAAGCGGTCTTCGTGAAGCCCGACCACGGTGTGCACTTGTTCTCCGCTGGCACAGTAAAGCCTGGCGCGACGAAAGTCGTGCCACCACTGCCGAAGCCGCCGGCCGTCGCGATGCAGAAGGGGCCCCCACCAGGAAAGGTCTGGCCGGGGGCGAAGGTGAAGATGCCCTTGCTGCTGATCTTCAGTCCGGTCTCGCTGGGCGTGGTTGCGCCCAGTCCGTATTGCAGGTTCAGCGTGCCTGACGGGGCCGCGGTGTCATTTGCGGTGGGCTCGGCCTGCCAGCGAAACGTCTGGTTCACCGCCGTGCTGCTGGTG
>JBAWBG010000185.1:0-10224 GCA_049589695.1 Candidatus Sulfotelmatobacter sp. | reverse complement strand
GTGCTGCTGGCTAAGCCTGAGACGTACATGAATCTCAGCGGGTTGTCGGTGCGGGAGTTAGTGGCGGAGTACGAAGCGAAGCCCGAATCGGATTTGATTCTGATTCAGGATGAGCTGGATTTTCCGTTGGGCACATTGCGGATTCATACGCGGCGGAGTTCGGCGGGGCATAACGGGATTGAATCGATCATCGGGGCGCTGGGTACGCAGGACTTTTTGCGCATCCGGATTGGCGTGGCTCCGGAGCACAAGTTGGAAGATGGCCAGCGATATTTGCTGGCGGCGATGCGCAAGGCCGATCTGGCGGTGATCGATGAAATGCTCGATACCGCGGAAGAAGCGGTGAAAGTGATTTTGAAGGAAGGTCCAGCAGCGGCGATGAACCGGTTTAACCGCAAGGAGCCGGAGTAAGGAAGCGAGCGGCTCGCACAGAGCGCTCGCTGCGCAAAAAGCGCTTGCTCAGGATGACAATTTTGTTTTGTGGCAAAGATTTGGAGACTGCAAATGAATCGTACTTATGAGTTGATGTTTATTGTCCGGCCGGATATGGCGGATGAAGATTTGGACAAATTGGTTTCGAACCTGGAGTCGACTGTGACTTCGGCCTCGGGAACGGTGAAGGCTGTGGACCGCATGGGTAAGCGGCGTCTGGCTTACATGGTCCGCAAATTTCGCGAGGGTATTTACATCCTGATGACGATTGAGGGCGCGGGCACTGTGATCCACGAACTGGAGCGGCGCTTGCGCGTGACTGAGCAGGTGATCAAGTTTCTCACTGTGCGTGTGGATGAGGAACAGAAGCGGCTCGGGAAGATCAAGGCTCTGCGCGACGCGCGCAAGAAGGCCAGTGCGCAGCCAGCGGCAGTTGCCGAGGAAGCACCGGCTGCGGCTGGCGAGGCGCCGACCGCGGATGTGCCAGCTGCGGTTTAGCTGATATCGAAGACTGATGGTCGCGCTGTCGAAGTTTCTCGCGAGATCGTTTCACAAGATCGTTTAGAGAATCATGAAGGAGCACTATGAGCGACGAAGTTAAAGCACCAGCGGCAGGCGAGCGGCCCTCGCGGCCTTTTGGAGAGCGTTCGGGCGGCGGAGACCGTCCGCGAGTTGGTGGCGGTGGAGCAGGGCGATCCGGGCCGGGTGGTCCGCCGCGTGAGGGTGGACGGAAGTTTTTCCGGCGCAAGAAAGTTTGCAAGTTCTGCACCGAGAAAATCGCCGACATCAATTACAAAGATTACCGGCTGCTCGGGCAGTTCGTGGCGGAGAGCGGCAAGATTGTGCCTCGGCGTTTGACCGGGGTGTGTTCGCCGCACCAGCACCGGCTGGCCTCGGCCATTAAGCAGGCGCGGAACATTGCGCTGCTGCCGTTTGCGGGACGAGCGTCATAAAACTATTGCTGATCGTTGATTTCTGATTGTTGATTAAAATCCTGCGGTTCGCGGTGGGTTTTCAATCAGCAATCGGCGATCGACAATCAGCAATACTAGCGAGATCGGAGTCATACCATGGAAGTCATTCTCAAAGAAGACGTGAACAAACTGGGATCGCGCGGCGATGTCGTGAAGGTTGCCGAAGGATATGGGCGCAACTTTCTTTTGCCGCGCAAGCTGGCGATTGTCGCCAATGAGGGAAACAAGGCGGTCATCGCGCAGATGAAGGCCGCTTCGGTGCGCCGCTCGGCCAAGGAGAAAACTCAGGCCGAAGAGCTGGCCAAGCAGTTTGAGGGGCTATCGGCTACCTTCCAGAAGCGAGCAGGCGAGCACGATCAGCTGTTTGGGTCGGTCACTTCGAGTGACATTGCCGAAGCGGTCGCGAAGAAAGGTATCAACCTGGACCGGCGGCAGATCCAGCTACACGAGCCGCTGAAGACTCTGGGCGAGTTCTCTGTGCCGGTGAAGCTGCATAAGGAAGTGACGACGCATTTGAAGGTTGTGATTGAGAAGGAAGCGGTAGCGGAGTAATCGGTGCCGTAGGCACCTCTGAAAATGGCCCGCCAGTTCACTGGCGGGGCAGCGTCCAACAGAAGCTACCTTCGGTTATCGACGTTCAGCCGTTCCTACGGCACGGATTTCAATTTCTGGGTTTGCACCCGCCACTGAAGTGGTGGGCTATTTTCGGGGGCCCCTCCGGGACGCCGGGTCGGGCTTTGCTCGACTGGACAGCCGAGGGCCACTGTCCTCCTATTTACGCTCGGCAGCTCTCCCCACGATTGTCTATCCCTTTGTTTCGGCATCCTCCATCCAAGCCGTTGAGCCTGAAGCAGAAATCTCTCCTGGCAGCCTATAATTTCTGCTCACGGTTCCGCTGACTGAGCGTCTATTCCTATGCAAGCCCGGGTACGGCATTGTCACCGGGCGGTATAGGAAAACGACAAGAACATGCCGGCCGATGTTTGGGCAGTAACACTTGCGGTTGGTGCAGGGAGCCACTCGAGAACGAAGTCCGAGCGAGTGGAGAAAGTCAGCGATAATCGGGACCCCACGTGGGGCCGCATGGCTGGGCAAGAACGCCGCATTGACGATACGATTTTGATCCGCGAGGCGCAACGCGGTAACCGCGGAGCCTTCGAGGAACTGGTGCGCCACTACGATCAGGCGGTATTGCGACTGGCTTTGCATCTTACCGGCACCGAGCACGACGCGCAGGATGTTTATCAGGACGCCTTCCTCAAGGCGTATAAGAACATCGGAAGTTTTCGCTTCGAGTGCTCGTTCTATACCTGGATTTACCGGATCGTAACTAATCTTTGCCTGGATCATTTGCGCAAGAAGACGGTGCGCAAGGAAGATGCGCCGGTGGTGAAGGACGGCAATGGCGGGGAGTATGACCTGCTGGATCAGGTACCGGATGGACGGGCGGGGGCGAATCCGGAGCGGGATTTGATGCGGCGGCAGTTGGGAGCGCGGATTTCGGGAGCGCTGGAAAAGTTGACCCCGCGCGAGCGCATGGTTTTTGAGTTGAAGCATTATCACGGATTGAAGTTGAGAACCGTGGGGGAAATTTTGCATACCACGGAAGAGACGGCGAAGAATACGTTGTTTCGGGCCACGCAGAAATTGCGCGGTCAGTTGGCGGATATGAGATAGGGAATCCCATGTCTCGCAAAAGAAGCGAGACATGGGGCACCCCGGGGCTGGGATGCGATGCTGATGAGGTTACAGATATGAACTGCGAATGGGTTCGAGAAAATATAACGCTCCAGGTTTATGGCGAGCTGGCGGATGACGCTCGGCACGAGCTGGAGCAGCATGTGGAGCGTTGCGCCGACTGCGCGGCGAAGCTGAAGGCAGAGCAGGCGTTTCACGATCTTCTGTCGCAGGAACGCGCGGCGGAGCCGACACCGAACTTGCTGACGGCTTCGCGGATGCGGCTGCAGGAGGCGCTGGAAACGGCCGAGCAGGGCGGCTTGTGGCGGCGGTTAGCGTTCGATCCGACGAACTGGCTGCGGCAGGTCCGGTTTTCTCCGGCGCTGGCATCGGCAATTTTGATTCTTGGCTTCGCCGGCGGAGTGGGAACATCCTACAAGATATTGATTCATCAGCCGGCGAATTCGCCTACCAGCACGGGCTCGGCGCCCGCCGAGGCTTCAATCACCGGAATTCAATCCATTACGCAGACACCCGGAACGAATCAAATCCAGATTAAGTACAACACGGTTTCCACACTGGAGACGCAAGGATCGCTGAACGATCAGCGGATTCAGCAACTGCTGCTGTTTGCGGCGCGGAATAATTACAATTCCGGCGTGCGCATGGATTCCGTGGATCTGCTGACGCAGAAGCCAAATGTTCTGCAGGTGCGCGATGCCCTGATTTATGCGCTTCGTTATGACACGAATCCGGGAGTGCGGCTGAAGGCCTTGGATGGGCTGGGAAGTTTTGTGAAGGACGATGTGCACGTGCGGGATGCGGTTCTGGAAGCGTTGGTGAATGATTCGAATCCGGGCGTGCGGACCGAAGCGATGCGTCTGATCGAGCCGGTGAAGGCCGATGGCAGTGTGCGCGGCGTGCTGATGACGCTGGCGAGCAAGGATCAGAACCAGTACATCAAGTCACAGGCGCGGACGATGCTGGCGCAGTTGCCGGAGATTGATTGATCGGCTCAGGGGCTAACGCCCCTCTTTTTTTGGCTATGAGCGGCGCGGGTGAAGCGGCGCCCTGTCAAAATGGGCACGAGCAGATTCCTCACCGGCAAAGAGCGCCGGTTCGGAATGACAAGATTGAAATGTCAACGTCGGAATGACAGTGGCATGACAGGTTCGGAATGACAAAAGAAGAAGGGAAACAGAGGTGAGGTATTTGAAACGTTTGCCACAATTCGTCGGGGTATTGGGCGTGCTGGCCATGCTTACGCCCTTGGTATTGGCGCAGGAAACACACATCTCCCGGCAGGGAGACGGCGGCTGGAGCCAGGAGGTCACGGGTTCGCTGAGTGCGGTAAAGATTTTGCGGGTCAAGGTGGATGTGGGATCGGTGCTCGTCAAAGGCGGATCGCCGCAGGGCATCAGTTACGTAGTTCATACTCGTTCTTATAATTCGTCAGAGCAGGACGCCCGCCGCCAATTCGAATCCTACAAAGTGAATGCCTACGTCCGCGGGGACACTGCATGGATTGTTGGCGATTGGCAGGGCAGACGGCCGCGCAAGTTTTCGGGAGAATTCGCCATCAATGTGCCGCGGGAAATCACCTTGGTGAAGATTGAGACCGAGGGCGGAAATATTGATACCAGCGGAGTGGCCGGCCGCGTGGAGGCAGAGAGTGGCGGCGGCAGCATGCACCTCGACGATATTGGAGGCGGCGCGCACGCGGAGACCGGTGGGGGATCGATCGACGTGGGAACCATCAGCGGAGATATTGGGCTGCACACCGGCGGCGGGTCGATCAAGGTGCACCACGCGAATGGAATGATCACCGCGGAAACTGGCGGTGGCAGCATCGAGATTATCTCCGCCGCGCAGGGAGCCAGCATTGAGACAGGCGGCGGCGGCATTGAAGTGCGGCAGTGCAGTGGCAAAGTGAAGGCGGAAACCGGGGGTGGAAACATCGACCTGGGAGATATTGGCGGGCCGGCGGAGATTGAAACCGGCGGCGGCACCATTCATCTCGCATCCGCCAAGGGCCACGTGCATGCGGAAACAGGCGGGGGTGGAATCGAACTCTACGGAGTTCCCTCGGCGCGGGTAGAGACGGGCGCGGGCGGCATCGTCGTGAAGTTCGTAAAGACTGGCGCTCCGGCCAGCGATTCCAGGCTGGAGACCTCCGCGGGAGATATTACGGTTTACATCGCGCCGGACGTGGCGCTCTCGGTGCGCGCCAGCGTGGATTTGGGCAATGGACATCACATCACGTCGGAGTTTCCGGACATTCACGTGGCCAGCGAGGGCGATAAGTGGGGACCGCGAACGCTCAACGCGGAGGGCAACCTGAACGGAGGGGGTCCGGTGTTAAAGGTGAGAACGACGACCGGGGATATTTGTTTCAGGCGTGCGAACCAGTAGGGAAGCGAGCCAAACGCGCGATTGTTGCGTCGCAAAAACCGCGACGCATCGCGCGGCTCGCCTAGGTCCTTCAGCGGGCAAAGGGCGCCCGCTTCAGGATGACAGCGAACATTTTTCGGAGGCTGCGATGCTTAAACAGATTTTGACGACGATTGCGGTGCTGCCGTTGCTGCTCAACGTGTCGCAGGCTGCGCAAAGATGGACGGCCGATTCGTCGCATTCGTACGGCATTCCGAGCGAAGATTCCGGCGGCAGCGCCTATCTTGGCGTGGACATCGCCGATATTACGACCGACCGGCTTGGGGTGCTGAAGCTGAAGGAAGAAAAGGGCGTTGAAGTGACGATGGTGGATCAGGACGCCCCGGCAGGAAAGGCCGGTATTCGGGAGCATGACGTGATCCTCAGCATGAACGGCACGGCGGTTGAGAGCAAAACTCAATTGCACCGGATGATCCGGGAGACGCCGCCGGGACGAGTGGTTACGCTCGGGCTGAGCCGCGACGGACAGCCGATGACAGTCAAGGTGCAACTGGCGGATCGTGGCAAGGAATGGTCGAATATGGAATCGATGGACAAGGGCTTCCATGTGCAAATTCCGCCGATCCCGAGCATCCCTCCCATTCCCAACCTGCCGGATTTTGACATTCCAAACATTACCGTGGTTTATGCGCATTCGTCGATGCGCAGCGGGCTGATGGTAGAGAACCTGACGCCGCAGCTGGCAGAGTTTTTTGGCGCGAAAGATGGAAGCGGAGTACTGGTGCGGTCCGTGGACCGAGGCAGCCGGGCGGATAAGGCTGGGTTGCGCGCGGGAGACATCATTATTCGTGTGGGTGATCAGGCGGTTCACGACACCAGCGACTTCACGCATGCCTTGCACGATCACAGCGCCGGATCGGTGAGCGTAAGCGTGATCCGCGACAAGCGGGAGCAGAAACTCACACTGACGCTGCCGGCCCGCAAAGAGTCCGGCGAGAGCATTGAGGAAAGTTTTGAAGCGCCTGAGATGGATGCGGAGACGCAAAGCGAGTTGAGCGAAGTGCAAAACGAAATTGCGAAACTTCAGCCAGCCATCGAATTGGCGCGTGAGGAAAGTCGCAAGGCCTCGGCGGAAGCCCGCAAGGCTGTTTGCTCGCAGCAAAAAGAAATGCGGGAGCAGTCGGAAAAACTGCGGCAGCAGATCCAACCTCAACTTCAGCGGGAACTGGAAAAGAGCCGTCAGAAACTGCAGCGGGATATGGAGCGGCTTCGTCACCGGATGCAGGGAGACTGGCTCGAAATCTAGCCGAAAAACGCTGAGTCGATGTTTATCGAAGTGAGGACAGGTTACAGGCTTGCCGCATGGCGGTGGGCTAGCGGGCCCAGACAGACTCTGTTGCGTCCTGCCTGCTTGGCGGCATACAGACCGTTATCAGCGGCCCGGACCAGGGCGTCGCGGCTGGTGCCGTGTTCGGGAAAAGTTGCAGCTCCGGCGCTGATGGTTACCGTGCGAGGCACGCCAGGGAACTGCCAGCCTTCCACCATCTTGCGAAGTTTCTCAGCTACGACCATCGCTTGCTCCGTGTTGACCTGGGTCAGCAGGATGGCAAACTCTTCGCCGCCGTAGCGGCATACCACATCCACCTTGCGCACTTGCTGATGAAACAGAGACGAAACTTGGCGCAGGACTTCGTCGCCGAGCACGTGACCGAACTCGTCGTTTAATCGTTTGAACTCATCGATATCAGCCATGATAACGGCCATGCCGGTTGCGTAACGGCGGGCCCGTTCAATTTCTTCCATGATACGCATTTCGAAAAACCGGCGGTTGAAGATTCCTGTAAGACCGTCCAGATAAGCCAACTGCTTGACGCGATCCACGTAATGGGCATTCTGAATTGCGGTAGCGCAGATATCGGCTACGGATTCGAGCGACTGCTGATCGCCATCGCTGAAGGCATCGGATTCAGCGCTGTCGAGGGCGAGGACGCCTAATGTCTGTCCGAATGAAACCAGTGGAATGCACATGCGCGAGGCCGATTCGGCGAAGAATCTGCCGGCGGGCGTGCTGCAAAAATCTCGCTCCAACGAAGTGCAGCTATCGGCCAGGATGCTCGCCCAGGGTTCGGTGGTGGCGGCAAAACGACCGCCCTCCGGGATGCACGGCGTGAGTGTTCCGTGATGCGCCCTCAATACCAGATCATGATCTTCGCGCAGGAAAAGCGAGACGTGCGATACGCGGAAGGCATCCTGGATAAGCTGGCAGACCCGGCTGAGTAACTCTTCCAGATCGAGAACCGCGGTGGTCTGTTGGGCAATGGCATTGATGGCCTGTAGCTGCCGCGCCCGTTGCTGCTCCAGCGAGTAGAGGCGCGCATTTTGCAGGGCGATGGACGCTTGCGTGGAGAAAAGGGTGAGCAGATCGATGGTTTCAGAATCGAAGTGGTCGAGGTTATCGCTTTGGCAATCGAGCACGCCGACTACTTCATCGCGCACCATCAAAGGAATGGCAAGTTCGGAGCGAGTGGATTTGGCGGAGCAGAAATAACGCGAATCTTTGCTGACGTCGGGCGAGTAGATCGGCTGCTTCTTAAGCGCGGCGGCGCCGGTGATTCCCTGCCCTACAGGCAGGCAGTGTTTATCCTGGCCTTCGTCCCAGCCAATCTGCGAGCGGACGTGCAACTCCTGCGACTCTTTGTCGAGAAGCACAATGGCCACATTCCGCAGATGAAAATAGTCGTGTGCGATCTCCAGGATACGCTGCAACACCTCGTCCAAATCAAAGGTGGAGAGCACGGCCTGGCCGGCATCGTACAGGACCGCGATTTTATTCATACGTCAGGAGATATCGTAACGTGACTACAGAGCTTGGGCAGGTGCCTAAAGTAACTGGAGAAATGTCAAAAAAAAACCCTGCGTTTTTACTTCCAAACTTTGCGGATGAGGGCATAAAGGGCGAGGCAGATGAGGAAGTCGACAAGCAGGCCTGCGTCCACTTGAAAGAGACGGTGCTGTGGTAGTGGGAGATGGCCGGCAAGCAGGAAGTAGACCAGGTTGCCCAGAAGGATGGCGAGCAGGGCTTGGAGGATGTTTAGCTGCACAGGATGGTTAGACGCCGATTGTGGGTTGGGCGGATTCGGAGATATAGAGGCAGATTTATGGACCGATCTTGCTGCTAACATTCCTTGGGAACTTTCCTCATGGTTGAGCTCACCACGCCGGTGCAATACGTCAAAGGAATCGGGCCGAAGATGGCGGAGATTCTTGCGACTAAGGGGGTTGCTACCGTCGGCGATCTGCTGCATTACTTGCCCTTTCGTTATGAGGATCGGCTGAATCCGCGGGGGATTGCGGAGTTGCGTCCCGGCGAAATGGCGACGGTGATTGCGGAAGTGCGGAACTCGGGGCTGTTTCGCACGCGCAAGATGCCTATCTTTCAGCTGACCGTGGGACAGGGACGTTCGCGGTTGAAATGCCTTTGGTTTAACGCCACGTATTTGCAGGATAAGTTCAAGCCCGGCGAGTTGATCGCGCTCTACGGGAAGGTGGAGCAGGATCAGCGCGGGGAGCTGCAGATTGTGCAGCCGCAATTTGAAATGTTGGGCGAGGCCGGCGGGGATGGGGCAGAGGAAAAAGCAGCCGCATCGCTGGAAGTGGGGCGCATCGTGCCGATTTACGAATCAGCCGGACAGGGGCGCGTAACGGCGCGATGGTTTCGGCGAGTGATTCGCACGGCGCTTGAAGATCTAACTCCCGAGCTTGCGGAGACCATTCCGGCGGCCGTACGCGAACGATTGGCGCTGGTTTCTCCGCGAGAGGCTTTGTGGAAAGTTCACTGGCCCGAAGCGGGCGAGAGCTTTGAAGAATTGCAATCGTCGCGCACGCCGGCGCACATACGGCTGATCTTTGAGGAATTGTTTTTTATCGAATTGGGATTGGAGATGAAGCGGCAGCAATTGAAGACGGAGACGGGGATTGCTTTTCGTCTCGACGATCGAGTGCGGCAGGCGATTAAAAAGATTCTGCCATTTCATCCCACAGCAGCGCAGAAGGGAGTTTTGAAAGAGATTGCCGACGACATGCAGAAGCCTTATCCCATGCGGCGTTTGCTGCAGGGCGATGTGGGATCGGGAAAAACCATCGTCAGCTTTCAGGCGGCAATTATCGCCATCGAAAACGGTTATCAGGTTGCTTTGATGGCGCCCACTGAAATTCTTGCGCAGCAGCATTATTTTTCCGCGCGCAGGATTCTGGAGAATGCCGGCTACCGGATTGTCCTGTTGACCGGCTCGCTGGAGGCGGACCGCAAGCGCGAACTCCGCCGCCATATTGCCCAAGGAAACGCGCAACTCGTCATCGGCACGCACGCGTTGCTGGAGGAGAAAGTCGAGTTTGCGAAGCCGGGTTTGGTGATTGTTGACGAGCAGCATCGCTTCGGAGTCTTGCAGCGGCTGAAGTTGATGAGGAAGTCTGGAGAGCGCGAGGATGATGGCCGAGCTTCGCTCGGGGCGGACGAAGGCGTCCGCCGCTCCACGAATATTGGGGGCGAGCCTGACGTTCTGGTGATGACAGCCACGCCGATTCCGCGAACGCTGGCGCTTACGCTGTACGGCGATCTCGATATCAGCGTGCTCGATGAGCTGCCTCCAGGGCGCACTCCGATTGTCACGCGGAGAATTACCGACGACCGCTCGGCTGAGGTTTGGGATTTTGTCCGCAAGCAGGTCGCGAAGGGACATCAGGTCTATGT
>JBAWBG010000184.1:0-1812 GCA_049589695.1 Candidatus Sulfotelmatobacter sp. | reverse complement strand
GTGATCGCCAACGCGCAGATGATCGCGTTCGGCTTCGATGTCGGAGTTGACGACCTGATAGTCGAGAAACTGCGTGGACTGCGGCTTGCCGACAACGCGCCAGTCGTCATAATTCAGCAGGCGGCGGAAAAACCTGAATTGTCCCTGTTGATTCAGAACCGCGATTTGCATGAAATCTGCTAGCTGGCGAGCGAATGCCTGCACGTGCTGGTCAATGCGTGCGACGTCGCGTTCGATGTGCGCACGCAACAGGGTCTTCATGTTGTCGTTGGTGAACTGCGACTTCAGCTCCACAATCGCGCCCTCTGGATCGTGTAACAGGCGGGCTAGCGCCGTGCCGACGCCGGTTTTCGACCGAGAGCCTTCGAGCAGCACGCAATAGAAGATTTCAATCTGATAAAGATGGTCGCGCTTGGCTTCAAAGAACTTCCGTCGCTGGTCGATAGCCGCTTGGACAATGGGGTCATCATATGTTGCGAACGGTATGTCGGGGCGGTTCGATTTGAAGAGGTATTGGTAAACATGGAAGCCTGGGCCAAACGCTTTGAGCGCTGCTTCCAAACGCTTCACTGCGTACTCCTGTTCCGAGCGGTCGAGACTTTCATAGTCGACACCGGGAATGCTGAGAACCATTCCTAGATCGCCGCTTTTGGTCAGGAACGCCGTCTCATTCCAGAAACCGTAGAGGTTTATGTGGTCATTGATTGCCGCACTCTCTTTCCACTGCTTGATGACCTTGTCGAGGCGCAGCATCACACTACCTCCACGCGCGGAACTTGCTGCTTCGCGGCGTCATAGCGCAGCTTGTATCGTTCGGACTTCGCCAGGATGCGGAGAAATGCCGGATCGCTGTTGGTTACCCAATGGCCGAAGGCAAAACCACCCACGAATACGGCGATGCCGGCCAGGATGGAATTGAAGAGGTTGAAGGCCCCTACTGCGCCGACGCAGACGAAGTAGAAGAGTGTGCGTTCTACGCCCAAGTAGGTGAGCGGCTTGTGCAGACTCTTGAAGACTCGATTTGTGCGATGCTTCTGCTGTGGTTTGTCGGGCATAAGTTCCTCGTTGCAGGCGCTGGTTGAAAGTGGCGCTATACGCCCCAGAGCCAACTCAGGACATTCACCGCAAGTACCGCAATGCCCGTTCCGGCGGCAACACCAGCGAGCGCCTTTTTTGCACCGGGTTCGCCATGCGCGAATCCGTAGCCGCCGATCACGATAGCTACCAGACTTGCAACCTTCGCGATGGTCCCGGTGAAAAGGCTTTGGATGGCGTTGAAGCCGGTGTCGAAGGGACTTCCTTGGGCATGGGCGGCGAGTGGGGCCAAGATGAGAATACTGAGCACCATCAGCGCAGACTTCGCGAAGGTCGAAGGGATCGCCAACCGAACGGGTAAGGGAAGTTTGATACGGGCCAAATGCGACATCACAGCCTCCGGCAGTCACAGTTCAGAACCGCTGCTTTTGGTTCACCGTAGCGGGAGACGAAGCCCCTGTCCAATGACTTCTCGGCAGCACCTTATTCCGCACGCTCATAAGACTTGGATTTTGGCCGCATCCTTTGAAACGTTCGGAATTGTCGTGGAGAACGGAGGAGGAGGTTGATTCAAGGGGGATGCAGACACCCGTCAGTTGCCAGTCTGTCAGGTAGGTGACGGTACGGCCCTGGGGGCAATGTGGCTGACAGACCAGGGTCATATAATCTGATGTAATACAGTCCCGGTTTAGGCCTAGATTAAGAGTTGGATACACGTTAGGCGTTCAGGGAGAACATAGTGCCAAGTATCACGCGCCACAATCATTATTTGGCTCA
>JBAWBG010000183.1:0-13234 GCA_049589695.1 Candidatus Sulfotelmatobacter sp. | reverse complement strand
GGAGGTGATTTCATTATTGGAACGAAACGTGCCCACTGCGAAAGAACTTCAAGGGCGTCGTGAGTTTTACGACCGGATGGCGGAATTTCGCGCGGTTCGATCCCCGAACTCGGCTTCCTTTCCAACCACCGAGGAAATGATTCGCGAGGACCGCAATCGTTGACGGCATTCGTCCTCGATGCAAGCGTAGCCGTGAAATGGGTGATCCCCTCGGAGAACGAAACGCTCAGTGCCCAGTCCCTCCGACTGTTGGAGCGCTACGTAGCTGGCGAAATCGACTTCGTGGTGCCGGACATTTTCTGGGCCGAGATCGGCAATGTGTTGTGGAAGGGCGTTCGTCAGCAGAGATGGTCGCGGACTCTCGCAGAAGGCGCCGCATCTGGCATGAAGGATCGAAATTTCCTCACCATCTCCACTCAAATCTTATTGCCAGAAGCCCTTAAGATTGCTCTTCTTTACGATCGCAGCGTTTACGACGCTCTGTATGTTGCCACGGCCATTCAATTCAAGATCGAGATGATCACCGCAGATGAGCGGCTCGCCAGCGCCTTGGCAGCGAGCCTGCCGGTAAAATGGTTGGGGGCATTTGTGATCTAGCCACCAGGATGCCAAGTCCACGACAGCAAACCATCAGGCGAGTGAGTAGCGCCGAATCGTGGCCCCAAGATCGCATCGCAGCAGGCTTCATCCTTCTGGTCGGCCTACTCGTCCGCATTTGGTCCGCCTCCGGCACGTTTCTCAATCCCGATGAGGCGCTGCATTTTCGTTTGGCCAACCAGACTTCGTGGCTGCTCGCCTATCGGCAGAGCCTCACCGCTTCGCATCCTCCGCTCCTGACTTTTATTCTGTATTTCTGGCGCGCGTTCGGCACCTCGGATCTCTGGCTGCGCATGCCTTGCATCCTTGCCGGCGTAGCTTTCTGTTGGATGTTCTACAAGTGGCTCAAGAATGCCACCGGCGATCTCGCCGCCCTGATCGGTCTTATTTTTGTTTCATTTCTTCCGCCGGTCATTTTGCTCTCCATAGAAATTCGGCAATACGCTTTGCTCCTGGCGTTCCTTGCGAGCGCGCTGTACTTTCTGGACGATTCTTTCGCGAAGAACTCGCCGGGTAGAATGGTGGCATTTTCCCTGTGCCTCTACCTCGCGATGCTGTCGCATTACTCCGCCTTCTGGTTCGCCGCGGCGCTCGGCATCTATGCGTTGTTCAGATTCTTCACTGAGCGATTTTCTGCGACGTTGAAGACGACTTGGGCAATCGGACAGATTGTTGCACTGGCCCCCGCGATTTTTCTCTACAAGAGCCACATTTCGAAGCTCGGCGTGGGCGAATCGAGAACCGCATTGCAAGGCTGGATGAGCGACTTTTTTCTCCGCCGCTCCTATTTCGATGCGGCGCATAACAACCCTCTGCTCTTCCTGGCGGCCCACAGCTTTGGAGTCTTTCAATATTTCTTTGGTCAGCTCGCTGTCGGTGACGTGATGGGATTGTTGTTTGTGGCCGGAGTCATCCTTCTTCTGAGTCGCGGGACTTTCGCACATCAGCCGATCGCATCGCGTCGCTTAGGAATATTCTTGCTTCTGCCCTTCACTGTTGCCGCTGTCGCCGCCCTGGCGCATGTTTACCCCTATGGCGGTACGCGTCATATTGCGTTCCTGATCGTTCCGGGTGTGGCTGGCGTAAGCGTGGCGCTGGCGCTTTTGGCAGCAGACGGGTGGGAACGCGGGCTTGCGGCCGCCGTGCTCATTGTCGTGGCCTGCATCGCATTCGGCAAGGCTCGACCGCCCAGCATGGACCGCGCCGATCAAAGCCGGAAGCATATGGCAGCAGCGGTCGGTTTCATAAAAAAGAATGTAAAACCGAACGACCTCATCTTCACCGATTACCAGACTGACCTGATTCTCGGCCACTATTTGTGTCAGCAGAGGCCGATTTCTTTCGAGGCTGCCCCAGTAACTTTCGAACAATTTTCCTGCGGCGGTCACCGTGTCGTTTCCCAAGACTACAAAGGATGGCAGTTTTGGGCGCCCAATTTTTCTCAGGAATGGCATCGACTCGTGGAGGATTACAAACTCAAGCCCGGCGACCGTGTCTGGATCGTGCAGGCAGGATGGGGAGTAAGTCTTCCCCAAGACCTGCAGCATCACTTCGAAGAGTTCCGCGACCTGCACTTCGAGTCGTTCGGCAAGAACATACTGATTTTCAAGCTGACCGTGGGGCAACCGATGCCCGCAATTTCTCAGCAGGCAGATTTCATTTTCCCGCCGGCTGATTCAACCCCAGCGCCCGCAGAGTAAGCTCATCCGGCACGCTCTGCCCATCCTTCTTGACGACAACTCCGAAGCTGCCGGAATAGTCCCACATGGTCCAGCCAATGCCGTGCCGCTCCAGCGCCGTGCGCACGTCATGGATCCACGCGGCGCGATCCTGCGGATCGGCATACGTGCGATACACTCCGAATTCGTTGCACACTACCGGAACGCCGTTATGCTGCGCCCAATCCGCGACCTGCGAAATCTCGGTGTCAATGCGCGCCGCATCCCAGTGGTCCTGTCCGTAGCGGATCACGGCCAGCCGGTCCACTGCATCCGGCACTCCTGCTGCCGCTTTCGCAGCCGATTCCGGCGAGGAGGGATAGTGCAATCCCCTCACCCAACGCCAGAAGTAAACTCCCCAGGTCGCGCCTTGATGCGTAAAGAGGTGCGGCTCGTAGAAATGAAAGTTGTAGATCACGTTCGGATCGCGCAACGGCTCAAGAAAAACTAACTCATCATCATTCGACCAGCGCGCTCCCGCCGCGATCATCGTGTTCTGCGGAGCGCCGTCGCGAATCGCCGACGCCAACTTTGTCTGTACTCCATACCAGCGATAGCGATCAGGGAACTCAGGCTCGTTCAAAATTTCAAAGAATACCCGCTCCGAATCCCACGTGGAGTAATGCCTTGCCAGCGCCCGCCAGAAATCGGCAAACTCCTGCACAGCGCTGTCATCTTTGACGAGGCGAGCTTTAAAGTCGCTCTCCGGATGCAGATCGATTACGACAGCCAT
The DNA here is from genome assembly GCA_049589695.1 of Candidatus Sulfotelmatobacter sp. Lineage (GTDB taxonomy): Bacteria > Acidobacteriota > Terriglobia > Terriglobales > Acidobacteriaceae > Sulfotelmatobacter. The sequence continues at coordinate 10,186 of JBAWBG010000183.1, read as the reverse complement.
ATGCTGATCCAGAATCATCTTCACGGCCGCATCCAAATATCCGAGATAATTCGCCGGAATTTCGTTGGGCGTATGGTTTGCCGTCATCGGTTGCGGATTCACGCTAAGCCGCACGTGATCGAATCCCATGGATTTCATCAGCGCGATGTCTTCTCCCGTAGTCCAGTTCTGAAAATGTTCCTTCGTGTATCCGCGCGTGTCATTGACTTGGGCGAACCATTCGCTGGCGTTGATGCCGTGCCTCAGGCGCGCCACCCGGGATGCGAGCACGGAAGAAGCCGGTTGTGGAGAGGAGTTTGATGAAGTTTGTCCCGGCAGAAATCGCGAGCCAAAACAGGCGAGCAGAATCAGTACCTGGGCGTAACGTAAGATTTGCGACCTTTTCATATTGTCTTTTACCCACAATTGGCAATGGCCAAATTCTCTTTTCGCTAGCGATTACGCCTCGGACAACATCGTACGCAACCCAGAAGAAAACGGAAAATGAGGGTCCCGCGAACTCGGGCCTAAAGGTTCGCCGCTCCTGTGCCGATAAGACATACAAGTCTTTTTCTCCAGAATTAAAGGCACATTTGTTTGGGCAGGTTCACCGAGGTAGGTGCAGATGGAAGCGCAAAATCAACCTGCAGCGAGGCCGTTCGGAAATGTGCCCGATGCGCGCCGCCAGCCTCGCTTCAGGCTTGATGTTGAGATCAGAATTAATACGAAAACGTGCGGCGTTCTTATGGGCCGCACCGTCGATATCAGCGAATCTGGGATTTCAGCTTTGCTGAAGCTGGAAGTTCCGGTGGGTGAGTTCGTGGAATTGCAATTCACGTTGCCGTTCGGGCCGGTGAGGGTTTATGCAGTCGTTCGCCAACGCAGTGCTTTTCGCTATGGCTTTCAATTTGTCGAGTCAAATGCAGTGCACGAAATAATCCTGGCTACCTGCCGGAGCCTCGAACTCGAACAATCGCTGTTCGGGGGGAATAAGTGATCCGGCCTGCGCCGCATGCGGCGGTTCGGCCGGTGCTAGTAACTCAACTCTTTCGCAATCCGATCTCCAAGCTGCTCCGCAAAAGTTCGGAAGGCTGGAATCCCAAATAGGCGGAATCCGATCTCTTCCTGCGGAAGAAATTCCGCAATTACGAAGGTAAGCTGATGTTGGCGGAAAATTCGTGCCTTTTGCATGTGCCGATGAAAACTACGCTTGCAGACAGCTACTTCAGCTCCGCCAACTTTTGGGTCGCCATCTGTCCGGCTTCGGTGGTGGGGTTGTCTTTCTTGATTTGCTCGTAAAGGCGCTTGGCGTCGAGAGGCTGGTTGCTGGTTTGATAGAGTTCGGCCAACTGCAACTGCGCTGTGACTTTACTCACGGAAACTGTGGGCTTGTTGATTAACTCCTGATAAATGGTGACCGCAACTTTGGTGCGGTTGGTATTGCTATAAAGAGTAGCCAGTGCAAGCTTGGCAACCGACGCCAGCTCTTTATCGCCGCTGGAAGCCACAGTCTTGAAGCTGTTTTCCGCGGCTGCATTGTCGCCTTCAGTAGCGGAAGTCACACCCAGAAAGTAGCGGGACACATCAGCCGAGTGCGTGTGCGGATACTTATCGATAATAGTCAGGAACTGCTTCCTGGCAGCTTCGGCGCGTTCCTTGGCGGAGGTGAAGCTGGGAATGCCAGGCTGGGCGGGGCTTCCGGCGGGGCGAATCTGGGCCTCGAGAGTTCTGATGGCTTGCGTCATGTCGAGACTTGCCTTCTCATTTTGCGCGCTTAAGTAATACCAACCGCCCACACCCGCGGCAGCGAGCACCAACAGGACGACCACGGCGATCACCAGAGTGTTTCTGTGTTCCACGCTCCAATGCGCGGTCTTTTCCGCGGCCTCGATGGTGACCCGGCTAAATGCGTCCTGCTTAAGTTGATGGCGTGTCTGTGCGCGCACAACTACCTTCCAATCTCGGTCTCGAAGAGTCCTTTGTTTTGGAGACGAAGAACCAGTTTAGCAGCCAGAAAACAGCAGCGTCAAAGCAGCGGAGCTAGTGCTGAGCTTCTTCCAGCAATCCCTGCTCGAGTTTCTCCTGGCACTCAATGCAGTGTCGCGTCCAAGGCACAGCTTCCAGACGCTTCGCGTTGATTTCTTTGCCGCAGTGGATGCATTCCCCGAAGCTGCCTTCGCGAATACGCGCCAGAGCTTTATCCACCATTTGCAGGAGTTGCCGCTCATTGTTGCTCTGGCTGAAAAGAAACTCCTTGGTGTAGGAACTGGCGGCGCGATCGGCAATATCCTGCGCCGTGTCTTCATCGGCGGAACGGCCGTCGGCCTGCGTGCGGGAGACGGTCCGGCGCAGTTCCTGCTGCCGCGTCTCAAGCCGCTTCTTGAATCCTTCTAACTTCTTTTTATCCATAGTGTCACTTCTAAAATCCTGCGACGGCTTCCCAGAGCCGTCCATGAGGAAAAGTCCAAACGACGATCATAAGCGCCAAAATTGAGATGCGTCAACAGGGGCTACGGGTGCAAAGAGCTTTCGCAACTCCCGCAATCGATAATCTCCGAGTGAAAACTTGTGGGTGAGAGATTTGGCCTCTCAGTGTTGAGGTATGTCGGTTAGAGATTGTTTTTTAGACTATTGGCGGTGACGCGGTTCTGAATTTTTTCGTACGTCGCTGGAGGGATTACTTTCTTTTTGAGCAGGTCCTCTTTGGAAGGGAAGGGGCGCGCGCGCGTCGATACTGCTTTCCGCTGATAGCAATTGCTCGGTACGATCAAGCTCCGACTGGGCTGCGTTGAAAGAAAAATGTTCTCAGGAATGGGGAGAATCGCGGGCTTACGATGTGGGGATCGAACATGGGCCGAACTTTCTGCGGGTGCAGGTTAAGTCCAGCAGCTACCGGCGTGGGGATGCCTATTGCTGTCAGCTAACGCCCAACCACGGGAAGAAGCAGGACTACAGTTTGGAACACATTGACTTGTTCGCCGCGTACGTGATTCCGGCGAGCGCGTGGTATCTGATCCCAGCATTGCTGGTGCTGGGCGTGCGGCGAATTACCTGCGTGATGCTAAGCCCGGTCGTGGGGCCGACTAAGAAAAAGAGCTACTGTTACGAGTGTTACAGAGAGGCGTGGAGTCTTCTGAGTAAGACTCGGCGCGGGTTGGGGGAGTGCGGGAATAGAGGGCCATCTTAGAGGCTGAAGCCTTATCACTGTGTGGAAGGTTTATCGCAGCGCTGAAGCGCTGCGCCACCCAAAATCAAAACTGAGGACGGCCAATCTTGGGCCGCCCTTTTTATTTCAGATGTCTTTAGTTTATTGCTCGGCGGACGGACGAAGGCGTCCGTCCCTTCATGGGCAGGGCTGGCTTCTACTTTAGGCCTTCCACCAGATACAAATCTGCCAGCATTCGGTGGTAGCCGAAGACGCAGGTTTTCGCGTCGGGGGTCATGTAGATGGGGCCGATATTTTCCACTCCGGCGGGGTCGGAGGGCATGAGTTCTTTCCAGAGGGTGCGCTTTCCTGTTTTCAGGTCGAGGCGGTAGACGCGGGCGGGCAACTCGCCGGGCTGATAGATGTAGAGAGATTGTCCGTCGCCGCTCCAGGTGATGGGTTGCTCCCCCTGGTTGATGCCGTTGATCGGGCGCGGGTCGCCACCGGCGATGGGATAGAGGTAGCCTTTCTCATCGGGGCCGATGGCGGCGATCTCTTGCGCGTCCGGCGAGATGGTGAATGCGGTGCCGTTCACGCCTTCCTGCGAGATGACTTTACTCTTGCCGGTGGCGAGATCGTAAATGTAAAAGCGCACGCCTTTGCCCGGTTCGTCGGCGGAGAACAAAATCCGTTTGCCATCGGGGAACCAATGCGCCCAGCTGTGGTTGACGTTGTCTTTCGTGAGGTCTCTGGGCTCGCCCGCGCCGGTGGGCAGAAGCCTGAACTGGGAGGGCGACTCCTGGGTCTGCGCGATTACCCATTTTCCGTCGGGCGACAGAGCTACGGCGCCGCCTTCGCCGAGCAGAACGGCGGGTGAGCCATCGGTTTTGCGAATGTAGACCGCGTAAGTCAAACCACCGGATTTGGAATAATCCAGAGCGCCGCCGCCGCCCTCTTCGTCAAACAGCAAGGTCTTGCCGTCGGCGGAGAGATCGGAAGGATAGGTGTAATCCAGCCATGAGAGTTCGTGTTGTTTCGAATCCTTGTCGAAGACCCCGAGCAATTCGCGGCGCCAGGTGGCGCGGACCAGGAGTACGCGCCCGTCTTTGGCAATATCGAGCAGCATGAGCGCTCCGGGAAGGCGTGCGACGATGCGCTGTTTGCCGTCGAGCGATGTGGCGTAGAGAGTGCGATCCGTTCCCGACTTGCTGGCGGTGAACCAAATCTCTTTGCCATCGGGAGCCCAGGCCAAACCCTGAATAGTGAACCATTGGCCGGAGAGATTTCTTTTGTTACCGGCCATGTCAACCACTGCGAGTGAACCACTGTCATCGCCTTGCAGGGGATGGTCGGCGAAAGCGATGAGGTCACCTTTCGGAGAGACGCGGGGATGGCCGATCCATCCACCGGTTTGATAAAGGGGCTTGCCGATGGGGAATTCCAGGCGGTTGCGGCCGCCCATATCGCGAACCACAGCAAGATTGCTGCCGTCGGGTGACCAGTCGGCCCACTGCACCTGTTCCAGCATTTCGCGGGGAGCGCCTCCCGAGAGTGGAGCACGCGCCAGCGTGCCCATGCTCACCCATGCGCCAATGGCTTTGCTGTGCAGCAGGACCGCCATTTCGGAGCTGGGAGAGATGGACATCAGCTGCGTGTGGCTGAGACCCATGGAACGGGATTCGGGGGCTTCGGGCCGGGCAGTGAATACGTCGGTCGGATTTCCCTGCCACGCTGCGCTGTAGAGGATGGTTTGGCCGTCCGGAGCGAAGCGGGCGGAACGGATGCTGCCGCGACGGAACGTGAGCTGGCGGTAGATGGGAGGCTCCGACGGCGCGGACGCGAAAAGCCTTTTGCCCGCGTACAGTCCGGCGGACGCGGCCACGAGCAAACCAAGGGCGAAGAGCAGAGCGAGAGCAGATCTTCTGCTCCGCGCCGGCGGCGCGGATGGAGTTGTGACCACACTTGTCGAGGAGGAAGAGGGAGACGTCTCGGTTACCACTGAGGTACGGGAGGAATCGATGGAGCGTTTGAGGCGCTTCAGATCGGCGCGCAGCTCAGCCGCAGTCTGGCAGCGCATGTCGCGGTCTTTTTCCAGAGCTTTGCTGATGATCTCTTCGAGCTTGGGTGGAAGTTCAGGAACCAGGCGGATCGCTGACGTGGGCTGACGATTGAGAATCGCCTCGGTGACGACAGCGGAAGTTTCTCCGCGAAACGGCAGGATACCAGTGGCCATTTCGTAGAGCACGACGCCGAAGGAGAAAAGATCTGTGCGTCCGTCGAGTTCCTTGCCGCGCAATTGCTCCGGCGACATGTAGGAAACGGTGCCAACGGCCGTGCCGGGACTGGTGAGGTCAAGGCCGCTCGCATCCGCAAGCGTTTGCGAATCGCCGCTGGTGGGGCGGGCGGCGCGGGAAATTTTCGCCAGTCCGAAATCGAGAATCTTGGCGTGGCCGCGATCGGTAACGAATATGTTTGCCGGCTTAATATCGCGATGGACAATTCCCCGGACGTGCGCGGCATCGAGCGCATCGGCAACTTCAATGGCCAGAGTGAGCAGATGTTCGAATTCCATCGGCCTGCCGTTGATCAGATGTTTCAGCGTTTGGCCGCTGAGACACTCCATCACGATGAAGACGTGGCCTTCGTGCTGGCCGATTTCGTGGATGGTGCAGATATTGGGATGATTCAACGAAGAGGCAGCCCGGGCCTCGCGGCGAAAGCGCTCGAGGGCCTGCGGATCCTGGGACGAATCGTCGGGAAGAAATTTCAGGGCAACGAAGCGGCCGAGCTGAGTGTCTTCCGCCTTATAGACTACGCCCATCCCTCCGCCACCGAGGAGTTCGACGATGCGGTAGTGAGAGACAGTCTGGCCGATCATGGACGAAGAGGGTCTTACAGCCCGCACTGCTTAATGCGGGTCGAGTCATCTTAGGGCGTATTGGGCGGGGAGTCAATTTCGTAATACTACTGAGGATAAAGCAATGATGGAGCCGCGGACGCCCTCGTCCGCGGTTGCACAAGCCATGTGCAAGGAAATTGGACCCGGTGTATCATCGCCCGGTAACCATGCTGGGTAACCGCACCAACGAGCAATGGATCGCGCAATACTCCTCCAGCCATCAGCATCCGGTGAACCGCGCCTGCCATACCCTGGGCATCCCGACGATCCTTCTCTCGGTCCTGATTTTCATTATTGGTATTTTCTTCAACTTTCATCGCCTGTGGGTTTACGCGCTGGCGCTGTTTGTCCTCGGATGGATCTTCCAGTTCGTCGGCCATGCCTTCGAGGGCAAGCCGCCGGAATTCTTCTCAGACTGGCGATTCCTATTCGTCGGCGTACGCTGGTGGTGGGCCAAGATTCACGGGAAGGCCTGAACTCCCCGGCCGGAATCGTCTGGAAGGATGGTTACGTGCTCATGCGCTAGAAGAGGGCAATCTGTTTCCCCGATAAGTGCCGTAGATAGTGCCGTAGTTCCAAGTGGGCGACCGCAATAATTTGAACGTCACCGTTATTGCTTTGTGCATCTGTACGTTGGTAAGCTTTGGGCACTGTGGGTATGCGTCGGATCGTCACCAAATTTCTGCTGCTGTTTGCGCTGGTGGGTAACCTCGCGCCGGTAGCTTTGGCGATTTCAACTCCGACCCTGCATGCCTGCTGTCTCCGCAAAGCGGTCCATCACTGCCATGGATCTCTGGCTTCAGACTCCGGACAGCTTGTGGTCCGCGGTACGAGTTGTTGCGGCCACGAATGCTGTCGAGCCGCAACCACGGCGCAATGGGCGCACCCACAACAGCAGCTTGATTCTGTTTCCCTGCAAAATAGCAATGCGCGCGCGGTGGGAATTCGAACGAACTTCCCGGCCAGCGCCTCCGCTGAATTCCAATCCACGCGCGGTCCTCCGGCGCGCTGAAAACGCCTGCTGCAACATCCCTTTGTTGGCCTAACGCATAGCTGCGCCTTACTGGAACGTCGCGCGCGGTGCCGGCCGGGCTGCCGAACCAATGATCGGCCGTCTGGTCTGCCAACTCGTTCCGTGGAAGACAAATGAATCACACTAAGACTGCTGTAATCCTGGCTTTTTTGCTGTCCAGCATTTCTGCCTTTGCCGACGTGTATGGCGCCATTCGCGGAGTGGTGCATGACCCAGAGCATCGCCCGGTGCAGGGCGCCATGGTGATGCTCAAAGCCAAATCTTCCGACTGGGGAAAAACCGCCACTACGAGCGGAAATGGCGAGTTCCAATTTAATGCCGTTCCGCTTGGCGACTATTCCATTACCGTGGTCGGCCAAGGTTTCGAGCAGGAGGCGCAAGACGTCACGGTTATTTCGGGAACGGTGCCAGTCGCACACTTTCAATTGCGCGTGGCCTCGGCGCACGAAAAAGTCACCGTCTCCGCCGAGCAGGTGGTCGTGCCCACGGACAGCGCTACGCCCATCACGCTGGTCAACAGCCTGGATATCGCGCGTACGCCGGGCGCCGACAGAACCAACAGTCTCGCGATGATTACCGACTACACGCCCGGCGCCTATGTCACCCACGACATGCTGCACATGCGCGGTGGCCACCAGACGCAGTGGATGCTCGACGGCGTTCCTATCATCAATACCGCCATTGCGCAGAATGTTGCTCCGCAGTTCGATCCGAAAGATCTGGAATATGTGGAAGTGAATCGCGGCAGTTACGGCGCGGAGTTCGGAGACCGCACCTACGGAGTCTTCAATGTGGTTCCCCGCACTGGATTTGAGCGCAACAACGAAGCTGAACTGGTGCTCAGCGCCGGCAACTTCTACCAGACGAATGATGCGCTCAGCTTTGGCAGCCACACAAAAAACTTCGCCTACTATGCCAGCGTCAACGCCAATCGCAGCAATCTGGGCCTGCAACCGCCGGTTCCGCAAGTGGTGCATGATGCCGTAAATGGTGTCGGCGGCTTCGGATCCTTTATCTACAATGTCGACCCCACGAACCAGCTGCGCTTGATGACTGCGCTGCGGCGCGATTATTTTCAGATCCCCTACGATCCTTTTCCAAACGATATCGAAAACAACCCTGCGAGTGACCAGTACACGCCCAGCATCGGCTTACGCGATGGCGAGCACGAATCGGATGCCGGGGTGCTCTTCACCTGGCTGCATACGTTCAACTCGCACGTTATGACTACAATTTCGCCTTTCTACCATTACAACCGGGGCAACTACGACAGCAATCCGAACGACGTTCCCATCGCGACCACGGAGGACCGCGGCTCGACCTATGTTGGAGGCCAGGCCAACGTCTCGGCGAATTACAACAAGAGTGATTTACAGGCGGGCGTGATCAGCTTCTACCAGAGCGACAACCAGCTCTTCGGCGCGATCTTCAATGATGGCAGCGGATTTCCGCCGATCAGCGACTACGAACATCCCACGGCGAATTTTGAGGCTTTCTACATTGACGAAAAATTTAATCCGTTTCCCTGGATGACGCTCTCCGCCGGAATGCGCCCCACCCGATTCTCGGAAGGAAATTTTGCCCCCACGGCGGCTGCTCCTCCAATCGACGAGACCGCCATTCAACCGCGCTTCGGCGCAACCGTTACCGTGCCTCGCCTGCATTGGACGTTCCGCGCTTTCTACGGGCACTACTATCAAGCGCCGCCGATTGAAACCGTCTCCGGTCCCGCGCTCGTCGACTACACCCAGCAGCAAGGCCTCGGATTCGGTACGCTGCCCGGTGAACGCGACGAAGAACATCAGTTTGGCGTGAACATTCCTTACCGCGGCTGGGTGCTCGACGCGGACAATTTCGAAACGGACGTCCAGAATTTTCTCGACCACAACAATATTGGCGCTTCCAGCATTTTTTTCCCTGTGGCCGTTTCGCACGCGCTGATTCGCGGATGGGAACTCACGCTTCGTTCTCCGCGCTTTGCCAACCGCGGGCAACTTCACCTCGCCTATTCCAATCAGATCGCCGAGGGCGCGGGTACCGTCATCGGCGGTCTGGTTGAGCCGGGAGCGATTTCTCCGCAGCTCACTCCTCTCGATCACGACCAGCGGAATACTCTGAACGTCGGCGGCGACGTAACTCTCCCGCGCCGCGCTTACGTTTCCACCAACGTTTACTACGGATCCGGCTTCAGCAACGCTTTTCCGGGCGCACCGTATCCCGGAAATTATTTGCCGCAGCATACTACCTTCGACATCTCGCTCGGCAAGGATTTCGGCGAACGCTTCACCGCATCTCTAACTGCACTCAATGTTGTTAATCGCCGCGTCGAGTATGACAACAGCCTCACCTTCGGTGGATATCACTGGAACAACCCGCGCGAAATCTATGTGGAAGTCCGGTATCGATTCCACTACTGAAGTGGCATCACGGACCGTATTGAGTTAACGATCGGAGATAATGAAAAAGATGATTACGACTGACAAAATCAACCCATTCAATGCATGGTTTCGAGTTCTTCTGCTACTTGTGCTCTGCGCGATTCTCGGTTTCTCCGCATGCACGCGTGGAAAGTCGCAAGGGGCAAGCACCGGGGCGAAGCGCTATTCGCTGAAGGGAAAAGTGGTTTCCGTGGACAAAAATGCCGGTACTGCCAATGTCGATAACGAACCGATCGCCGGCTTCATGGACTCGATGATCATGCCCTACAACGTGAAGCCGGCTTCGGCACTGGACCAATTGCAGCCTGGCGATTCCATCACTGCCGATGTTGTTGTGGAATCCGATAAATACTGGCTGGAAAATGTGAAGGTCACCGGCCATTCGAAGCCGTCTTCCGATAAGCCCGCTGCCAGCCTGCACGTTCCCGAGCCCGGCGATGTCGTTCCTGATTTCAAACTCGTCAATCAAAATGGAAAATCGATTTCGCTGCACCAGTATCGCGGCCAGACTTTACTTCTCACTCTCATCTATACCCGCTGTCCTTTTCCCGATTTCTGTCCGCGGGTGAGCCACGAGTTTGCGGCGATCGATCAACAAATCCGCGCCGATCCCGCCCGTTACGGCAAAACACATCTGCTGAGCATCAGTTTCGATCCCGCGCACGACACGCCGAAAGTATTGCGTGCCTATG
>JBAWBG010000182.1:0-3613 GCA_049589695.1 Candidatus Sulfotelmatobacter sp. | reverse complement strand
CCCATATTCCTTACGGGTTACGAGCCGAAACGAAAGTAATCAGGACATTAGTGAGCATCGCGGCAACCGTTCTCTGCAAATTTGGAATTCACCTTTGGTCAAGCTCAAAACGACCGGGAAAGGTGTCGGTCGGAAATTGTCGGTCAGCTTAGAGAATCTGGGGTAAGATTGAGTCTATGCCATACATATTGGAACACCTCTCCAGTCTTCGTCAGGAAATCACGGATTTACGGAACATGAACGCGCGGTTTACCGGCAAAGGATCGGACAGCCAGATTGATCAGTCGGCGGTGGAGATGCGCGCCAACCGGCTGGCCGAAATCAAGAAAGAATTGTCGCAGATGCTGAATCGGCCGGAGGATCCTGCGGTGTGGTGGGAAAAAGGCGGACGGCGAAGCCGGGTGGCCTAGCGGCAGGAGATCTCGGAATAGTGTTTGAGCGCGGCTTAGGAGCCGCGCTTTTTGTTTGAGCGCGATATTGGCTGGTAGAAGTGCGCGCTTGCAAATTTGGCGACGGTCGGGCAACCTCGATGGCATGGGAAGACGGTATGGAATCATCTTTGCATTTTCTTTTTTCTTGATTGCGATGACGGGACGGGGATGGGCGCAGGACGGGCCTGAGGAACGTGGAAATGAAATTCAAGTTTGGGCCGGGGGCGGACATTCGGTGCCGGGCGGGACTCAGCACACCGAAGCATTCGATGCCGGGGCGCGTTACGGCTGGGTGTTAACCGGTCCGCATTTGCCGAGTATTCTTCGGGGACGTTTTGAATATGCGGTGGATGTGGTGCCGGTCTATCTGATCTTTCAGCCGGCAAATACGGCGTACGCGTGGGGATTCAATCCTTTGGTCCTCAAGTGGAATTTCGTGAGGCATGGACGATTCTCGCCTTACTTTGAGTTGAGCGGTGGAGTGCTGTTCAGCAATCACAATATTCCTATGTACACGAATACGGTAAACTTCTCGCCCAGCGCGGCTTTGGGCACGCACATTCTCGGAGAGAAATACAACTGGAGCGTGGATGTGCGGTACTTGCACATCTCGAATGCTGGACTGGGAGACTATAACCCGGGGCTGAACACGGTTCAGGTGCGGTTAGGAGTTGGAAGATTCTGGAAAAAGAAGTAGGACGATTCGATTCCTAACAACGAACTTCACTTACCGCGAAGGACACTAAGGTTCACGAAGGCTGGATTTCTTCGGATATCATTCTGATCTATGTCGACGCTAGTGGAGTGTGTGCCGAATTTTTCCGAGGGATGCGACAAGGGCAAGGTTGACGCCATTGTCGCCGCCATGAAAGTGGACGGAGTTTATTTGCTGGACCGCGAAATGGATGCGGACCACAATCGGAGCGTGATTACGCTGGTAGGCGAGCGGGAGGCGATTCAAGAGGCCGCGATTCGCGGCGTGGGTAAGGCTGCGGAGTTGATTGATCTGAATGTGCACAAGGGGGCGCATCCGCGGATGGGTGCAACCGATGTGGTGCCGTTTATCCCGATTGATGGCGTGACGATTGAAGATTGCGTCGCGATGGCACGGCATGTGGGGGAAGAGATCTGGAAGCGGTATCGGATTCCGGTGTATCTCTACGAAGCGGCGGCGGCGACGCCGGAGCGGCAGAATCTGGAGAACATCCGGCGCGGGCAGTTTGAGGGGATCCGAGCGGAGATCGCGTCGAATCCGGCGCGGAAGCCGGATTTTGGCGAAGCGCAGCTGCATTCGACGGCGGGCGCGACGGTGGTAGGAGCGCGAAAGTTTCTGATCGCTTACAACGTCTTCTTGAACACGGCGGATGTCGAGATCGCGAAGAAGATTGCCAAGGCCGTGCGGTATTCAAATGGTGGAATGCGATTTGTAAAGGGCGCGGGATTTCTGGTGCGCGGACTGGCGCAGGTTTCGATGAATTTGACGGATTTTGAGCAGACTCCGGTCCATCGCGTTTTCGAGATGGTGAAGCGCGAGGCGGAGCGGTATGGAGTGATACCGGTATCGAGCGAGATTGTGGGATTGATTCCGAAGACGGCTCTGGAGCGGGCGGCAGAGTGGTTTTTACAGGTGGAGAATTTTGATTCGTCCCTGATATTGGAAAACCGGCTGATGGCAGTGATGAGCGGGAAAACTGCCGTTGGCGGATTGCGTGCGGGAGTTGAGCCGTTCGTCGAGCAGTTGGCGGCACCGACGGCGACGCCGGGCGGAGGGAGCGCGGCCGCGGCTGCTGCGGCAATGGCGGTTGGACTGGCGGCCATGGTCGCTTCGATGTCGCGCGGGAAGAAATCATACCTGCAATATGAAGCGCAATTGAGCGCGGTGCTGGAAAGATTGAGTCCGTTGCGGGAAGAGTTGAAGTCTGCGATTGATGCAGACGCGGAGGCTTACAACTCGGTGATGAAGGCGTACAAGGCGGCGAAGACGGTGAGCGGGGCGGAAGGCGAAGGGGTGATTGAGGAGGCTTTGAAACAGGCGACGAGCGTTCCGCTGGGCGTGGCTGAGAAGGCGCGAGAAGTAGCGCGGATTGCGGCAAGCCTGGAAGGGATCACGAATCCGAATATGAAGTCTGATTTGACGACCGCGCAGGCTCTGGCGCAGGCCGCGATCACGGGCGCTCTGGCGAATGTGGAGATTAACCTGGCATCGATCAAGGACGCCGAGTTTGTGGCGGAAGTGAGGAAGAGGGTGAGTGACCTTAGCGGCTAGAGCCGCGTTCGTTTAAGTTGGTTACGGCACGACTAAAGTCGTACTCTTCCCGAGCATTAGTTTCCCAAAACATTTTTCCCGAGCGTCAGCTTTCCGAAATGTTTCTAGTCTCCGGCGCTGGTGGCTGGGGCGGGTTCGGCCCTGGAGCGGGAATCCCACCAGAGGCGAAGCCCTTGATGTATCAGTTTAAGGATTGTGCGGCGGTTTCCGGAGATTACTTTCCACCAGGCGAAGCGGCCGAGCATGGGGAAATAAATTCCGCGGAAGCAAAGGCGTGCGATCAGGATATTGACGCGACAACCGATCGGCTGGTCATCGATCGCATCCACCGCCTGGGCAATCGCTTCCGGGCCGTAGGAATGGGACCAGCCATAATTTACTTCGGCGTGGGCTTCGTCGATGGTCATTTTCAGCGGCGTGTGGGCCATGGCGAATGGGATGAATTCCTGCCAGTGTTTGGGGCGGGTGAGGCGGCCAGCGACGTCGAGACGCTTATACAGTGGAGTTCCGGGTAGAGGTGTGAGCAGGCCGAAGATGGGCAGACCCGGTGGCCAGGTGCGGACTTGCGCGAGGGTTCGCTCGGCGGCGCCGACGGTATCGTTATCCATTCCGAAAATAAATGAAGTGATGGCGTAGACGTTGCGCTGGGCGAGGCGCTGCAAGACGGCGGCGTATTCTTCTGGTTTGTTGAAACCTTTATTCACATCCTTCAGGTTGGCGGGATCGATGGATTCCATGCCGATGAAGATCCACTTGCCGCCGGAGGCGGCGATGAGGTCAACCAGTTCCTGGTCGCGCAGCAGGTTGGCGCTGATCTGCGCGATCCAATTTAGCTGAGCGCCGGCGGCGATAATATCGCGCAGCAAGGACTTGGTGCGCTTAATGTTGATGGCGAAATTGTCGTCGATGAAAAAGA
>JBAWBG010000181.1:0-6288 GCA_049589695.1 Candidatus Sulfotelmatobacter sp. | reverse complement strand
TTCGCCATGTACAGCCCGCAATAGCTGTCGAGTAGAGCCACCATCAGCGAATCTTCCATCTTCCCGCCCGGAGCCAGCGTGAATCCGTCGCGCCCGCGAATCGTAAACGGAGCCTGCGACATCGCCTCCATCCCGCCTGCCAGCACAATCTTTGCCTCGTCCGTCTGGATCATCTGCGCCGCATTCACAATCGCCTGCATCCCCGACCCGCACAGCCGGTTCACCGTCAGCGCCGGAGTCTCAATCGGCAGCCCCGCCCGCAACCCCACATGCCGCGCCCCATACAGCGCATCGCCGGAAGTCTGCTGCGCATTGCCGAACACCGCGTGATCGAATTCTTTCGCATCGATCCCCGACCGCTCGATCGCACCCTTGGCAGCAACCGCGCCCAACTCCTGCGCCGTAAAATCCTTCAATTTCCCGCAATAACGCCCAAAGGGCGTGCGCGCCCCGCTGACAATCGCAATATCACCCGGCTTTAACATTGATTTCCTTGCAGATACCGCACTCAGAGCGGATCAAAATTGACCATCAAACTGGTTAGTGTAGCAGCGCCTGAGGAGATTTGCCCACAGCACGCAAGAATGCAAGACTAAAGACAGTAGCGGCATTGTTCGCCCAGCACGATCTTTGGGTACTGTTCCACGAGAACCGGCGCAACTGTTAACCGTTATATTGTTCTGATGACTGCACCTCATCCGCCAAACATAAATTCCAAGAAGGCGTTTCCATTCCGAACATTGCCTCTGCTGGCCGTGAGCGTTGCGGGATTGTTTCTTCTAATCCGACACAGAGAGATTCACGTTTACGATGGCTTTGAATCGGATGGTCTCAGCTGGCGCTGGTCCACGGGTCGTCTGGTGCCGGGCTCGTTTCGCGTGCAACCCGCCGTCGTGCGCGCGGGGCACGGCGCAGGCGAAATCACAGTGCGTTCCGGCGACCGCCGCGAAGCCGCCAGTGACGACGGCCCGGCGAGTGAACGTGACGAACTCATGGAAGCGTGGTGGCTCCTGGCCCACATGCATCGCAGTTACCGCTATTCTTTCAGTCTGTATCTTCCGGCTGATTTTCCCATCGTGCCTACCCGACTTGTGTTAGCGCAGTGGAAACAGGTTTGTGAATGGAGTAGATGCTGGCCAGACAACCCGGTGCTCGCTATCCGGTATCAGGACGGGGAACTGTTTATTACGCGGCAAGATGACCACGCAAGGTCAATTCTGTATTCCACGAAACAGGAAATGCGCGGCCGCTGGCTCGATTTCCGCTTCGAGACACTATTCTCGCGTGACCAGGACGGCCTGATCGACGGCTGGTTGAACGGTGAGCCCATCGTCCACTATCGAGGGCCGACTGTTTATCAGCCGCAGCGCGGCTATCCCGCGCACGGCTACGTTTATTTCAAAACCGGGCTGTACCGCGATGAGATGCAACAACCGATGACAATCTATATAGATGAATATAGAAAGGATGAGCTGAGCCGCTAATCGTGAAGTTTCTCCACCAGTTGCCGGAGACAGTCACGAGCTACTTTTCTACGCCACCGCCCCCGCTGCCAGCGCCGCCCCGAGCGCCACGACTTTCCCCGGCCCCTGCACCAGAGATGTCGCCAGTGCATGCTCGGCGCGGTTAATCACTTCCGTCACAATATCCACTGGATCGTAACTCTCCCGCACCACCGCCTCAGCGAGTCCCGCGGAGAACTCCAACGAATTGCCCTTTTCAGCGCCGTCCTTGGCAGGTAGTCGCACTTCCGCAATCACCTTGCGAAGTTTCTCCACCGCCATCAGCGCTTCTTTCTCCGCCGTATCGCCGAGAATGAGTGCAATTGTCGTCGTATCGTAACGAAACGCCAGGTCATTGGTTCGGATGTTGGCCGCAAATTGTTGCCCAATCTTTTCCATCACCGCTTCAATCGCCGCATCGCCATATTCCTTGAGCAGCGCCGCGCTGCGCCCAAACTGCAACAGCAGCACCGAAACCGGAGACGCATTCTGCGCCGCCCGCTTGCTTTCCGCCAGCAGCAAATCAAGATAAGAACTTCGCTTCAGCAGTCCGGACTTCTCGTCCGTCACCGAAAGATTTTTTACCAGCCGCCGCAGTCCTGCGTTATTCAGCGCAATCACCATCTGGTCGGCCAGAGTCTTCAACACCACGGTATCCGTCTGCGGCCACGCCCGCGGTTTATTGTGCAACAGGGCCAGCACTCCCACCGAATCTTCGCCATTACTGAGTGGAAACGCGATTATTGATGTGATTCCCAACTCTACGACTGCCTTGCGTACCGATTGCAGCTCCGCTCCCTTTTGCGCGTCCGCAATGATCACGGGCTCGTTCGAGGGCAGCGATGAAGATAGAGATAAAGACAAATCCTGCAGCGCGCACATGATAGCTTTGACAGCTCCTGGCTCCCCAGCCTTCGCCCCCTTGCCGCAGAACTCCTGCACCGCCGTGGGCCTCGAACCCGGCGTGCACATCGCCGCCACGCAACGCGACACTTCCCAGTGTCCGCCAATTTCATTCACCGCCGTCGTCAGCACCGCAGCCGCCGTAGTCTGGTGATACAGCTTGCGCGTGATTTCAGCCACGCGGGTCACATTGCGCATCTCCGCTGTAGGATCGGCGACAGGCGGTGCTGCCACCGGAGCTGCCGCAGGAGCCGCAGCCGGCGCTGCAGCGGCCATGACCGCCCGTGGCGCGGCCCCAGCATAGGTCGGCGTCACACCCGCGGAAAGATAGAGCCGCTGCAAGTCTTCGTTGCGTTCTTCTTCGTGCGGAAACAATTCCTGAATTCTCTGCAACCGCTCGACCGCTTTGTTGCGCATTCCGTACTGCACAAGTATTTCCGCCTGCAACATCAGATCCTGCAACGTCGAAGCCCCCAGAGTTGCTTCATGCTCAACTGACGTCTCCGGCGCCGCTTTGCTTACCGGAGTGAACCGTGTTGCGATCGCCTCAAATTTTTTCTCATCGATCTTGCCCTTCAACATTTCCAGCCGCTTGGTGTGGCCCGATTCATACGGATCCACTTCCGCAGCCCGGTCCAGACATTCAGCCGCCTTGTCAAAGTCCTGAGTTCCGCAATACACATCGAAAAGCTTCAGCAGCGTCTGGCAATAATCGCCTTCGCGGTTCGACGCGTTGAACAACTCGCTGAGAAACTCCAGCATTCCAGGGGATGCCCGGCGCGTTCCTGCAATATCCTGCATCACGGTGATAAATTGCCGCCGCTCGCCGCGCTTTGCCTGGAATTGCCCCAGCTTGCGCGCCAGCGACACGGCCGCATGATCCTGCTCCGCGTCCACCAACTGCCCAATCAGCGCTGTCACCTGCGACATCCGCTTGGGATTTTCTTCAAACAGCTGCCACACCAATGGCTCCGCCTCGGCATACCGTCCCGCGGCGAGCAAAGCCTCGGCATAAATATCGCGCAGCTCTGGCGAAGTTTTGCCGGCATTTATCTGCGGCTCCAGAATAAAAATCGCAGCGCCAATCTGACCCTGCCCCAATAGACTCTTCCCATACGCCAGTGCAATTTCCTCATCGGAGGAATCTTCCTGGTAAGCCCGTTCATACCACTGCGCCGGATCGCCGCCCGTTTCCGTTGTCGATTGCGCCACACGCTTGAAAGCTTCCGCCGATGCCTTGCTTTCTCCCAGCTCAGAAGACAGCTCCGCAACCCGCAAGAAATTGGCCTGGGTCGGTTCCAACGAGACGATTCGTCCCAGCACCAGCAATGCATCTTTCTTGTCTTCCAGCTTCGCCAGGTCGCTCAATGCGGATTCATACGTGCCCACCGCCAGCTTTTTGTTCGATCCTTCCAGCAACTGCCCGAAGCGGACTTTTTGGTCCCACGTGGGACTGCCATGCCGCGCAAGTTTCTTATAGGTCAAGCTCGCTCGTGTAGCATCCCCGGCATTCACCTGTCGCTCAAACAGTTCACCCAACAGGCGTACTGCATCGCGCCCGCGGTTCTGGGAGAGACACAAATCCGCCGTCAGCGCACGCACAGTATCGTCTTCGGGATCGTCCCGCAGGACCAGCAGAAATTCTTCCAGCGCCTCGGCGGCCTTGCCCTTCTGAAGAAGTTTCCCGGCGCGCTCCACCCTCCGGATCAGCTCGGTTCGGTCCGCGCGCGTTGTCGTATCGGCCATTGGGTTGAATGTAGGCAGACTGCCGCTGCTCCGATTCTAGGAGTCCCCCCTCAGTGCCAGCAATCCGCAAGGGTCCGCCCGCGATTACGAAAGTCACTGGCAGCCGTTCTTGTCCTATCCCCTCAAACCCGGGTCCAGCCTGTTATCGGTCCTGGTATTAAAGGCGTTTACGCCCTCATCGTCGAAAACTGGCCCCCACACAAGCCTTTCTCTACATCATCGGAGCCGCATTCTCCGGCTTGATTCTTTTGTGGGTCATCTCAATCGCCCGCCCATGAGCTTTCGCTGGCGCGTCGTTCCTGAGCAAGTCGCCGCACTCCCCATGCGCTCCCCTCTCGTCCTGTGGGGATCGTGCTCGGCTTAATCCTCTCCCGCGTCAACGCCATTGGCGGACTCACGTTCCTCGGCGCACTCACCTCGCATACTTTCTATTGAAACGTCATCGAGCGACCCAGCTCGCCTAAAGGTTCGCTCGCGTGCGCCGATAATTTCACTAACAATAGTGTTGTCCGGACCATCTTAGATCGGCAAGTTTCGGCGAGTTGCGAGTCTCACAAGCTTATTTCGATCGAGGGAACCCGATGCGTTGGTTCAAGAACTTGAACGTTAGCTACAAACTGGGGGTGGGATTCGGAGTGGTCCTGCTTGTGACGGCCGCCCTGGGTATATTTTCTCTGCGCCAGCTCTCCCGAGTGAACAGAGCCACGGTAGACTTGACAACCAGTTCGATGCCCTCCGTCGAGGCCCTCGCGAAAATTCGCTTCGACACCACTGCCCTCAAGAGGCGAGAGCTTAATCTCCTCCTCGCCGAAAAAAAGGACATCGACTCCTGGAAGGGGCAAATCCAGGAACTGCATAACCTTCTCGCCGCAGACGATAAGAATTATGAATCCTTAATCTCTTCCGATCAGGAGCGAAGGCTCTACGACGATTACCGCGTCTACATGGTTAAAACTGAGAGCTTGCAGACACAAGTAATCAAGTTAGTGGGCAAAGGCAAACACAAAGAAGCACTCAGACTGTCGCAGGGGGAGGGACGTCTGGCGGTCGATGCCGCGCTGGAAAAAGTAGGAGAGGACATAAAACTGAATATCGATAGCGGAGACGCGACCGCTCAAAGTGCCATGGCGGCTTATGCTGTGTCGCGCTACTGGATCATTGCCATCCTCGCTACAGCCGTCGCTTTATGCATCATCCTCCTTATTACCATCACCAAGTCTGTTGCGGCACCCGTTCATAAAACCATGGCCGTCCTCCAGTGCGTGGCCGCACGCGATCTCACAACCACCCTCGACATCGACTCCACGGACGAATTGGGCGTAATGGCGGTTGCCTTGAATCGAACTATTGAAGTACTTCGCGGCACTCTCGGCACCATCACGCAGAGTGCGGAGCAACTAGCCAGTGCCAGTGAGGAAATTTCCGCGGGAGCTGGTCAGACCGCGGAGAGCTCCCGTGTTCAGTCCGACCAGACGCTCCAGGTCGCTACCGCCATGCAGGAAATGTCTTCCACCGTGCTGCAGATCTCCGAAAATTCGCAGAAGGCCTCCGACGCTTCGCGCAATGCGGCTGAGGCCGCGCGCAATGGCGGCAAAATTGTCGAAGAAACACTTGCCACCATGCGGGGCATTGCCGATTCCACTTCCAAAGTAGCTTCTACCGTAACCCAGTTGGGAAAGGGTTCGGAGCAAATTGGAAAGATCATCTCCGTAATTGACGACATCGCCGACCAGACAAATCTGCTCGCCCTGAACGCCGCCATTGAAGCAGCCCGCGCCGGCGAACAAGGTCGCGGCTTCGCCGTGGTTGCCGATGAAGTTCGCAAGCTGGCGGAGCGCACCACCAAGGCGACGAAAGAAATTGCCGACATGATTAAATCCATTCAGCGGGAAACTCAGAACGCGGTTCAGGCCATGGAACAGGAAATCAAAGAAGTTCAGGTTGGCGTGGAAAAGACCTCGGCTTCCGGCGCAGCGCTGCGTGAGATCATTAAGATATCCGAAGACGTCGGCGATAGGATCGCTACCATCGCCACTGCCGCCACGGAACAGTCTGCCACGACCGAGCAAATCAACTCCAATGTGTCCCAAATCTCGGGCTCGACTCAGGAATCTTCAGCGGCAGCCGCGCAGACTTC
>JBAWBG010000180.1:0-9355 GCA_049589695.1 Candidatus Sulfotelmatobacter sp. | reverse complement strand
GCGGAAAACCGCGCTGGTGCCGGAGATCGCACTGGGGCACGACGTTAAATAAGGAAAGCGTCTTTTGAGGGGCGGGTTCTGATGAGTCCGAGATCCTTCGCGAGACAGAAGGCGTCTCGCTCAGGATGACAAAGGCGAGGTAAAAGGCGTCTCGCTCAGGATTACAGGGTGAATGGGGAGATTGATGCCATGGCTGTGATGATGAGAAGCATGCTGGAGGTGGCCGACAACTCCGGCGCCCGCAAGCTGCAGATGATTCTGCCGCTCGGCGGTTCCACCGGATTGAACGCCGGTCTGGGAGACATAATCACGGCGGCGGTGAAGGAAGCTGCTCCCGACGGGCAGGTGCAGAAGGGCAAAGTGGTGAAGGCGGTGATTGTGCGCACTCGCAAGGAGCACCGGCGGCGCGACGGCACCTACATCCGCTTTGACCAGAATGCCGCCGTCCTGATTAACGATGCGGGCGAGCCGGTGGGTACGCGCGTATTCGGTCCGGTGGCGCGCGAGTTGCGCGATAAGAGGTTTTTGAAGATCGTTTCGTTAGCACCTGAGGTGATTTAGGCAGGCTGGAGAAATTGAGTAATTGGGGAATTGAAAATCTGGCGGCGCTTTGGCTTTTAATTGCACAATTACCAAATTACCCAATTACCAAATGGGGTTGAGATGCGAACTGCAAGCACAGTACAAAAGCGAGTCGATATTCGCCGCAACGATAACGTGAAAGTTATCACCGGCCGCGACAAGGGCAAGGAAGGGCGCGTGCTGCGCGTGTTTCCTAACGATAACAAGCTGCTGGTGGAGCACGTGATGATGGTGAAAAAGCACGTTCGCCCCAATCCTCAGCGCAACATTGCGGGCGGCATTGCCGAGCAGGAAAGCCGGATTGCCCTCTCGAATGTGCAACTGGTTTGCGGTACTTGCGGTCCGGTGCGTATCGGACACGAAGTGCGCGGCGATCGTAAGGTCCGGGTCTGCAAGAAATGCGGGACGACGCTGGATAAGTGACGCGTTTGCGAGGCGTTCGAGCCGCGCGGCGTCATCCTGAGCGAAGCGCTGGCGGTATTCGAAAATTTGGTTCTCACGAACCGGTAACCAGTCCGAAACCGTGGGAGGAAGTTGAAGAGCAAAATGGCAAAGGAAAAAGAGAAAAAGGGTTCGAGAGATTCTTCGCAGGAGCAGAAAGCTCCGGCGCAGGCGCATCACAGCGCCAAGGAACGGCCGCGGCTGCGCTCGAAGTTCGAGAAGGAAGTGGCACCCGCTCTGTTGAAAGAACTGGAACTGAAGAATTCGATGGCGGTTCCGCGGCTCAACAAGATTGTCGTCAACATGGGCATGGGCGAAGCCACGCAGAACTCGAAGATTCTCGATCCGGCGGTGAATGAATTGGGCCAGATTACCGGCCAGAAACCGATCGTGACCAAGGCAAAGAAATCGATTGCCGCGTTCAAGGTGCGCGAAGGACAGGCCATCGGAACCATGGTGACCCTGCGTGGCGACCGGATGTACGAATTTCTGGACCGGCTGTTGAATATTGTTCTGCCGCGGGTGCGTGACTTCAAGGGAGTTTCCACGAAGTCGTTTGACGGCCGCGGGAATTACACGCTGGGCCTGCACGATCAGCTGATCTTCCCGGAAATTTCCTACGAGAAGGTCGACAAGATGAAGGGGATGAACGTCACGATCGTGACCACGGCGGCAAACGATAACCAGGCGCGGAGTCTGTTGAAGCACCTGGGCATGCCGTTCCGGGCCTGAAAAATTTCGAGTTTGGCAAAGTGGGCTTAACGAATAAGTTCTTTTAAGGATTACATGACTACAGCAAAACGAGTGAAAGACGCGAAGATCGAAAAGAAGTTTGAACTGGCACGCGACAAGAAAGAGAAGACGCCGAAATTTTCCAGCCGCCGCCACAACCGCTGCAAGATTTGCGGACGGCCGCGCGCTTACCTGCGCAAGTTCGGGGTGTGCCGGCTATGCTTCCGCGGGCTGGCGTTGCGCGGGGAGATTCCAGGAGTTTCGAAGTCGTCGTGGTAGTGGGCGGTTCTGAGGAGACGGAGATCCTTCGCGAGACAAAAAACGTCTCGCTCAGGATGACAAGGCTTAAAAAAGCGTCTCACTCAGGATGACAAAGCGTTAGATTGGGTCTCGCTCTGGCAGGGCGTACGAGGTTGTGAAGAAGTGAAGTAAGCAAGCCGCTGCAGGTTCTCCGTAGGACGCGGAGCGAACGGGTGGCTAGAGGAGAAGCAAACGATGAGGTTGACCGATCCGGTGGCAGATATGCTGACGAGGGTGCGCAATGCGCTGCAGGCGCGGCACCAGAAAGTGGATATTCCAGCCTCGCGGCTGAAACTCGAGATTGCCCGCATTTTGAAAGAAGAGGGCTACGTCTCAAATTTCAAGCCGACGGAAGAGGAAGGTCACAAGGTCATCCGTATTTATTTGAAGTACGGCGCGCATAACGAAGCCGCGATTTCAAAGGCGGAGCGCGTATCGCGTCCCGGCTGCCGCGTGTATGTGCGGCGCAGCGAGATCCCGCGCGTGCTGGGCGGTATGGGGATCAACATCCTCACCACTCCGCGGGGAGTGATGACTGGACGCCAGGCGCGCAAGGAAGGCGTGGGCGGCGAACTTTTGTGCGAGATTTGGTAGAGAAGCGGCTTCTAGCTACTAGCTTCTGGCTACTAGCTAAAGGCGCAGATTTAGTCGAACAAGCCAGGAGCTAGAAGCTTAAGAGCTGATCTTATGTCACGAATAGGAAAAAAGCCGATCCCGATCCCCAAAGGGGTGACGGTCAAGATTGAAGGCAACACGGTTTTGGTGCAGGGGCCGAAGGGCAAGCTGGATACGCCTCTTCCTTCCGGCATCAAGGTCGAGCAGAAGGATGGACACCTTGTTGCTGTCCGCGAGAATGATTCGCAGGCTGCGGTGCACGGACTGGCGCGGGCTTTGGTGAACAACGCCGTCGAAGGTGTGACCAGGGGCTGGACGCGGGAACTGGAAATCGTCGGCATCGGTTATCGTGCGGAGATGAAGGGTAAAGGGATGATTGTGTTCAGTCTCGGCTACTCGCATCCCATTGAATATCCGCTGCCCACGGGGGTGGACGCGACTGTCGATCCCAAGCAAACGAAGATTGCTCTGACGGGAATCGACCGGCAGCAGGTCGGTCAGGTAGCGGCGGAGATGCGGTCGTTGCGCCCGCCCGATCCGTACAAGAATAAGGGCGTGCGTTATGCCGGCGAGAGATTGAAGAAGAAGGTCGGTAAGACCGGAGCGAAGTGATCGCGTTTGACGGGCGTCTGAGCCCGTCGCGATCATCCCTTCGGCAAGCTCAGGGCAGGCTCGGAGCGAAGCGAAGGATCTCGACAAGGACTTGAATTATGCTGACTAGAATTTCGAAAAATCAGAAGCGCGGGCACGTGCACGATCGCATCCGCAAAAAGATGCAGGGCACGGCGGAGCGTCCGCGGTTGAATGTGTACCGTTCGCTGAATCACATTTATGTGCAGGTGATCGACGATCTGCACGGAGCCACAGTGGTTTCGGCGAGTTCGGCCGAGGGCAAGAAGGCCGAGCGCAAAACCGGCGGCAATGTGGCGGCGGCGAAGACCGTAGGCAAAGTCATTGCCGAGCGGGCCAAGGCAAAAGGCGTAACCAAAGTTGTTTTTGACCGCGGCGGCTACATCTACCACGGGCGCGTGAAGGCGCTGGCGGATGCGGCGCGCGAGGCGGGATTGCAATTTTAGAATTTGGGAATTGAGTAATCGGGTAATTTTGTAATTTGAAAAACCATCGACGGTCGATTTTCAATTGCACAATTACGAAATTACAATATTACGAAATCAGGTTTAAGAATGCCAACAGTCGTCAAGAAGCTCGATGCGAATTCGTTTCAGCTGAAGGACCAGGTCGTAGCCATTAACCGGGTCACCAAAGTAGTGAAGGGCGGCAAGAATCTGTCGTTTGCCGCGCTGGTGGTAGTGGGCGATCCCTCGGCCGCGGTGGTGGGCCACGGCGCGGGCAAGGCCAAAGAAGTGCCGCAGGCCATTCGCAAGGCGATTGAGTCGGCGAAGAAGAATCTGATCAAGGTCAATCTGACGCAGACCAGCATTCCGCACCTGGTGCTGGGGCGCTATGGTGCGGGAAAAGTTTTGCTGAAGCCGGCTCCGGAAGGCACGGGTGTGATTGCCGGCGGCGCGGTGCGCGCGGTGATGACCTCGGTGGGAATTCAGAATGTGTTGACCAAGTCGATCGGCACGACGAATCCGCATAACGTGATCAAGGCGACTTTCGCCGCGCTGAGAAGTTTGAAGAGCCGCGAGAGCGTTGCGGCGATGCGCGGCAAGTCGATGCAAGAAATTTAAGTTGCGGAATGATTCAGGTTTCGAGGATCAGTGATGACAACGAAAAAACCCAAAGCGGTTAACGGGAAGATTCACCTGAAGTGGGTGCGCTCCGCCATTTGCACGCCCGTGAAGCATAAGCGGGTGGTGAAGGGACTGGGATTTACCCGGTTGAATCAGGTGATCCAGCGTCCGGACAATGCGGCGATTCGTGGCATGGTGGCGAAGATTCCGCATCTGGTTGAGATTTTGCAGGATTAGGCGGCGAATCATGAATTTATCGAACCTTCGAGCACCCAAGAAAGCATCGGAAAAGCGCAAGCGCGTGGGGCGTGGTATGGGCTCCGGCATGGGCAAGACGTCCACCCGCGGACACAAGGGCCAGCGTTCGCGCACGGGCATGCGCCTGATCCGCGGCTTCGAAGGCGGCCAGATGCCGCTACATCGCCGCATGCCCAAGCGCGGCTTTACCAATATTTTTCGTAAAGAGTTCAACATCGTGAGCCTGGAGCGGCTGGTGGCTCTGGGCGAGGAGTTGCATGCTTCGCCGATTACTCCCGACGTGCTGCGTAAGGCGGGCGTGATCAAGCAGAAACTTCCAGTTAAAATTCTAGGCGACGGCGAACTGACCATTGCGATCACTGTTCACGCGCACAAGTTTTCAAAAGCGGCGCAGGAAAAAATCACCAAGGCAGGCGGCAAGGTTGAGGTCTTGCAGTAATGTTTGAAAAGCTGGCGAACATTTTTCGTATTCCCGACCTCCGCAAGCGGGTACTGTTCACGCTGGCCATGCTTGCGATCTATCGGCTGGGCGGGCATCTTCCTACGCCGGGTGTGAACTTCCTCAAGCTGGAACAAGCGTTCAGCCAGAATGCGGGATCGCTGCTGGGTTTTGTCGATCTGTTTTCCGGCGGCAACTTGCGCCGAATGACCATCTTTGCCCTGGGCATCATGCCCTATATCACGGCGTCCATCATTCTGCAGTTATTGACCGTGGTCTATGAGCCGCTGGCTAAGTTGCAAAAAGAAGGCGAGCTGGGGCGGAAGAAAATCACAGAGTGGACCCGCTACATCACTATCATTCTGAGCGCGGTGCAGTCATTCGGCATCGCCATCGGCCTGGAGAAAGCGGGGGACTTCGTCCTTCACCCCGGCATCGTCTTCATTCTGATGACCATGCTGACCCTGACCACGGGCAGCTGCTTCGTCATGTGGCTGGGCGAACAGATCACCGACCGCGGAATCGGCAACGGCATGTCACTGCTGATCTTTGCCGGCATCGTGGTGGGCTTGCCTCGCGGTGTGCAGGATCTTCTGGAGAAGGCCAAGAGCGGAACTTGGGGTGCTATTACGCCCGTGTTGATGGTCGGCCTGATCGTCTTCATGATCGCGGTAGTGGCATTCATTGTTTACGTTGAGCGCTGCGAACGGCGGCTTCCGGTGCAATATGCGAAACGCGTGGTAGGCCGGAAAGTGATGGGCGGGCAATCCACCCACCTCCCCTTGCGGGTAAACGCCGGCGGCGTGATGCCGGTGATCTTCGCCTCCTCGATTCTGACTTTGCCGCAGACCGTCGGTTACGGCTTGCGCAACAGCCGCTATTTGGGCGACTTGATGCGCATGCTGGGATGGGGCGAACCGCTTTATACCTTGCTGTATGCGGTGGGCATCATTTTCTTCGCTTACTTTTATGTGTCGATCGTTTTCAATCCCAGCGAAGTCGCCGACAATATGCGAAAGTATGGCGGCTTCATTCCGGGCATTCGTCCGGGCAAGCGCACGGCGGATTACATTAACGAAGTGTTGACCCGCATCACGCTGGTGGGCGCGCTCTATTTGATCATCATCTCTTTTATTCCAGAGTGGATGATCGCGGGAATTCACCTGAACCACTTGCCGTTCTGGCTGGGAGGATCGCTGTTTGAGCGGCTTCCGGTGTGGGTGACCAACGGGCTTGGAGTGAATTTCTATTTTGGCGGAACATCGCTGCTGATCGTTGTAGGCGTGGCGATGGATACGGTGACGCAGATTGAGGCGCAGTTGATCATGCGCCATTACGATGGATTCACGCCGCGCAGCGGACGCATTCGCGGCCGCCGCAACTGGTCGTAATACGATGTTGTAGTTGAGTAATCGGGTAATTTGGTAATTGAAGAACGAACGCAGCGCCGTCGTAAATTTCCAAATTACCCGATTACTCAATTAGTTGTGTGTGGGGTTGCTGAACACTGTTCGGGAGGCTTTGGCCAACTCGATGGCGCAGGAAACCTCACGCGATATAGGGCCCATCGTATTGCTTGGTCCACCGGGTGCCGGTAAGGGCACGCAGTCCAAGCGAATCATGGAGAAATACCTGATCCCGCAGATCTCCACTGGCGATCTGCTGCGCCACAACGTGGCTCAGGGGACGGGATTAGGACTGGCGGCGAAGGCTGTAATGGAGCGAGGAGAGCTCGTTTCCGACGACCTGGTTTGCGAAATGGTTCGGCTGCGCTTGCGAGAGCCGGACTGCAAGCGGGGTTATATTCTCGACGGTTTTCCACGGACTGCAGCCCAGGCCGGATGGCTGGATGCGTTGCTGGACGACAAGCTCTTTGACAACTTGCACAGCACTCGGGCGTGGCCGATTGTGATCCGTCTCGACGTGGATTATAATCAATTACTGCTCCGGATTACTGGACGCCGTTCTTGTCCCACCTGTGGGCGAATTTATAACGTCCACTTTCAACCAGCTCTGGTCGATGAAGTTTGCGACCTGGATGGAACGAAGCTGGTGACCCGCAATGACGACCGGTTGGAAGTGATTCAGCCCCGTTTGGCGGCCTATCAGGAGCAGACTCGTCCGGTAGCCGATTACTATCAGCGGACTGGCAGGCTGATCTCGATCGATGGTGATCGGCCGATGGACGAGGTGACGGCGCAGATCTTCAGGATTATTGAGGATCATCACGCATAGCATTTTTTTGACAAAGCATGGCAATCGTTTGCAAATCAGCGGCGGAGATTGAACGGATGCGGCAGAGTGGCCGCATTGTGCGGCAGGTACTCGACTATGTGCGCACGCTGGTGAAGCCGGGCGTCACCACCATGGACTTGGAGCGGGCGGCGGAGAAGAAGATCGGTGAACTGGGCGCCAAGCCGGCATTCAAGGGTTATTACGACTATCCCTGCGTGCTGTGCACGTCGGTGAATGAAGAGATCGTGCACGGTATTCCGTCCGAAAAGCGGGAACTCAAGGAAGGTGACATCGTTTCGATCGATTGCGGAGTGGTGCTGGATGGCTATTACGGCGATGCAGCGGTCACGGTGCCGGTAAGCGAAAGCGTCAAGCCCGAGTTGCAGAAGCTGTTGAAGGTGACTGAAGAATCGTTGTACCGCGGAATCGAGCAGGCGCGCATTGGGAACTCGGTAGGCGATGTGGGAGCCGCGGTGCAGGAGCATGTCGAAGCAGCCGGATTTAGCGTGGTGCGCGAATTTGTAGGGCATGGAATTGGAACGCATTTGCACGAAGAGCCGCAGGTGCCGAACTACGGAGCGCGCGGTCACGGCGCGAAGTTACGCGAAGGCATGGTCATCGCCATCGAACCGATGGTGAATTTTGGCAAGCCGGAAACCCGCGTCCTGGGCGACAAGTGGACCGCTGTGACGGCGGATGGAAGTTTCAGCGCGCACTTTGAGCATTGTGTGGCGGTCACAAAAGATGGACCAGTGATTTTGACGAGATAGAGCGTTTTCGCTTTTAGCTCTTGGCTTTTAGCTAAGAGCCAAAGGCTAAAGGCTAAGAGCTGATTTCAAGGAGCGAATGAGTAAAGAAGACGCGATTGAAGTGATGGCAGTAGTTCTGGAACCTCTGCCGAATGCCATGTTCAAGGTGGAACTGGAAAATAAGCATCAAGTTCTGGCGCACGTGTCGGGGAAGATGCGCAAAAATTTTATTCGCATTCTGCCCGGAGATAAGGTCGCGGTGGAGCTTTCGCCTTACGACCTGAATCGCGGAAGAATTGTATATCGCTATAAATGATCGTCGACGGTAGTCCGAGATTTTGCTGAAGGCTGAAAGCTTACAGCTGAGAGCTGGTTTATGAAAGTACGAGCATCGGTAAAGAAAATCTGTGACAAGTGCAAGGTTATCCACCGCAAGGGTGTGGTGCGGGTGATCTGCGTCAACACGAAACATAAACAGCGCCAGGGGTAAGTTGGCCGGGCGCCGGAGTCAAGGACAAATATGGCACGTATCGCAGGCGTAGACTTACCACGCCAAAAGCATATCAACATCGCGCTGACCTACATCTATGGCATCGGGCATCCCCGGGCTGGCCAGATTCTGGACGAGGCCAAGGTGGATCCGATGAAGAAGGTGCAGGACCTCAGCGAAGAAGAGGTCAACCGCATCCGCACTGTGATTGAACAACAGGGGATGGTGGAAGGCGATCTGCGCAAGGAGGTTTCGATGAACATCAAGCGTCTCATCGAGATCGGCTCCTATCGCGGATTCCGTCACCGCCGCAACCTGCCGGTTCGCGGACAGCGCACGCATACCAATGCGCGCACCCGTAAAGGTCCGCGTAAGGGAACGGTATCGACCAAGAAGAAGGCGACTTCGAAGACGTAAGGGCAGCTTCCAGCTTCTAGCTTCTGGCTAGAAGCTTAAGAGCCAGGAGCGATTATGGCGAAACCAGCAGCAGCGGGCGGCGCAGCCGCCACCGATAAAAAGGGCAAGAAGAAGACATTCAAGAAGAAGGAGCGCAAGCACGTTCCGCATGGACTGTGCTACGTGCAGGCGTCCTTCAACAACACAATCGTGACGATTACCGACATGAACGGAAATGTTCTGTCGTGGAAGAGTTCAGGGTCGCTGGGGTTTCGCGGATCGCGCAAAGGCACTCCGTTCGCCGCGCAGCAAGCGGCCTCGAATGCGGCCAACATGGCGCGCGACCATGGCGTCCGCAGCGTGGACGTTCGCGTCAGCGGCCCGGGTTCGGGACGCGAGTCAGCGGTGCGCGCTCTAGCTT
>JBAWBG010000179.1:0-3000 GCA_049589695.1 Candidatus Sulfotelmatobacter sp. | reverse complement strand
CACCCCCTAAATCTTATACGGTCCACCCTCTAGATCTTATACGGTCCACCCCCTGGATCTTATCCGGTCCACCCCTGGTCCCCTTCCGTGATTGGTCCAGAGCGCCTTCGTTAGGCCTAAGGCACTAGCAATACATACCCTTTATGTAGGCTTTAGGACTCGATCCCATAACACCTTCAAGAATAACTTATGATATTAAAGATTTCGAAGCTTCGCGAAGTTCGCATCTCTGCCTTTAACCTAACAAAATGGCACTAGAACCTCCTCCAGAGCAAGAATTCGATGAGCTTGAAAGTGCGAAAGATTTCATCAATTTGCATGCAGAGCAACACGGGTATGCCCTTACAAAAGACCGTGATCGCTTCACGAAGCGGGGAGAACTCCGGAGGGTCGATTATCGCTGTGACAAAGGGGGCAAGAAGCGTGGGGAAGGCGTCGTGCGTCAAAGCTCAACGCGAATGACTGAATGCCCACTTGACATTCGTATTTATCGTACCGCCATTGATGGCTCATGGAAGGTCACTGTGGTCGATGGCAGTCATAACCATGAATCTTCCACGGGCCCTGAACAGCATTCCAAGTACCGAAAACCAACCGAGACTGAGCATAGTCAAATTGCAGATCTCACCAGAGCTGGCGTGGCACCGAAATTCATTGTGAGGTACCTGCAACAGCGAAATCCGGATACCAAGGTCGCTTCCAAAGAGGTATACAATGCGAAGGTCAAGAATCGGAAGGAGCGGCTTCAAGAAAACACTCCAATTGAGGCTCTTATCCTTGAGCTTACTGCGGACGACGAGAACTGGGCTTTGAAATATGGAACCGATGACGGCGGCCACGTTAACCTACTCTTCTATGCCCACCATACCTCAATCGAGCTTATACAGTCATATCCTGACGTTATTCTTATCGACGCTACGTACAAAGTAAACATCTACAACATGCCAATGATTCATTTTCTTGGTATAGCTGCAACAGGCCAAACATTTAGTATCGCCTTCTGCTTTGTATCTGCCGAGAACGATCTCCAATACCATACTGCAATTGCAGCATTTAAGACCTTGGTTATTGGTGAGGCAAAGGTCGAAGTCTTCCTTACGGACGACGAAGCCGCGCTTAAGAACGCTCTCGCTGCCGTCTTCCCAACGGTTCCACAGCTTCTCTGCCTGTGGCATATCAATAAGAGAGTCCAGACAAAGGTGCAAACTCTATGGAGGGTCAATAATGTCTCTGAGGAAGAGAACAAGGTAAACAAGGAGAAGCGAAAGGAGTTTATGGCACGATGGCAGCAGGCGAGTAGCGATAGCAAGGTGAAGTAGTTGTTATTGTGTCATACTGTTGCTAACCACTATTGAATTCAGGTTGTATACGCGAAGACACAGGCAGACTTCTACGACCTCTACCGGAATCTGAAGAACGATTACAGTGACCAGCCCGGACTTATCGAGTACCTCGATGAACACAAGTATCCAGATCGAGAGCAATTTGTTAAAGCATGGACATCTAACGTTCGCCACTTCGGACATATCGTTACTTCACGTGGCGAAGGTGGCCATAAGCATTTAAAAAGCTTCCTCCTTGGAACCCGGCATGATCTTTTGGAGCTCAAGGATAAACAGGAGACAATGATCTCCGTCTTTGTAGCGAACTTCACAAAGTCTCTAGCAATGAAACGTGACCGCATTCAACACGAACTTAACGCAAAGCGCTGGAAGGTCCTTGATCCTGACCTCAACACCCAAATCGTCCCCCAGGCGATGAAGCTGCTTGTTCAGCAATTACATCTCGCAAAGGATACGCTGGTCGATAAGCCTTGTACATCCAGTTTTGAGCGAATTCATGGCATTCCATGCTATCACACTATTCGAGTTATTGAACGCCTTGAGCTTACCATAACGCGGACTGATTTTCATAAGCATTGGCATTTCAATCGACCTGGCGAGGCTATCCAGCTACCACCCCCACCCGTACCTCCACAAAGACCAAACATCTTCGCTCCGCATGTAGTAGTTACACGCGGTCGCCCACGCGAAAATCGATCTATGAGGCGAATTCCATCACAATTCGAAGCGACGGCGGGGATAGCGAGGCTAAGGCCTGGTCGTATTGGCGGTGAACTATCGAGGGTAGGAACTTACGCCTCATCTACCAAGAAATCTAGCTAACGACAATCGCAGGCACATAACTCGCCTCGAGATATAGCACCAGCCATTCCCACCCCTCGATCCCCTGCGCTAGGAACGCAACCTGCTACCATAGCAACCTCCGCCAACCCTACAGACCCCGTGAATATATCAGAGGAGGCAGAATTCGTCGATATCGATGATATAATGCCTGACAACCTTGCTGAGAACCTTGCGAATGCTTTAGAGGAGGCAGAATTTCTGGATATCGACGATATACTGGCTGGGGTAGATATCGACCCTTTTAGACGTCAAGACGCTACGTTGACGCCAACAGCTGAACTACTAAGACCAGAAGATCATCCCACTACAATGACTCTTGCCGTGACGCCTCCTACTGCGGCACCTCATGCTGCGGTATCTCGTACTACGGCACCTCCTATTGCGACGCCCCCTACTGCAGCGCCCCCTACCGCTGCACCTCCTACTACACCTCCTACTATAGTGCCAAATGCAAGGAAGCGCGGTCGGCCAAAGGGAGCAAAGGACAGAGCTCCAAGGATCCGGAAGAAGAGGCAGCCAAGGACCGCAGAAACTGGTACAGGGAGTCTGTAGCGACTACTGCAAAGCCGGTCACGTACTTAGATAGCTGGGTGTATACCCTTTTAGTGGTAATTTAGCTAATTTGATGGTGATAATGATAATATCTCCATGTCTTGTGCCAAAAAGGCTTTTTTAGTATTTTGTATTTAGTGCCTTAGGCCTAACGAAGGCGCTCTGGACCAATCACGGAAGGGGACCAGGGGTGGACCGGATAAGATCCAGGGGGTGGACCGTATAAGATCTAGAGGGTGGACCGTATAAGATTTAGGGGGTG
>JBAWBG010000178.1:0-26983 GCA_049589695.1 Candidatus Sulfotelmatobacter sp. | reverse complement strand
CATTGAGGGAACTGGTCCCGCACCGCCGATAAGTCACTACGATCAACAATTGCAGGCCAACGCGTATTCTGCAAATCTCGCTTTAAGAAGGACAATTAAAGGCATGGCACCCGACCAAATCACCCTGATATATGCTCTTCCGGTTCAATTCGTTGGGTTTAGGGGCTTGCATACGGGAACTCGATTATTGTTCCTGCGCAGGACGGATGACGGCTACAGTGTTGCCGAGCCGTATTATCCCGATTTCCCTGCAGTTGCAGCGCTCACCGGCGAAGCACGGGGCCAATCGTCGCAGAGCGACTACAAGACGGCGGTGCTTCGTGAGTTGTGGGCTGTTGTCGGATCGGCGGGTGCTTCCGCGTCGGAGATTGCAGAAATCCTGAGAGTGGGCGATGTTCTTCCGCATAGCGAGGAAGCTCGCGCTGCATTGAGAAAGGGACTAGCCAACACCGACGATAGCGAGCTACGTCAGAGAATTCAAGGGGAACTCGTCGCCTTTGGTGATGTGAACGAGGTGCCGGAAGTGGTGCATCTGCTTTTAGGCAATTTAGCGACGGAAAACCACCGAACGTGGCTCCTGTACGTGATCGCGAATCAGTTGAGCGACCGACGAGCGATCCCCGTACTGCAACCACTGCTTCGATCGGCTGACAGCTCACTTCGTCGAGCAGCGGTCGAAGGCTTATGGCACATGGCCGACTCAGCTGCGGTGCCGGATCTGGCGCAGGCGCTGCAGGACCCGGATGAGCAGGTCCGTTTTTACGCGGTTCGCGGATTGTCGGATATCGCCAGTCAGCGCGGTTGGGGCGGGCCCAGCGAATCGGAGTTCGACGAACATCAGCAAAAGTATCTGGCGCACTGGCTGAATTGGGCCAAAGACAAGGGACAATGATATCAATCAGCGTTCTCAGCGATCATAAAGCCGAGTCAACTCCCGCAACCGCGCAGTCAAGTCCGAAGTGAGAGCGTCTGTTTGGTACCGCCATTTCCAGTTTCCGCTCACCGTGCCTGGCAAATTCATCCGCGCTTCATTGCCTACGCCCAACACATCCTGCAGCGGGACGATGGCGATGTCAGCCACGGATGCGAGGACTGCGCGAATCAACACCCAATTGATGGGCTCGTCATCCTTGAACGCTAAGTAAGCTCGCGCGAAGGCGCGTTCTTTCCGGATGTCTTCCGGCGTTCGCGTGCTCTCGCCGATTCCGGAACTGTTCCACCAGCCGACCGTGGTGTCATTATCGTGGCCTCCGGTGTAGGCCGCAAGTTTGCGAGAATAGTTGTGAGGACGAAAACTGGGACCCTGGGGATCGTTTCCAAACGCAAATTGCAGCAGGCTCATTCCGGGGAAACCGAATTCTTTGCGCAACGCTTCCACCTCGGGAGTGATCACGCCAAGATTTTCGGCGACGAAAGGTAACACTTTTAATTCCGCTTTTACGGCGCGGAAGAACTCCGCGCCCGGACCCTTCACCCACTTCCCTTCCTGCGCCGTTGATGCAGTAGCTGGAATCTCCCAGAAGGCTTCGAAGCCGCGAAAGTGATCCAAGCGCACATAGTCGAATAATTTCAGGGACGCGCGAAAACGATCGATCCACCAGCGATGACCGGAAGCGGTCGACACGTCCCAGCGATACAGAGGATTTCCCCACAGCTGACCGGTAACGCTGAAGTAGTCGGGCGGAACACCTGCCACTGCGGTGGGCCTGAATTGTTCATCGAGACGGAATAATTCCGGATGCGCCCAGACGTCGGCACTATCGTGCGCCACGTAGATCGGGATGTCGCCCATGATGCTGATGCCGCGGCTTTGGCAGTGGAGTTTGAGCTTCTGCCATTGTCGGAAAAACTCGAACTGGGCAAACTTGTGAACGTTTATTTCCGGCGCTAGTTTCTGCTGCCGTGCTTTCAGAGCTAACGGATCTCTGCGACGTATTCCATCGTTCCAGTCGGACCAGACTGCATTGTTGTGGACAGTCTTACACGCCATGAAAAGCGAATAGTCATTGAGCCAATCGGCATTCTCAATGCAGAAAGAGTCGAATGCGGCGAGATCCGCGCGACCGCCTTCATCCAGAAACCTGCGGGCGGCTTGGCCGATTAGACGTTGTTTAACATCAATGACAGCGCCGTATTCAACATGGTCATCGGGAAGGGACGATGCGATGACCAAATCCTGCGCTGAGAGCAAGCCTTGCTCTCGCAGAGCCCGTAGATCGATCAGGAGAGGATTGCCGGCGAACGCTGAGAATAATTGATAGGGCGAATCGCCGTATCCAGTAGGACCGAGCGGCAGCATCTGCCAGATCTTCTGCCCGGACTGGGCCAAGAACTCGACAAACTCGTAAGCCGAGGTTCCCAGATCTCCAATGCCGTGGCCGCCGGGCAACGAGGTTACATGCAACAGAATCCCACTACAGCGAGGAAAGATTGAAGTGTTCACTTATGCTTTTGACTATCAAGGCGGGAAGAGGGTTGTGATAGCTGCAAGAAATCTGCGCGTCGACCAGGTGCTTTAGGACTTTTTCGATTCTCTCCGTACGCGTTTGAGTAGCGATCATACCGGAAGCCATCGCTCCGGCAGCCCGTTTCTGGAATTCAAACATTCCCTCCCGCGGCGGGAATCATGATTGGCAAAACACACCATTCTTCTTGACCCAGTGTTCGCCACCCAGTTAGCGTTTGAGAGTGATTTGCGCAACTAAGTTTCGCAACTTGGACAAGTCTACTCCCAAGTTGATTTGCTTAGAGGCGAGCGAGGCAAATGTCGGGCGAGTGCGGCAGGCAGAAAATATCTAACGGGGAGTTAAGTAGGTCAGTCGGGTTATCAGATGGGAACCGCAGTTTCAGCAATTTCGGGACCGGGAGCCGCAGTATTTCTTTTGGCTGAAAACCGGCTGCTACGCGAAGCTCTTTTGCGCATTCTGTCGAAGAAGGAGGATATCCACGTAACCGGGGCGGGCTCGTTTGGGCCGGACATATTGGAACAGATTGCGGCTGCCCGGGCTGATGTGGTGGTACTCGATTCCGTTTCTCCGGTCCTAGCCGAGCCGGGGTTCGTGCACAAACTCCTTCAAGGCAATCCCGCGATCCGGGTTGTGATGGTTGGCATGGAGGCCGAAGAGGCAATCTTCCTGCGCGTGGTGCAGGCAGGTGTTTTGGGCTATGTGCTCAAAGACGCTTCCGCGGCGGAGGTTTCACGCACCATTCGGGCGGTTGCAGCAGGCGATGCGGTTTGCCCGCCCATACTTTCTGCGGCGCTGTTTCAGTGGGTGGCGAAGCACAAACCGACGATTCCCAGCTTGCATCTCAAAAATAGCTTCGGCCTTAGCCCCAGGGAGCAACAACTCGTTGGGTTGATTCAGCAGGGCCTCACCAACAAGGAAATGGCTAACCGGCTCAATCTTTCCGAACAGACGGTGAAAAACCACGTGCACCGCATACTGCGGAAGCTGCGAGCGCCGGATCGGCTCGCGATTGTGGAACTATGCCGCAACGAAGGTCTGAGCCTTTAGCCGCCGGCTGCCGCCGCGCCCAGCTTTCCGGAGTTGTTATCAGCAAGAATGCATTCCAAATCCTGTGCAGAAACTGATTCGAAGTCGCACACCACGTGGATCGCACCCGCTTGGGTTAGGGTTTCTCGGGTCTCATGCAATGCAACTCCAATACACTGCAGGCCAGCGCTCACGGCGGACTGAATCCCCGATACGGCATCTTCGACTGCCAGCAAGCTCGCAGGTTCGTTTGCAAGTCGGGTACAGGCCAACCGATAAACAGCCGCGTCAGGCTTGCCCAGAACTACTTCTTCGCCCGCCACGATGACTGGAAAGCAATCGATTAGTCCCAGTTCCCTCAACGTTAAGACGGTTCGCTTGCGGCTGGCAGACGTAGCTACCGCGAGCGCAGTGCCATTGCGATGCAGTTCGCGCACCAGATTGACTACGCCCGGTACGGGGGAGGCCTTCAGCCGCATCTCTTGGAAGATACTGTCTTTCCGTCGACCAAATTCCTCAAGTTCCGAATCAGCGCAGTTGCCCAAAAAATGGCGCAGGATGTCTCTGCGTTTACGTCCATCCAAAATGAACTCCAGTTCGAACTCGGACACATCCCGTCCCACGGTTTGGAAAAACCGGCGCCACGCTGTGCGATGCACCGCGTGGCTATCCACCAGAACGCCGTCCATGTCGAAGATGACTCCGCGCAGTAATGTGGCTTTCATAACGCTTTTCCAGATGAAGCTGGCGAAGGCAATGCGACCCGGTCCGATGGAGCCGAAACACTGTCCATGCCCGGCCATGTATTCTGCGCCTTTTGATAGTTCTGCATCGTGCCGATATCGAGCAAGTAGTCATTGATGGGATACGCCAGCAATCTGCCCAGCAGCCGAGGCAAGACATCAAAGGCGATATCGGCGGGAATAGTGGGCGGTATGAAATCCAGGAAGCGGGGACTCGCTAGCATGAGTCCGGAGAAAACCCAATTGCTGCGCGGATTTGTCGGCTTTTCTTCGAAATCCGTGATGATTCCGGAGCTGTCGGTGAGCGCAACTCCGCAGCGCGAAGGGTCGGGTACCTGGTAGAGACCCAGGGTCGCGACGGTTTCGTGCTCGACATGAAACTCCGTCATGCGCCGCAGGTCCATATTGGTGAGAACGTCGGAGTAAAGAATCCAGAATGCCGGATCGGAATTGATCCACTCGCGGTTTGCCGCGATCGTTCCCGCCGAGCCGAGCAACTGCTTTTCGTGAACGACACTAACGGCGACTGGGGAACACTTCTCTTTAAGATGTTCCTCGACCAGTCGCGAATGAGCATGCAGGTTGATCAGAACCTCGGTGATATTCGAACGGGCGCAGAGATCGAGCCAGATGTCGAGCAGAGGTTTGCCCTGAATCGGCACCAGACACTTGGGTAAAGAATCGGTGAGAGGACGCAGCCGGGTTCCATATCCGCCCGCGAGCAAAAAGGCTTTCAATGCGGACCCCGGAGATCGCGATGCAGGTTGTAGATCAAACCGAGGCCGCCGACGTGTAGGGTAGAAATGTCCATTGCGTGCCGGCGCGCTCGTCATGATCGATGAAAGGGTCGTTCACAATCACCTGCGCCCCTTGGGTATCGAATGCAAACGCCATCTCTTGCAAACCTTCTCCCTGCAGCGCTACACGCACGGGCGCCTGGGATGCGGGTTCGGCGTAGAGCAGAAGAAATCCTCCGCCGCCGGCGCCGGTGATCTTGCCGCCAACCGCGCCGTGTTCGCGCGCCAAAGCATAGAAGTGGTCGATGCGAGGATTGGAAATGCGGTGAGAGACGCGCTTCTTGGCCTGCCACGCATCATCGAGCAAATGCCCGAAGTGCTCCAGGTTGCCGCAAAGGAGAGCCTCTTTCATCAGCGCACCCGCTTCCTTGACTTGGTGCAGGGCTTCTACGGCGGGGCCGGCAGGCAGTCGTGTAGATTCCTCCTGATCCGCCAGAATGTCCCAGGAATGGTGCGCGGATCCGGTAAAGAACAACATAAGATTTGCCTGCAATGCGAAAAGGATGCCGGGATCGAGTTGCAGGGGTTCGACCTGAGTGGCTCCGTCTGGGTTGAAACGGATATAGTTCAAGCCGCCAAAGGCGGCCGCGTACTCGTCCTGTTTGCCGACGTGCCGTTTCAACCCGAAGCGTGTGATGCGATAAGCGCGCTCCGCCAGATCGTACTTTGACAAGGGACACCGCAGGTATGTGCTGAGCACTTTCAAGAGGTTCACGCAAACACTCGCGGAAGAACCCAGGCCGGTGCCGGGAGGGATTTCGGAAGCGAGAAATAAATCCGCGGCAAAATTCCCGCCCAGATCTTTCAATACGGCCAGGGGAATCTCGAGGCCCTGGTTGTTGGCGGGCAGGCCGGGAAGAGCGGCGAGATCGCTCCAGTTGCCAAACAGCCTGAGGTCGGAGGAGATAACCTGGACATGGCCGTCGCCGCGATTGCCCAGAATCGTGTAAAAGTACTTGTTAATGGCGATGATGAGAACGTCGGGTAGCACTTGTTCCACGATCTCGGCCAGTTCGCCCTCGTTCTGCACTTCACCCACAACTTCAATATCGGGCTGGTCGGCGATGGTAGCCAAGACCAATTCCCGCATCAGCCGCGGATGATTTGCCACCAGTACACGGACTCGTCTCACGGAGGATTCCCCAGCGCAGAGCATAGGTCGACCTATTCAGGGGGCACAAGGTTCAAAAAAGATCTATGCGGGAGCGGGCCGGGGGAAGCTAGGAAGTAATCGGTTGTGTTGGTTAGAACAGGATAAAAGGGGCTGCGGCAGTACCAGTCCCCGTACTGGCTACGGTACTAATATCTGGGTCACGGGATTGGACTTATTCGGTTTGTCAATTTCGTGAGCGATCACGCAGGCTGACTCGCAGGCCGACCCAGGCTACTAATTTCAGGAACTTGGTGGGCAGTGCAGGACTCGAACCTGCGACCTCCTGCTTGTAAGGCAGGCGCTCTAACCAGCTGAGCTAACCGCCCCTTTGAAAACAAAGGAGTTATGTAACTTTTTACATAGCACTTCGGTGCCTTGTAGCAATAGAGTCACATGAATATTATCACTGCGGCGAATACGAATTAGGTGGAAAAATCAAATGCGGCCACCAATGCCAACTTTTGAGTGCCCCCAATGTGGCGCGAGTATGGGCGGCGAACAGGCTAAGCGCAGGCCGCCTTGGACCTGTCCAAAGTGCGGCCTGAAACTTCGGCCCTCGCGTATGTACGCGCGTATAAACGGATTTGTAGCATTAGCGCTCTCTATGACGCTGTGCGCTGTCATGGGACTCCGCGGCCTACTTCTATTAGTAGCCGCTCTCCTAATATCCTTTCCGATTACCGTAATTCTGGCTGTGCCATTCGCCTGGATTACAAGACCTCCGCTAGAGCCCTATTACTCGACTGAGGAGGAGTCGCACTTTACTTCCCTGTCTATTAATGAAAGCGACAGCTCGGAGCGACCGAAGCAGCCCTAGATTTTGACCGAAAAAGGGGATCAACGCTATGTTGAACAACTAAGGGGTCCATCTTTTCTGGCACACTTCTACTGTGTGTTCCCGACGCTATGAGGGCTGGCTAGGCGCGAATCAGTGTAAGAAGAGGATTTTTTCAAGCAGCCGGAGGTTCACGGGGAGTGATGGCCAAGGCCGCTGCTGCCGGAG
Source organism: Candidatus Sulfotelmatobacter sp. (assembly GCA_049589695.1). Lineage (GTDB taxonomy): Bacteria > Acidobacteriota > Terriglobia > Terriglobales > Acidobacteriaceae > Sulfotelmatobacter. Next base: position 19,793 of record JBAWBG010000178.1, on the reverse strand, counting down.
CCGGAAGCAAAGAAAGGCGCAAAGAGTCGCGCTTTGAAACTTCGCCAGCTATCTCGGATCGTGCTCCCGAAGTAGAGATCGAAGAAGAGGAAGAGGGCGAACTGCAACCCTGTTAGTGTTGAAAGTGCTTCCCCCCCCTGATGCGTCGCTCTGGCTTTCGGGCGACGCATCGCTTTTTGCTCTTGCTATTATTTACGGCATGAACTGGATACGCTTCGTGCGTGAATGGTACGAGAAGAACTTCACATTGAAAGGCTTCCTCGTTTTTGTGGTGCTCGTTTATTGCGCCATACCTGATTGGCAGGCACGAGACGAGTTCTGGGTAAAGAGACTTCCCGGAATTCTCAGTTTCTTGCAAACAGGATGGGGACGGTTATCTGTGATAGTGCTGGCAGGAGTTTTGGTTTGGTTGGATCATCGAGGGGTCTTGAAGCGAAGGAAAAGCAGCACTGCCGGAGCTAAACAAAAAGAGAACCAGGATTGGCGTGAACCATTCCGAAATCCACATTGGCAAATATTCAGCGGCCACTCATTTGCAAACGAGACAATTGAAGTAGACGGCAAGAGTTTTCGTGACTGCAAATTCGAAAATGTCACGTTCATGTTTCGCGGCAAAGCTCCGGTTGATTTTTCCGGCAATACCCAAGTCTCTGGCGGATTTTCAATCAACACCGACGATCCGGCTGTGATGTTGTATTCGAAACTACAAAGGTTCGCCCGTAAGATTCCAGGAGGCCGAATCGCTGAAGGTGCGTTGGATGCTAAGGGCAACATCCTGGCCGACCACTTTGATTTTAAGCTCATCGTACCCAAGGAAGGGATTTGCCTTGAGCAGTCGAGCGTGCTCAAAGCCCTGCCCGTCTACCCAGACGATTTGCGAATAGAACTTCTTGGTTTTTGCAGAGGAACTACGCTCGACCTTGCCAACACGTCATTTTTCCTCAACATCTCAATCGTTTCAGATCACGATACAGGCATTCGAGAGATGGACATTACCATCAACACTGACGCATGAACGTTGCGTGGAAAACCGATGAAGGATCTCTCAGAATGGGACATCAGGACTCCATTTAGCAGTCCCGAATTTCCTTACAAGAGTTTTGAAGAGCACTCGCTGGAGAACTTTTCTCTCTGGAAAGAGTTGCAGCAATCAGGTCTTAAATCGGGGCTCGTGAAAACTGGCTGGATAGGAGTGTGCATTCCTATACTCATGCCGCCGAATGAGACGCTGCTAAAAGTCCGGTTGGATCTCATCAAACCGCAGCGGCGAGAGGCTTACAGATTCAGGTTTTCGGAATTGATCCAACCCAAAGAAACCATTTTTGATCATGCGTTCAAGCAGGTCTAGGATGAAGGTTTAGAGTGGCCAAAGCAGGGCTTCCGGGCGCGGGTTTCTCCCGGATCTAGCTCCCAGCAGTTTCCCAGCTTTCTTCCCAGCTTCTATGTTGCTGTAGGGGGTAGAAACCCGGTTTTGATCCAAGACAAGTGCCTCTAGAATCAACAAACGCCTCTAGAGAGGCAACTTGTAAGGCAGGCGCTCTAACCAGCTGAGCTAACCGCCCGCTGCAGACTTCAGTGAGACCAAATTTCTCCGGCGTCGATCCTTTTCCGTCAACGAATGCGCCATTCGGGGGGCGACTTCCATACCATCTGCGACTGAGCGAGTATATGCGAGCCGAGAAAACGCGGTCAAATGGGAGCAATGGCAATCTGAATCAGGACGCTAAAGTTGAACCTATTCCCGCCGATAGCTTTACTGAATAGCCAGTTCTGCCTCGCTCCGCTTGCGTAGCGTCGGTTGCCTTTAAGACAGAATCAAACTTGGGAGACGTGAATGAACCGCCTCGGACTCAGGATAAAGCTAGCCACGGGGTTTGGCCTGTTGCTCGCCTTGCTGGTGCTGATGGGCGGTGTGAGTTATTACTCGCTGCTGCGGGTAACTGCAGCCACCGAGGAGGCCAACCACTCCTTGACTAGAAAGCAGCATGCCACACTGATTGAGGTCAACGTACGGAAACAGATTCAGGCATCGAATGATCACACGTTCACCGGCGATGCAGCTTCGCTGCAAAGATATAGCGATGCTAAACAAGAAGTACAGCGCAGTCTGGACGAGCTGAGTAAAATGCTGGTCGCCGAAAAAGACAAAACATTGCTGGCGAAACTATTGTTCAGCGTGCAACAGATTACCATGCTGACCGAGCAGCAACTGGCGTTGCGCCGCGCCAACCGGAACTACGAAGCCACGGATATGGCGTTCGGGCCTAAAGAACAAAAGGCGATTAAGAGCGTGGCCGATGATGCGTCGCAACTGGAGGTCTGGGAGGATACTCAGGCGCGGAGCGCCCTTTTAGCGGAGCATAAAGCTCAGGCCCGGGCGAATTTCGTGACGATCGCGCTGGTCCTTTCCGGTTTCCTGGCGGGAATTACAATTGCGACTATCATTGCGCGCTCCATCACTCACGCAATGGCGGGACTGCTAAGCATGATCCAGGAAATTGCCAGCAAGAATCTCGCAAAGTCCGATATAACGGTAACGTCAAACGATGAAATTGGACAAGCCGAAGCGGCTCTCAACGAAATGAAAAACTCGCTGCGCGAGTTGATCAATTCGATAGCGGCAACGGCAGAGCGGGTGGCAAGCGCGAGTCAGGAGATTTCGTCATCCGCGGCACAATCGGCCGAGAACGCCCGCGTGCAGAGCGATCAGCCTCAACAGGTCGTCGCTGCTATGCAGGAGATGGCGGCGCGGGTTCGGCAAGTTCTGGATAGTTCAATCAGTGCATCGGATTCCTCGCAGAAGGCCGCCGAGGCCGCGCACCGCGGCGGACACGTGGTGCAGGAAGCGCTCGCGACCATTCGGAGCATCGCTGATTCGTCCAAGGGTGTGGCGGCCAGCATCGCAACTCTGGGATCCAGTTCCCAACAGATCAGCGCGATTGTAGGCGTGATTGATGACATCGCCGACCAAACAAATCTGCTCGCGCTTAACGCCGCGATTGAAGCGGCGCGCGCCGGAGAGCAAGGGCGCGGCTTTGCCGTGGTTTCCGATGAAGTGCGCAAACTCGCCGAGCGTACGACACAGGCCACCAAGGAGATTGCCGCAACCGTTGAATCGATCCAGACAGAGACTAGTCACGCGGTCCGCGCAATGGACAAGGGAACGAGCGACGTAACGGCCGGGGTTGAAAAGACATCTGCATCCGGAGAGGCTTTGCAGGAAATTATCCAGATGTCCGCCAAGGTGGGGGATGTAATTTCAGAAATTACGGGTGCGGCAAACCAGCAGTCGGAAGCCACTCAACAGGTAAATGCGAGCATGTCGCAAATCTCGCAACTGGTTCAGGAATCCTCTACCGCTGCCAACCACACTGCCGGCGCATGCAACGATCTTTCTAATCTGGCGCTGGATTTGCGCGGCCTCGTAAACCAGTTCAGGCTGGAATCCGATCCGAACGATGCCAACCATTCCACCTTTGCGGAGTCTGATTTCCGATCCGACCGCGCATTGGCTCTTGCGAAAGCCTCAACTGCAACAAGCGGAGCGGATTAAGCCTGGAACTAAGGGCCAAATGGCGCCAATGGTTGCTGAATTCCCGATCTACCCGCTACCACGTGTTTCCCTAAGGCTCCCTGCTAGACTGACGCGGTGCGCCGTCTGATTGTTAATGCCGATGATTTTGGCTTCACTGCAGGAATCAATCGCGCCATTGTCGAGGCTCACACTCGAGGAATCGTGACTTCGACTACGCTGATGGCAAGTGGCCCAGCCTTTGACGATGCCGTCCGGTTGGCTAAAGAGACTCCGCGGCTCGACGTCGGCTGCCACCTGGTACTTATCGATGGTGAGCCGGTTCTGGATGCGGTTCGGCTGCCAACAATAACTTCGACTTCGCGAAATTCTGGTACTGCTCGCTTTGGTGATGGTTTGAAATCGTTTGCAGCACGCGCGCTGACAAGGCGCTTCGACCCACCGGAGATTGAAGCTGAGGCGAGCGCTCAGATACGCAAGATCCAATCGGCCGGCATCAAGGTTTCCCATGTGGATTCTCACAAACACACTCACTTGTTCCCTGCGGTGCTGCATCCGGTCCTGCGCGCCGCTCTGGCTTGTGGAGTGCGAGCCGTTCGCAATCCGTTTGGCCCGCGCAAACCGTTGACGTCAACAGAACTGTTGGCGCGACCCTCTCTCTGGACTCGTTATGCCGAGGTGCGGATTTTGAGCGCTCTGGCCGGCAAATTTCATGACGCAGCTAAACGGCAGGGGATGATAGCTCCCGATGGTACTCTCGGCATCGTCGTGACTGGAGCGCTTGACGAGAGACTCTTCCGTGCCATTGCCGCCATCATTCCCGAAGGTACCTGGGAATTTGTTTGCCATCCGGGCTACAATGATGCGGACTTGCAACAGGCCAATACCCGGCTGCGGGAATCGCGAGAGACCGAGTTGCGCGTGCTCACCATGCCTGAAGCCAGGCAGTTGTTGGAAGCGGAAGGCATTGCCTTGATTTCGTACCGCGAACTCGTCTCAACCGAAAATGCACCGTAAGATCAGGTTGATAAGTCCATTCACTAACTCAGGACTAGTCACTTTCGTAATCTTAGAAAGAATCCGGTATTGCGTATCATCAGGTTAGATTCGGCTTAAAGACTTAAGCCGGGAGGCTCTTATCATGTCTGCCTCAGGGGCGGCTGCGCGCGCGACGCTGGACTTGCGTGTACGTGTGTGGGGCATGGGGGCCGATAACCATCCTTTTCACCAGAACGCGAACGCTCAAAATGTCAGCGTGAGCGGAGCATGCATTTGCGGCCTTGAACACGAATTGAAGGTGGGCGATATTATCGGCGTTCAATACGAAACCAAGAAAGCCCGCTGCAAGGTGATATGGGTGATGGAGGCCGGCGGCCTTAAAAAGGTTCAGGTGGGAGTTCAACTGGTAGCCGACCAGGAGTGCCCGTGGCTGGCACAGCTGCCGCCCGAGGTGCGCGCCAACGTGCCGAATTTCACTCCCGACAACCGCAGAAAATTCCAGCGTCACAGGATATCATTCCCCTTGGAATTCCGCGACGAGCGCGTGAATACTCCGATGCGGGTCAATGCTACTGACATCAGTGGTAACGGCTGTTATGTTGAGACCGTCATGCCCTTGCCGATTTCGACCGTGCTGCGGTTGGAGTTTTGGATCGACCAGGAACGTATCTCTGCCACCGCTACGGTGCGTACTCGAGATCCGGGAGTCGGGATGGGAATCGAATTCAGCGGTCTTCCGGAAGATTCCAAGAAGCGCTTCCAGGCTTATCTCGATAAGCAGGACCCTGGCCTTTCCGCGCAAGGACAAAAAGCCAGCGAATAGAACGTCGTAATTCGCAAAAACAGTTCCTGCGTAAACCCAGGTGCGCCGAGAATCTGCATCTTCTGCTACCCTCGACCATCGAATTACAGAATCTCCAAAGGGCGGTCCAGGCGGAATGAAGATCGGGATCACGTGTTATCCCACCTACGGCGGCAGCGGGGTGGTGGCTACAGAACTGGGTCTGGAACTGGCCCAGCGCGGTCACGAAATTCATTTTATCTCTTATGCCCAGCCGATCCGGTTGCGGGGCGAAGAACCTAACATCCACTATCACGAAGTCGAAGTCTCCCGCTACCCCTTGTTTGACTATCCACCATACGACTTGGCGCTGGCGACACGCATGGCCGAGGTCTCGCAGTTGTACGATCTCGATCTGCTGCACGTTCACTATGCCATTCCACATTCCGTAAGCGCATTGCTGGCACGCCAGATGCTGGCCGATGGTCCGCGAGGACGCCGGCTTCCGTTTGTCACTACGCTCCATGGAACTGATATCACCCTGGTCGGGCTGGACCGATCCTATTTGCCCATCACGCGCTATTCCATCAACCAGAGCAACGGGGTCACGGCCGTCTCCAACTACCTCCGCGATCGTACGATGCGCGTCTTCGATGTCAGCAAAGAGATTGAAGTCATCTACAACTCCGTGAACTGCGATGTGTATTGCCGATGCGCGAACTCTTCCGAGCGCCGAGCCGAGTACGCGCCCAATGGGGAACGTCTGCTGGTACACCTCTCCAACTTTCGCCCGGTAAAGCGGGTCACAGATGTAATCGAGATTTTCGATCGAGTGCGAAAGAAAATTCCGTCAAAGCTCATGCTGATCGGCGATGGCCCGGACCGCTCAGTGGCCGAATGGCTGGCCGTACAAAAAGGAATTCACGAAGACGTGCTCTTTCTCGGCAAGCAGGATGAAGTGCAGGAAAAACTGGGAATAGCCGACATTCTCCTGATGCCAAGCGAGTTGGAGTCGTTCGGCCTGGCGGCGCTCGAAGCGATGGCCTGTGAAGTGGTACCCATCGCCACCCGCACCGGCGGCGTTCCGGAAGTGATCGAGCATGGCGTCAGCGGGTATCTTGCCGACGTTGGCGACGTGGATACAATGGCGCGTTACGCGATCGAGCTTCTCAATGATGAGAGTGCGTTGCGCGCGATGGGCAAAGCGGCGCGCGCCGTGGCGCAAGCTCGTTTCTGTTCCAGCAGGATCGTCCCGCAATACGAAGCGTATTACCGGCGAGTGGTCGAACGTTCTTCGTAAAATCCTTCGGGCACCGCGCCCGCTGTCTGCAGCAGGGGCAAGCGAATTCGCACCAGCGTTCCTTTGCCCTCATGGCTGTCAATCGTCATCCGCGCAGTATCGCCATACAAAACCTGCAGGCGTTCGGAGATATTCGCCATCCCGATTCCCGCGCCTCTTAGACTTACAGAATCGGGCGACTGGCTGGCTGCCATGCCGACCCCATCATCCTCCACTTCGATCACCAGACCTGAGCCAGACAGGCGACTGCGCAGGTGGATGCTACCACCTTCCACCTTGGAAGCGAGTCCGTGCTTGATCGAATTCTCGACCAGCGGTTGCAACAACATGCTAGGGACCATCACGTCCAGCGACTCGGGCGCAAGTTCCTTCACTACGCGGAGTTTATCTTCTCCAAAGCGCACCACTTCGATGTCGAGATAATTGTCGATAAACTCCACCTCCTCGCGGAGAGGTACGAAGGAATCCGCGCTGTTGAGCAAGCGGCGTAAGATCGTGGCCAATTTTGAAATCAGTTCACGCGCCGTATCCGGATCGAAGCGCACCAATGAAGAAATCGAATTCAAAGTGTTGAAAAGAAAATGAGGATTGATCTGGTTCTGCAGGGCTTCCATGCGCGCGTGTAATAGCAGCCGCTCTTGTTCCTCGAGCTTGATCTGGATGCGCACGCTGTTGAAGATCTTGAGTTCAATCCCGATAGCTGTGATCGAGGTGGCATAGATTGCCGCCCATATCCACCAGTTGTCAGGACTCTCCATGCTGAAGATGGAATGCGGAAAATTTGCCGCTAGCTCCGTCTGCACGACCCGTAGCCCCAGGACCGTGATAAAGAACATGACTTGCCAGTCGAAGAGGCGTGGACGCGGCAAGTTGCGCCGAATCAAACGAAAGATGCTCTGATCGATAAAAGGAGAGAACGACCAGATGTCATCCTTGTCGGCGGCCAGAGTGCGCAGTTGACCGGCAATCAAACCGCACAGCACTCCGAATGGCATAGCCGCCCAGTCGCCGTGCAGCATCGCGGGGAAGCCCATCATCACTCCGCCGAGAGAGCCTGCCAGACGTCCACCAATCACTCCCAGCAACAGAGCAGTTTCGAAACTCAAATCTCCGGCGAGGAAACTCTTTGCCGTAAATCGGATCCAGACGCCAAACATGATGGGCAGCGCCATCCACAGCACCAGGTAGACCTTCTGCCGAAATGTGCGCTCCTCGCGAAACAGCAGCGATTTGAACTCCTTGGAACGCACCAAGCTGCTGGACACGGCAGCAGCCACGCCCAACTTCACCAGCAGATTGATCCAAATGAGCCGCGGTTCCATGAGTTTTCAGGCAAAAAATGCCCGCGAGAAAACTGTAGCACGAGAAAGATCAGGACGATCTGGTCATGGGGGAGACCGGATAATTGCCCGTTGCGAAATCTCCCGATCATCCAATCGAGGATCAGTCGATCTTGCGCGGCATTCGCAGATCGGTTCCCGTCATTTCTATCGGCTCATCGACGCTTAGGATGCCGAGCATGGTGGGCGAAATATCTCGCAGCGAACCATTCGGCTTCAGCGTGAAGCGCTTGGCATCTTCGGCGACCACGATAAAGGGCACAGGATTGGTAGTGTGCGCCGTATGCGGACCGCCGGTCACAGGGTCGATCATCATTTCGGCGTTGCCATGATCTGCGGTGATGAGCATCGCTCCCCCCTTCGCGCGCACCGCGGCCTCGATCCGGCCCAGGCAGGTGTCCACCGTTTCAACGGCTTTCACCGTGGGCTCAATCTTGCCCGAGTGACCGACCATGTCCGCGTTGGCGAAGTTCACGATAATTACGTCGAACGTCCCGTCTTCCGTGGCCTTGATGACTGCATCGGCAATGCCGGCCGCACTCATCTCCGGTTTCAGATCGTAGGTCGCAACTTTCGGCGATTGCACCATTACGCGCTCTTCGCCCGGAAACGGTTGCTCCACTCCGCCGTTGAAAAAGTATGTAACGTGGGCATACTTCTCGGTCTCGGCCACGCGGAGGTTGCGCATGTTGAGGCCGCCCATCACGTTCGCCAGAATGTTCGTCATCGATTCCGGCGGAATAACGACCGGGAGACTGAAATTCTTGTCGTACTGCGTCATGCAAACGTAGTGAAGATTTCTTGGAGCCCGATCACGAGGGATTATTGCATCGAGATCAGCCGCACCGGGAAGATCGCTGCCGCCTTTCGCATTCAATCCGCGGTTCCGCGCCAGCGCCCGCGTAATCTGCCGGACGCGGTCGGCGCGGAAATTAAAACAGATACAAGCATCGTCATCGCGAATGGTCGCCAGTGGCTGGCCGTTTTTATCCGTGCAAACGAACGGCACGACAAACTCATCGGTAACATTTTTGTTATACGAATCTTTCATCCCTTGCACGGGATCGGAATACTTGCCGCCTTCCGCGTCGGCCAACACCATTGTGTTGTACGCCTTAGCGATGCGCTCCCAGCGCCGGTCGCGATCCATGGCATAGTAACGACCGTTCACTGTGGCAATCTTGCCGGAGTTATATTCGCGCATTTTCTGCTGCAGTTGTTCGAGATAGCCGGCTCCGTTTGTGGGCAGAGTATCGCGGCCGTCCATGAACGCGTGCACGAAAACGCGATCTACTTCGTTTTGCTTCGCCATTTTCAACAGCGCGTAGAGATGAGCTTGCTGTGAATGGACGCCGCCATCGGAGACCAGTCCGAAAAGATGCAGCCGTCGTTCCCCCACACGCGCATGTTTCATCGCCGCAAGCAAGACAGGATGCGAGAAGAATTCTCCATTCTGAATCATCAGATCGATTCGAGTGATGTCCATGTGAACGATGCGGCCAGCGCCGATGTTGAGGTGTCCCACCTCACTGTTGCCCATCTGTCCTTCGGGCAAGCCGACAAATGGTCCGCTGGTATGGATCAGTGTGTTGGGATATTCGCGCAGCAAGCGATCATAAGTGGGCTTCCGGGCGAGCGCGATGGCGTTGGCTTTGGTTTCGGCACGGTAACCCCAGCCGTCGAGGATGATGAGAACGAGTGGTTTTGGACTAGGCATAGGGTATTGTGGATTGGTCCAACCGACAAATTTACACGATCGTAAGCCTTAACGTACTCCGTCAAAGATCGTAAAAACGCCCTCCGGATCTAGTTCAACATTGTTCTTCTCTCGTTTATACTCAACCAACGAGGGAACTATGCCCATTAGCGAATTGCTGCTGCCTGAATTTGACGAAGAAATGAAAAAGACGCGCACCATGCTGGAGCGCGTTCCCGTTGACAAAAAAGAATTTGCGCCGCATACCAAATCTATGCCGATGGGAAAGCTCGCGCCTCACGTCGCACAGTTGGCCGGCTTCGGCTTGACCATCCTGACTACGCCTGAACTCGACTTCTCCAAGGGCAGCATCAAGCCGCTGCCGTTCGAATCGTCCGCTCAACTGGTGCAGGCTTTTGATGAAGGTGCAGCCAAGGTTCGCTCCGCCCTGCAGGCTACGCCGGATACGGCCTGGAAAGAAAACTGGAAGCTGAGCTTTCAGGGTAAGTCGATTTTCGAAGGGCAGCGTTTTCTGGCTTATCGCCAAATGTTTCTCAATCACATGGTTCATCATCGGGCGCAGCTTGGCGTGTATCTGCGGTTGAATGAGAAGCCGGTGCCTGCGACCTACGGGCCTTCGGCGGATGACACGATGGGGTTCTAAGCGCCGGCACAACAACTCTCAGTTGAAGCTATTCCTTGTAATTTAGCGCTTTTAGCCCTAGGAACCGTGCGCTATCTCCTAACTCCTGTTCAATTCTCAGCAGCTGATTGTACTTGGCGATGCGGTCAGTGCGCGAAGCCGAGCCGGTTTTAATCTGCGCAGCTCCCGTCGCCACAGCCAGGTCCGCGATGAATGTATCTTCGGTTTCGCCGGAGCGATGCGAGATCACCGACGTATAACCATTTCTGCGAGCGAGATCGATCGCGTCCAAAGTTTCGCTGACTGTGCCGATCTGATTGACTTTGATAAGAATTGAATTTGCGACGCCTTTGTCGATTCCCTCCTGCAAAAATTGAATGTTGGTGACAAAAATGTCGTCCCCCACAAGTTGAATCTTGTTTCCCAGCTCTTGGGTCAGATTCTGCCAGCCGTTCCAGTCGTCTTCGGAGAGCCCATCTTCTAACGACACGATGGGATAGTCTTTCACCCATTTGACGTAGAACTTGACCATGTCATCGGAACTCTTGGCGGACTTGTCAGATTTCTTAAACACGTACTTGCCATCCTGGTAAAACTCGCTGGCTGCCGGATCGAGTGCGATTGCGATCTCTTCTCCTGGCTTGTAGCCGGCTTGCTGGATTGCCTCCAGCACTACTTCAATGGCTTCGACGTTCGATTTTACCGATGGCGCGAAGCCGCCTTCGTCGCCGACTCCGGTGTTGTAACCGCGCTTCTTCAGCACACCCTTGAGCGTATGAAAAACTTCCACGCCCCAGCGCAATGCTTCCGAAAATGATGGGGCACCAACGGGCATCACCATGAACTCCTGGAAGTCGACGTTGTTGTCGGCATGAGCTCCGCCGTTGAGGATGTTCATCATCGGCGTGGGCAAAGTATTCGCGCCCGCACCTCCGAGATACCGGTAAAGCGGCAAGCCAAATTCCACCGCGGCTGCGCGCGCCGCCGCCATTGAGACTGCGAGGATCGCATTAGCACCCAGCCGGCCCTTCGTTTCTGTCCCATCCAGTTCGATCATTCTCTGGTCGAGGGCGCGCTGATCGGCGGCATCCCAGTTCGCCAGCGCGTCTGCGATCTCGCCGTTGACGTTCTCTACTGCTTTGAGAACGCCTTTGCCAAGGAAGCGCGTCTCGTCGCCATCACGGAGTTCAACAGCCTCATGCTCGCCAGTCGATGCGCCGCTGGGAACAATGGCACGGCCGATAACACCGCTTGCCAGTTGCACTTCCGCTTCTACCGTAGGATTGCCGCGCGAATCCAAAACCTCGCGTCCGATGATTGCGCTTATATTCGTCATGAAATTTTTGCCGTCCCTTCGCTCTGCAATGGATTTCGTATCGTCATCAACGACCACACCGGGACCACCTGAGCTCAAGCTCAAGCGACGTCCAGTCAAGTAGCCGATACCGTTGTATGTCTTCGCCATGCAGTGGTTTCAAAACGTTTGATTATATCGGATCGCATATCCTCCAAAATGCGACAGCACGCACCCCTGCCTGAAGAGATTTGACCCGGACGACACCCGCCCCCTTATCTTCGCTGGTTCCAAAGCAACTCCAGGAGTTGTTCCGACCATCCGTCTAATCTAGAGTCGGAAGGAACAATCGAATATCTTAAGCAGTTGCAAGAACCGTGGAGGAGCCATGAAGAAGCTGACAGTTCTGCCTTGCATCCTGGTTATGGCGGCGATCGCCGTCGCTCAAACCAGCGCACCGGTACCGGCCGGTACGGCGCTAATAGTCAAGCTCGAGACGACGCTTGCGACTTTCAGTAACAAGCCCGGAGATCCTTTCCAAGGACGCTTGACCCAAGCCGTGGTGCTTGATGGGAAAACTGTGATCCCCGCAGGAGCCACGGTGGAAGGCCGCGTCACCAAAGTGGCTGAGCCGCGCCGCATCGCAGGTAAGCCGACCATCGGAATTGCGCCCGAGGCTTTGGTGCTCCCCGGCGGCGAGCGAGTTTTATTGGACGCTACTTTGGTCGACACCGATATCAAAGGCACGGATGTGAATCAGGAAGGCGAATTCAAAGGATCCGGCCATGACCGGCGGGACGAAATGGAAGCTGGCGGCGGAACCGCCGGGGGCATGCTGATTGGCGGCTTGATCGGTGGACCGCCGGGAGTTCTTATTGGCGGAGTCGTAGGCGCAGGCTCAACCGGCGCTCACTGGTTGAGCAAGCATCATTCGGCGACACTGCCTGCGGGAACCACGCTCACCATAGAGCTCAACCGTCCACTGACGATGACCGCAGCACTGGCCAGTTCAGGACAATAAAAGATATTTGCTTTCGAAAATGCCGGAAGCGCGAGCGCCCAGCGTTTTTCTATTGGATAAAGCTTGCGCTTTTTTATATCCCCAGTTCTGCTTCGCTCACCAACTGAAGCTCGATCCAGCCTTCCACCGGCAGCGCATCCACGGGCAAGCGGCTGTGCCAAAGACTGAAGCGCAATTTCAGCCGACTGGTTGGCGCAATCGCTGCAATCCCTGGCTTGGAGTGATCCACAGTTCCGTCGGCAGCCTCGAGAATCGCCGACGAGACGGGTTTCGCCAGCAGCCAACTCAAGGGCAACCGAAATTCAAAGTTGCGAAGCAGAGCGGCCCTTGCTCTCTCTTCGGGAACGTCCGAGGAAGCAGTCAACGATTCTTCACGGCCCTCGACCTGCCACTCTGCCAGTTTGCGATCTCGCATCTTCGCGTCGAGCCGCAGAGCCCGCCGCGGACGCGCCTCTCCGCTGGCCCACGATTCCAGATTCACCACTATATCCAGTTCCGTGTCGGGAATGGGACCAGCAAAGTCCAGTCGTCCGTAGGCAAACCTGCTGTCGATCCCGGCATACACGGAATCCAGCAGGAATTGTTTTCCGTGCATAGAACCGGCGCGCTGATCGGCGGTAAAGATCGCTGCTCCCATCCACTCGAAGTAGCGAATTTTGTCACCCGTAATGCGAGGATGAATGTAGGCGGTTTGCGGAGTGAAGGCGGGACGCACTTCGCCGCCCGTGATCGGTTGCGCCAAATAATCGGGCGGCGTCGCACCCAGGGCCTGATAAATGTTCGAAAGATGTTTGCGGTAAAGCTCGTCAAAATCGTGATCGTTGGCCGAGTGATGCTCGGGACCGTACCACCAGTTCCAGTCACTGCCCTCGGCAATCAGGATTTCTTCAAAAGCCAGTTTTCGTTGCGCTTCGCTGGCCCGGGCGGCGTTCTGTGCGTAGAACTCGCGCGCGTGGTGCAAGTAATCCCATGCCCGATTGTCTTCGGGAGCGCCGATCCAGACATTAAAATTCGCATTGATCCATGATCCCGGCACGAGAGATTTTAACGGCGAAATGCTGCGATGACGCGAAATCGCCTCCGAGACAGTGACCGCCTCCAGGCCACCTTCACGCTGCAGCGCATCATAAAATCGGCGCAAGAACTCGCGCCCAGATTTTGGATAATATTCCCAGGCATTCTCGCCATCGAGGATGACTGAGACGACAGCATCGTGCCCTTGTGCGAGCACCGGTTGAGCCGCCTCTTTGATATTGCGCAGGAGATGACCAGCGGCATCTCCTGGATCCATACCGGAGTAGACGAAACCGATCAGGTCCGAAATTGTATGGTCTCGAAACACCATATGCATTTCGGTGGGACCATTCTCATAGCGGTGAATGTTGTAGAGTCGTTCTGCCAAATGCGTGGGTAACCGGCCTTCGCCATCGCGCTGGAAAAACACTCCGGTGCTGCGCCCGAGCACGCCTTCATCGGTAGCCATCCATTTGATTCCGAGACTGTGCGCAATCGCCAGCGTCTCTTCCGAGACACTGCCTTCCGACGGCCAAACGCCCTGCGGCCTCACTCCGAAAACTTTCTGATGAAGGTCAAGTGCGCGTACCAGTTGTTCGCGCGCGTCCTCCGGATGACGAAATCGGTTCTGCGGCAACGGCAGGCCCGGCGAGGAAACAGCTCCCACATTGGTGTCGCAGACTAGAGGGAGAATCGGATGATAGAAAGGGGTCGCTGAAATCTCGATCGAGCCCTTCTTTGCCGCGTCGCCGTAGGCCGGCAAAACCTTGGCTAGAAGTTCCCGCTCGCGAGCAATTACAAAACCTTGATCTTCGAGCGAGTAGTTGCGCTCCTTTTTTATGAGTGCGGCAACGTCTTTCTCTTCCAGAAAGAACTCGTCGAACCAGGCTATCTGGGAAAGAACTTGCAGGTCGGTGAAATCGCGTGGCTGAAAATATTTTTCCGCCTTCTCGGCTGAAAACCCGTGCTCGCGAAACCGCTCCCAAAGCTCGCGGTAGCGCGGATACCGCCCAATCACATTCGTTGGATTAGCCTGAAACAAATATTGCAGAGCAAATATCCGCTCGTGCAAGGTTAGGTCATTGCCCGGCCTGGCTGCGATCCTAAGGAACGGATCCTGAGCGGTTCCGGCAACGTAATCCTGAATTTGCGTAATTAGCGAGGGCACCAGATTGAAGTTCTGGTGGACTTCAGGAAACTCGTCCAGCAACTTCACCATGCCGTAATAATCCTTGAGCGCATGCAGCCGCACCCAGGGTAGGCGATATTCACCCGTCACCAAATCCTTATAAAAAGGCTGGTGCTGGTGCCAGAGGAGGATCAGACGCAGGGCGGGCATGGAGGAAAAGCCAGTCTAGCATGGCGATCCGCTTAAGCATGGACACATGAAGACGTGCTAGCTGACAAGTGCAAGGGGATATTGACGTTTTCAATCGCGCGGCATACATCGGTCTCCGTATATGGTGATTGCCATCTTCCGGTACACTAAGAACTCGGAAAATGGCAGAAATACTCACTCCCGCCGCTTCTAACCGTCCCACGCTGCTCTCGGATCAGGATCTCTACCTGTTCAACGAAGGCAGCAATTACCGGATGTACGAGACCATGGGCGCTCATCTAGTCACCCGCGACGGGCAGGCCGGAACCATGTTCAGCGTCTGGGCTCCGAACGCGCGGTTGGTTTCAGTAATTGGGGGTTTCAACTCCTGGAGTGAGCGAAGTAACCTGCTCGATCGCCGCGGCGACTCCGGAATCTGGGAAGGATTTGTTCCCGGTGTAAACAAAGGCGCGCTTTACAAATTCCACATCGAATCGAACCGGCACAGCTATCACGTCGACAAGGCTGATCCACTCGGCTTATTGCACGAGAAACCTCCGCGTACCGCATCCGTGGTGTGGGATCTCGACTACCAATGGGGTGATCGCGACTGGATGCAGCAGCGGGCGGTGCGGAATTCTCTGCGCGCTCCACAGGCGGTTTATGAAGTGCATCTCGGATCCTGGATGCGGGTTCCTGAGGAACATAATCGGCCGCTGACGTATCGCGAAACCGCGCCACGTCTCGCCGAATATGTTGGCCGCATGGGCTTCACTCACGTTGAATTTCTCCCGGTCATGGAGCATCCCTTCTACGGTTCCTGGGGATACCAGACCACGGGTTACTTTGCGCCGACCTCCCGCTACGGCACGCCGCAGGATTTCATGTACCTGGTGGACTACCTGCATCAGCATGGCATCGCCGTGATTCTTGACTGGGTGCCTTCACACTTCCCTTCTGACGCTCATGGACTTGCCTATTTCGACGGCACACATCTCTACGAGCACGCCGATTCGCGGCAGGGCTTCCATCCTGACTGGAAGACGCACATTTTCAACTACGGGCGTACCGAAGTGCGCAGCTTTCTCATGTCGAGCGCTATGTTCTGGCTGGACAAATATCACATCGATGGTCTGCGCGTGGATGCCGTAGCTTCCATGCTCTATCTCGATTATTCGCGGAAACAGGGAGAGTGGATTCCCAACAAATTCGGAGGACGCGAAAATCTGGAGGCCATCGACTTCCTGAGGCGGTTCAATCAGGAAGCTTACAAAGAGCATCCGGAAATTCAGACGACGGCGGAAGAATCCACCTCATGGCCCATGGTTTCGCGGCCGGTTTATCTCGGAGGTCTGGGTTTTGGCATGAAGTGGGATATGGGATGGATGCATGACACGCTTGAATACTTCAAACAGGATCCGATCCATCGCAAGTACCATCACAGCAAACTCACCTTCCGGATGCTGTATTCGTTTCAGGAGAATTTTGTGCTGCCGCTGTCGCACGATGAAGTGGTGCACGGCAAGGGTTCGCTGATCGGCAAGATGCCCGGCGACGAAAAGCAGCGCTTTGCCAACCTGCGGCTTCTATTTGGATATATGTACGCCCAGCCGGGAAAGAAGTTGATGTTCATGGGCGACGAGTTCGGCCAGGTTCGCGAATGGGCGCATGACACCAGCCTGGAGTGGCACGTGCTTCAGTATCCGGTGCACAGCGGTCTGCAGGAATGGGTGAGCCAGTTGAACCGGCTATATCGCGCAGAACCTGCGCTGCATGTGCTCGATAACAATCCCGCTGGGTTCGAATGGGTAGACTGCAACGATAATCTCACCAGTACAATTTCGCTTCTGCGCAAAAGTGAAAATCCCCGAGACACAGTTCTTATCGTTTGCAATTTCACTCCGATCACACGCGTTGGCTACCGCGTAGGCGTGCCGCATGGCGGTTACTGGCGCGAACTGTTGAACAGCGATGCTTCGGAATACCGCGGCACGGGCGTCGGCAACTTAGGTGGAGTGCAAGCCGAAGAAGTGCCGGAGCATGGACGTCCTTTTTCTCTGAGGCTGACTCTTCCGCCACTCGCTGCATTGTTCCTGAAGGCAGGCTAAGCAAATTCCTACCGATTCCTGCGCGAAAAGCCTCATGCTAGACTGCGGTTAGAAGCGTCTCGATGCGGATTCTCACCCGCTACATTCTTCGCGAAGTAAGTTCGCACGCCCTGATCGGCGCGGGCATATTCACTTTCGTGTTGTTCACACGCGACTTAGGACGCATCCTCGAACTCGTCGTCCGCGCCAGCGCACCGCTGCCCAGTGTTGCCGAGATTTTCTTTTACACCGTGCCCCTCGCGCTCACCTACACCATCCCCATGAGCGTGCTGGTAGGAATTCTGATTGGGCTGAGCCGCCTCGCCGCGGATAGCGAAATCACTGCGATGCGAGCGAGCGGCATGGGGGTATGGAGTTTTGGTCGTATTCTGGCAATTTTTGTGGTGGGCGCCTGGGCGCTGGCGCTGTTCAACGGACTTTATCTGGCGCCGTGGTCGCTGGCTTCATTGGGACATCTTGAGGATCAACTGAAAGGCTCGCAGGTTTCCTTTGAAGTGCAGCCCCGGGTTTTCTATGAAGGCTTTCCTAAAATCGTTCTGTATGTTCAAGACGTGCATACAGCGCAAGGAGCCGCGGTGTGGAAAGGTGTTTTTCTCGCCGACATCTCAGATCCGGCCAATCCGCGCATCACGCTAGCGCACGAAGGAATTCTCGTGCCCGAGGGGCGAGACCGCCTGCATCTGCATCTGATCAACGGTGCCACGCACGAAACCGATCCCAAGCTCGCCGATCACTACCAGATATCGACTTTCCAGCAGACCGACATTCCCATCGAACTTTCTTCGACCGAGAATAAAGCAGACGAACAGATTCCGGTGGGCCTGGTAAGCACTTCGGCGCTCCGCGATTATGCGCGGCGAGTTGATCCCGTATCCGCGCGCTGGTACTTGATTGAATTTCATCGCCGCTTCGCTTTGCCTACGGCCTGCTTAGTTCTGGCCATGGTCGGAATTCCCCTTGGACTTTCATCAAAAAAGAGTGGGAAGTCCGGCGGCTTCGTTCTTACCATTGTATTGGTCTTTGTTTACTACTTCGTTTCCCTGATCGGAGTATCGCTGGCGCGGCAAGGCAAGGTTGGGCCGATGTTTGGAGCCTGGCTGGCGAATATTGCCTTCTTCGCTGCGGGCGCGATCTTGCTCTGGCAGGCCGAGCGCCGGCCGATTGCGCTTTCGGCAATTCGGCTTTGGGGCAAACGCGACCCCCATCGCAACAACGGGCACGTACCCACATTCCGGTTGGGACGCAGAGACAGTGCCAATGCTTTCGAGCGCGCGTCCACTCGACGCCGCGTGTTCAGCGTCAGCTTCCCCACGCTGCTCGATGACTACGTGCTGCGCGATTTTTTCGTTTATCTGGGAATGATTCTCTCTTCATTCCTGGTCCTGCTGCTGGTGTTCACGTTGTTTGAGTTGCTCGGCGATATTCTGCGTAATCAGACGCCTTTCACCGTTGTCGCGGAATATTTGCTCAATGTTGCGCCCTATCTGCTCTACAGCGTGGCTCCGTTGATCGTGCTGCTCGCGGTGCTGATCACCTTCGGCCTGATGAACCGTTCCAACGAGATCACTGCGATCAAAGCGACCGGAACCAGCATCTACCGCATCGTCGCGCCCGTCATTGTCGCGGCAGCAGTGCTCGCGGCGGGACTATTTTTCGCCGACCAGTTCTATCTGCCGCACACCAACAAGCGCCAGGAGGCGCTGCATAATGAGATCAAGGGCAAACCGGCGCAAACTTATCTTCGTCCTGACCGCAAGTGGATTTTTGGCCAACACCATGACATTTATTACTACCAATTTTTCGATCCCGACCACGATCAGTTTGCCAACGTCACCATCTTTCAAATTGATCCCGTAAGCTTCGGCATTTCGGAACGTATACACGCTGCTCGGGCCCACTGGGCCGACAGTATGAACCGCTGGATCTTCGAACAAGGCTGGGAGCGATCGCTGAAGGGCTCGGCCATCGCCGGCTACCGCACGTTTGAGGTCTCTACCTTCCCAGAGCTGAGCGAGTCTCCATCCTACTTTAAGAAGGAAGTGAAGCAGTATTCCGAAATGAACTACGAGGAGTTGCACCGCTATATCCGCGATCTGCAGCAAAGCGGTTTTGACGTGGTGCGGCTGCGCGTGCAGTTAAATAAAAAGCTTTCATTTCCGTTGATCACGCTGATTATGGCGGTGCTGGCGGTGCCGTTTTCGCTTTCTGCAGCCAAGAAAGGCGCCATCACCGGCGTGGCGGTCGCGGTGGGTATCGCCGTGGTCTATACGGTTGTGTCGCGATTATTCGAGGCTATGGGCGATCTAAGCCAGCTTCCGCCGGCCCTGGCGGCCTGGTCGCCGGATCTGATCTTCGCGTTGGTTGGCAGCTATCTGATTCTAAAAATTCCTACCTGATCGCCCGCTCTGGAACGCGCTTCCGTCGCATGCCGCATCACTAAAGCCGCAGCATCACTTCACTGCTATCCCCCAGGGAAAGTTATCGGTCTCGACGGGAGTTTCGGGAGTCAACCCACCACTCGAGGGAGTGATCGCATACTGTGAAAGATTAGCCTGGTTGAGATTAGTCACGAACAACCAGCTATCGTCACTGCGGATGGCCATCGATGTAGGGTACGAATTCGTGGCTATCGTGGCCGGACTCAGCGGCGCGAGGCTGCCCGTGGTTGTACTGATCCGGTACGCCGATATTTCGTTCTGGCCAGTGTCTAAAACGTAGAGGAAATTGGCCAGCGCATCCTCTAGCAA
>JBAWBG010000177.1:0-6052 GCA_049589695.1 Candidatus Sulfotelmatobacter sp. | reverse complement strand
TGCCGACATTGGCCTCGACTTTGTACTCGCGCATCATGCGGTCGACGATGATTTCCAGATGCAACTCGCCCATGCCGCTGATGATCGTCTGTCCGCTATCGGGATCGGTGTGAACTTTGAACGTCGGGTCTTCCTGCGCCAGGCGTCCCAGCGCCATCCCCATTTTTTCCTGATCGGCTTTCGTCTTGGGCTCAACCGCAACCGAAATCACCGGAACCGCAAACGTAATATTCTCGAGCGCGATGGGATGCTTCTCATCGCAAATCGTATCGCCTGTGCTCACGCCCTTCAGTCCAACTGCGGCACAAATATCGCCCGCGAGAATTTCGCTGATCTCTTCGCGCTTGTTAGCATGCATCTTGAGCAGACGCCCGATGCGCTCAGTCCTGCGCCGCCCCGTGTTCAGCACCGAGTCGCCGGTCTTGAGCTGACCGGAGTAGACACGAATAAATGTTAACTGGCCGACAAAAGGATCGGCCATAATCTTGAACGCCAGCGCCGAGAAGGGCTCTTTGTCCTCGGCTTTGCGGACAATCGGTTCGCCATTATCAGGATTCAGTCCATGCGTTTCAGGCACATCGAGCGGCGAAGGCAGATAATCCACCACCGCATCCAGCAGCGGCTGTATACCCTTGTTCTTGAAAGCCGTTCCCACCACCACCGGAAACACTTTCAGCGCAATCGTCGACTTGCGCAGCGACTGACGCAGCGCCTCCGCGCTGATCTCTTCGCCTTCCAAAAACTTGTGCAGGATTTCGTCGTCGTTCTCGGCAATGCTCTCGACCAGTTGCGCGTGGAATGCTTCCGCTTTCTTTTTCAGCTCTGCGGGAATTTCTTCGGTGACGTATTCAGCGCCCATCGTGTCATCTACCCACACGATCGCCTTCATGTTGATCAGATCAACGACGCCCTTGAACTTATCTTCCTGCCCGATCGGAATCTGAATCGCGACCGGCTTCGCGCTGAGCCGCTTACGAATCGTATCGACCGCATGCTCGAAATCCGCGCCCATCTTGTCGATCTTATTAATAAAACAAATCCGCGGTACGCCGTACTTATCCGCCTGGCGCCAAACTTTTTCCGACTGCGGCTGCACCCCGTGCACCGCGTCAAACACCGCGACCGCGCCGTCGAGCACGCGTAGCGATCGCTCCACTTCCGCCGTGAAATCCACGTGGCCGGGCGTATCAATAATGTTGATGCGAATATCGCGCCAGGTGCAGGTCGTCGCCGCGGAGGTAATCGTAATGCCGCGCTCCTGCTCCTGCTCCATCCAGTCCATGGTCGCAGTGCCTTCGTGCACCTCTCCGATGCGGTGCGTCTTTCCTGTATAGAAAAGGATGCGCTCCGTCGTAGTGGTTTTCCCGGCATCGATGTGGGCCATGATGCCGATGTTCCTGCAGCGTTCTAATGGGACTGTTCTAGGCACGACGTTCTTCTACTTTCTGGGCTCCGAAATATCTCTTGTCATCCTGAGCGAGACGCCTTTTGTCTCGCTCAGGATCTATGCACTTCTTACCACCGGTAATGTGCGAACGCCTTATTGGCTTCCGCCATGCGGTGTACATCTTCTTTCTTCTTGATGGCCGCACCTTTACCGTTGGCTGCATCCAGCAACTCGTTACTCAACTTGTCGACCATTCCGCGCTCGGCTCGTCCGCGCGCATACGTAAGCAACCAGCGGATCGCGAGCGACGTGCGCCGATCGGCATTCACTTCCACCGGAACCTGATAGTTCGCGCCGCCCACGCGGCGAGTCTTCACTTCGAGCAACGGCTTAGCATTCTCCACGGCCTTCGTGAATAGCTTCAACGCTTCATCGCCGCCTTTTTCCTGCACCTTGGTGAGAGCTTCATAGAAGATGCCCTCGGCGGTCGAGCGCTTGCCCTGCCACATCATCGAGTTGATGAACTTCGTCACCAGATTCGAGCCATAAACCGCGTCGGCTGGCACGGTCCGCTTTGCTGTATGTCCTTTACGAGGCATTCCGTTTTAACCCTTCTTCGCCCGCTTGGCGCCATATTTCGATCGTCCCTGCTGGCGTCCGGCCACGCCCACCGCATCCAGCGTTCCGCGAATTACGTGATAACGCACGCCCGGCAGATCCTTCACGCGTCCGCCGCGGATCAGCACAATCGAGTGCTCCTGCAGATTGTGGCCAACGCCGGGGATGTAAGTCGTCACTTCAATTCCATTCGTCAACCGCACCCGCGCCACTTTCCGCAGCGCCGAGTTCGGTTTCTTCGGCGTCTGCGTATACACACGCGTGCAAACTCCGCGCTTTTGCGGGCACCCCTGCAGCGCCGGACTCGCCGTCTTATACCGTGGCCGCTTCCGGCCCTTCGCCACCAATTGGTTAAAAGTAGGCACTCTTTGCCGCTCCTTCTTCACACCGATGTCGCGCAGCGCTATTAGCGCGCAGCATCATCGCTTTCCCGGTCTGACTACATGATCCGGGCTGGCGGGCTCAGTGGCCAACCATGCTTCTCGCCGCACACCAACCCACGGAGAGAGATTTTGGGTTCCCGATCTAGGTTTGAACTGCCGACGGTGGCACCCGGCCAAAACTCCGGGGGTACTCCGTATCGCCAGCTCTGTCCTGCATATCCTTCCGCAGACCGCCGGTGCTTTGAACTTACTCGCACCAGATGCCCGAGGGCGAAAGGCAGCGCAGGAACATTTCAGCGAGGAAAGTTTCCAAACTAAAACTCAATTCGGAAACGTACTTCAAAAGCTCAACCGGAATTCTGCACAGTACTCCGCAGAATTCACGGCTTACAGCAAGCTTGGATTAACTCGCGGAACCAAACTACTATAGCAACTCGGGCGAAACATCGTCAACCCATGTTTTTGCATCCCACTGCGAATGCGGAATAACTAACCGTGAGAGCGCGCCGCAGCCAGCTTGCTGAATCCGCCTGCAGCCTCTACACTACAAAAGTTTTCCGTTCCAATTCATTTTTCATTTTAGGATAAGCGGCTCGCCGCGCGGATGCTACGTGAGGCGACGAGAGGTTGCATGGGAAGGTTCGGCTGCGTTCAGTGGGCGGGAGTTGTCATCACAATCTTTTTCTTTCTGTTGCTGCCAGCTTGCGGAGGACACAAACCCGCGGCCACGAACCCGTTTCCCGCAAAGATTACCCTGAGTCCTTCGATCAGCGCTTCTATGCAATGGGGCAGCACACTGGCGTTCACCGCCAGCGCCCAGAACGGCACAAACGCAACTATCTCGCCGGCTTTCACTTTCTCTTTAACTCCCGACAGCCCGCCCGGAATCCTCTCCATCTCCCCCAGCGGATTCGCCTGCGCCGGAACCTGGAACGCCCCGTTCTACAACGTCTGCACGCCGGCCGGATCGGGTACGGTCCAGGTGATCGCTACAGCGCTCGGCCAGATTAGCCCGCCCACCACGGTCTTCGTCCATCCCCCCGTCGACAACGTTCAGGTCAGCATCGTTCCTCCGGTAAATTCTCTGCCTCCCGCGTGCCCTACGCAGAGCGCACTTCCCCTGGCTTGCCATATCGCGTTTAATAGCGGCGCCGCCAACTATTGCCTCTCGCAAAATCAGACGCAAACCCTTCAGGCCACCGCCTACAGCCAGGGAGTCGACATTACCGCTTCGGTTGGGCCATTCACATGGACTCAAGCCAATTCAAACGTCGTTACAATCACTCCCATCGTAAGTGCTTCGTCGAACCTCGTCACCAATCAGGCTACCGTGGCGCCCAATACGCCAGGGCAGACCCAGGTGGTCGCCTCTGCCTCGGGAGTATTCAGCCAACCTTACATTGCAGAAACTTGCCCGGTGCAGTGCATCAGTTTACAGCTCGGCTCGAATGGCTCACAAAACATCGGCCAGACCAACTTCATCGCCACCAAGGGCACCTCGGAGACCATTACCGCAACTGCCGTCGACGTCCAGGGCTGCATCGTGCCCAAACCTCCACTGACCTGGACCTCTTCCGCTCCCGCCGCGCTTACCACTGGCGCCGCTACTACCGGCACGACATCCACGACCACCACCACGACGACACCCACCCCCACGGCTTCCACCGGCTGTTCCGGGGCAACAAGTTGCACGATCGGCACGGCGCAACCGGGCACATCCGCCATCACCGCATCGTGCAGCCCGCCAACCTGTAATATTGGTTTCCCGCTGAATCCGGCCGGCGTTCCCGCTCCATACGTTCCGCAACCGGTTTATCCCGTTAATTCCATTTCCGGACTGGTCACCGGCGTCCCCGTCTCGACCAGCGTTCTGGCGACCAGTCAGGATTGTTACGGCATTTCGCAGTGCACCGTCGCACTCTACGATGTCTCGACTGCAAAGAACATTGCCGCCAGTCCCAGTTCGATGCCCGCGCCGCCGAATTCCTTGATGTTCGACCCGGCGGGAGACAAGGCCTATGCCGGCAGCCAGTACGGTTCATTCCTCATCACGACCGCGAACCTCGGCTCATCCACGACTAACCCTTTTACGTTCCTGCCCAACCCGGCCAGCACTCTGGGCATTGTGACCGGTAAAGTCCTGGCCGTCTCTCCCGATGGCAATCTGGCGGTGTTCGCCGACACAATCTCTACTCCCAATCAGGTTTACGTCGTCAACACCACCACCTCAGCTGCAGTCACCACGGCTCTGTATATCAACAGCGCAACCACGGCAACATTTTCCCCAGACAGCTCGAAAGCTTTCATCCTCGGCAATGGTGGCAACACTTTATACGTCTACTCGACTCTGCAGGCTCCGTTAACGATTCCTTTATCGGCGCCAGCCACTTCGATTGCCTTTTCTTCCACCGGAGCCTTTGCCTTCATCGGGGGCGGAAGTACCACCTCGAACATCGACGTTCTGAACACATGCAACAACTCGCCCGCGACCATGGCCGGCGGCGCTGCCTTGACGATCACCGGATTGCCGACGACGCCCAGCTTGCTCAAGATGGTCCCGGCCGTCAGCGCTCCCATGGGTAACACTACCGTTCCGCTTCTTAGCCAGAGTGACTTAGCCAACCTCGACGTTTTCCTGGGCATTGATAACACCGGCATCGACGTTATCGCGACTACGTCTGCCACTCCTCTGATTTCTCCTCCGGGCGCTCTCTGTCCGGCGCAGCAGATAGCGCTCGCTCAAACCGTCGCTACGTCGACCGCCTTCAGTCCCATTCACATCAGTCTTCAACGAGGCACTTTCCATCCGCTGAACTTCTTCGTAGCACCCGGAGGCGCCGCGGTCTACATCATCACCAGCGATCAGGGTGTTCTGATCTATAACTTCGTCACTTCATCTGTCAGCGCAATCCCACTCAATGGAGGCGCGGCGCCGGTGGCCGCCGACATCACCGCGGACGGCCAATTCCTTTACGTTGCCGGCACCGACGGAATCCTGCACGAACTCGACACCGTCACCGCAACTGACATCATGGAGGTCCCCTTCTTCCAGCTTCCCAACTCCTCGAATAACTTTTGCTACAACTCGTACTCCTGCAACCTCAATATGGTGGCGATAAAGCCATAAGTGCGATCAGGAATTCTCGCTGTGCGCCTGGATGTTCGGACCGCAGTAATTCAGGCCGTGCTGATTTGGGCGCGGGTTTGATCCGGGCTGATTGTTTCTGCGGGATTGATCCAGGTCGGATTCGTATCAGGGTATGCCTTCAGGCATATCGCAATTAGTAGGTAGACCTGGACGCGCCTTCAGGCGCTGGGCTTGATTTGGGTGGCGCAGCGCTTAAGCGCTGCGATTCGAATACTCCCACAAGAGGGGCTTTAGCCCCTGGGGTGCTCCCTATGCCGGCTTCTGCAGTTCCTTGGCGACGCTGTCCAGCACGCCATTCACGAACTGCACCGACTCCAGACTGGAAAATTTCCGCGCGATTTCCAGCGACTCATTAATCACCACCGCCCGTGGCGTCTCCGGATAAGCCAGAAATTCCGCCACCCCCGCGCGCAGCAGATTGCGATCCACCGCCGCCATGCGCTCCATGCGCCAGTGTTCCGCATGCCGCTCGATCAGCTTGTCGATCTCCGGACCGCGATCGGTTGCCACGCGAAA
>JBAWBG010000176.1:0-2418 GCA_049589695.1 Candidatus Sulfotelmatobacter sp. | reverse complement strand
CCTCACCAGTGATCGAGCCGGTAACGGTTTGCGCCAACGCCGACGAGAGGCAGAAGAGGGCCGCGAAGGCACATCCGGGAAGACAGCGGAAGAAAGTTTTCATAAGAGGTCGCTCCTGCTGTGCGGGGCCGAGTCAGATAGCCCGGACTCCTCACAAAACTTGCCCGGGAAGAATCTAAGAGCGTCGGCAGGTCGCTTGTCAAGGATAAAATGATCGTTATGTTATAAAACGATCAATGTGTTGAGCTAATGCCCAATAATCGGTGCCATCTGGCGATCGCTTATGAGGTTACCGACCAAGTAAACCTACTCCAGAGCTCTAAGGATGGTAAACTTCTGCGCGGTCGTCAGCCGTTTTCAACGGCGGGTCAACCACGCTTTACTTCGTTCAAGATACAGCCTGATGTCTGTTCGCCAACAACACCGTAGTGATCAGATTCTGAAACTGCTGCTGCAGAAAGGTTCCGTAACCGTGGAAGACCTGATCTCTTCTCTCGGAGCGTCGGCTCCAAGTATCCGTCGAGATCTGACCCGCCTGGAAGCCAGAGGATTGATCCGGCGAACTCATGGCGGTGCGGCTCTGGTGCAGGAATTGCTCTATGAGCCGTTCCGCTACGACACGGCGTTCCAAACCCGCGAGCATCGCTTTGTCACGGAGAAGCGCCACATCGCCGTGGCCGCTGCCGAACTAATCGAAGAGAACGAAACCATCGGTCTTACGGCGGGCACAACCAGTACCTGGGTGGCGCGCAGCTTGCGACATCGCAGCAAAATCACCATCGTCACCAACGCGGTCAACATCGGCATGGAACTTTGCAACATGCCGGGTCTCAAGATCCATTTGACGGGAGGCTACGTCCACTGGCCTTGGTCGTTTTCGCTGATCGGGGCTGCGGCTATCAATTTTCTCGGTGACAGCTTCCTCGACAAACTCTTTCTCAGCGTCTCCGGCATCGACGCCAGCCGCGGAACAACTACTAACGAATCCGACGAGGCCCTAACCTTTCGTGCGATGGTCAAGCAAGCCAAACAGGTGATTGTCGTGGCCGATTCCAGCAAACTGGGAATCGTTAGGCCCTCCCTGATCTGCCCCATCGAAGACGTAGACGTGCTGGTCACGGATGCGGGCGCTTCCGATGAAATGGTTGCGGCGTTGACCTGTAAAGGAATCAGAGTCATTCGAGTCTGACAAAGTTCCGCGTAGGAGTTTCCTGTGTTGCGACAACAGGGTTGTCGTTTCTCCGTGATCGGTCGCGTCGCGCTGTGGGTGGTCTTCGCCGCCATGCTGGCCATTCCCTTGTATGCCTCAACGAGAGTGGATCTCAACGGCAGTTGGCGTTTCCGGGTTGATCGCAATGAACAAGGCGAAACGCAGGGATGGAACAAATCCCTACCGCCGGAAACCGATGTCGTGCGTGTGCCGCACACCTGGAATATTGGTAAGTATGACGACTACGAGGGTGTCGCGTGGTATTTTCGAACGCTGGCATTGGGCCCGGCAGTTCGTGATCAACACATCGAGCTGCATTTCGCTGCCACCTTCTATAAAAGCCGTGTGTGGCTGAATGGCAAACTGTTGGGAAGTCATGAAGGAGGGTACACTCCTTATTGGTTCGACCTGTCATCCAGCTGGCAAGCGGGTGAAAACTTCCTCGCCGTCGAACTTGATAATCGTCCCACGGCACAGAGTATCCCCGGGCTTGCGCTTCGCCTGCGGGAGGGTGGCCGTATTTGGTACGACTGGTGGCACTATGGCGGGTTGGTGCGCGACGTGTGGTTGACGATCAATCGGGATGGGCTAATCCGGCGTCAACGAATCACCAGTTCGATCTCTGGGCAGGAAGCACAGGTTACAAGCACGGTGTTCCTGGACAATGTTTCGCGTGGCAAAAAGGATTTTCGAGTTGCCGCGGACATCTACTCGCCCAGCGGAAAGATCGTGGGCACGCTGCAGACCGAATCTGTCGCGGCGATGCCGGGCGATGCAACAGTGCAATTCCGCTTATCCATCGCGCACCCGGAATTGTGGAACCTCGATCATCCGGCCCTCTATCGAATGGCCGTGGAACTTCGTGACGCGCACGGCCAACTTCTCGATACACGCGAGGACAGTTTTGGTTTGCGCACCATCGAAATCCACGACCGCCATTTGTTCCTAAACGGAGAAGAGGTGCGTCTCACCGGGATGACGCGGCATGAAGATTCGCCGTGGGAAGGACTGGCGGAAACCGCTGGAACCATCAAGAAGGATTACTACGAACTCGAAAAGTTGCACGTTCGGCTGACCCGGCCCGTGCACTATCCGCAACACGAACTGATCTTGGACTATGCCGACCGGCACGGAATTCTTCTGATTCCTGAAATCCCAATGTGGCAATTCAGCGAAGATCAGATGAAAGACGCCAAAGTGATTTCGTT
>JBAWBG010000175.1:0-31148 GCA_049589695.1 Candidatus Sulfotelmatobacter sp. | reverse complement strand
AGCGAATGCGATGCAA
This sequence comes from Candidatus Sulfotelmatobacter sp., assembly GCA_049589695.1. Classification (GTDB taxonomy): domain Bacteria; phylum Acidobacteriota; class Terriglobia; order Terriglobales; family Acidobacteriaceae; genus Sulfotelmatobacter. The sequence goes on along the minus strand of JBAWBG010000175.1, from coordinate 31,132 downwards.
CATAAACCATGCCGACTTTTGAGTCACGCCAATCGCCTTCGCAATCTCGTAAGACGAAACTCCGTTCTTGCAATTCGACAGCATCCATACGGCGGTAAGCCATTTGTCGGGAGGGATCGGGGAATCTTCCATCACAGTTCCGACCTTGGCCGAAAACTGGCGTTTGGGATGGATCGACTTGCACTGCCACTTGCGCTGGTTTTTCAGGTACACAACGTCCTCCCGACCGCAGCGAGGGCAGTAAACCTTGCCATCGGGGAAGCGAAGCCGCTTCATGTACTCCATGGCATTATCAGGATTGGAGAAAAACAGAATAGCGTCTTGTAAAGTCTTGGGTTTCATTGGCTTGCCGTCCATGTGTCTAATATCGCACACGGATGCTGATTTGTCAAGTATATTATTGCCTGCTAAACCGCTGATTGCAAGACGGTGAGGGGTATAAGGGTATCCGGTCATGATGGCCAGTTTTCCCCAACAAATGCGTGCATCGTCTTGCTTCGCCGGGATGCAACGCCAATCCGTGCTCTTCAATCCACCCGCTCATACCTCTGGTTGCCTAGATGTCTCCAGCGAACTCCATCTGCGTCGCGAAATACGCCGAATGGCTTGTCCTTCTCAGTATCGGAGCCGAGGCGCAGGACGTTGCCGTCGAGGTCTTCGACTTGCATCTCCAACGCCCACTCGAAGTTCTCGGGCGGGTTGCGGATTCTTGCGCCGGATGTTTCGTACTCGCGATGCAGCGCGCGGGCATCCGGAACGCCGATCCATATCCACATGCGCGGCTGGCTCTGGTTGTCGTCGGTCAGGAAGATCGAGCAGGAGTCTCGTCCCACGCAAGCAAAGCCATCGTTCGCGCGCCAGCGCAGTTTGAAGCCGAGAGCATTCACGTAGTAGGCGATGCCGGCGTCGACGTCCTTGACCCGGAAGATGGGCGCGGGCGAACCGAAAGGGTTGGCAGGGGATTCTGGCATAAGGGCTCTCCTGCGGGAGAGCATACATCGAAACGGGATGGCTCAGACAACTGGCGGCGGCCAAATTTGATCGGGCAAATTCAGCGCAAAACAAAACGCCCCAGACTCATTCGAGTCACGGGACGTATGTTGATCAGCCCTCCCCCAAGTGCTGCTCAATCAGGAGACTAAATGGAAGGCGAGTTTGGGTAAATAGCCAGGAGGTGCTATTACCTCGCACGAAAGTTAGAGACGCTTAGGAACCATGGTAATCAAGATTTGTATCTGGTTAGAAATGAAGCGGTTTCTGAGAAGAACGATTTCATCGAGAACCTGAGCGGGAAATTTGCAGGCTTCCCCGATCAATCGATCTCGGGGCGCCAGACGGGCTCGCCACCCAGCGAGTGATAAAAGCCCCAACCGGCCAGGGCCACAACACTGAGCAGCGCGAGAAGGAAGGTGTTCATATACCAGGCGGAGAGGTCGACGGTGAACGGGACATTGCCGAGCATGTTGACGGTAAAGATGGCGCAAGCCAGTGGGATCAACCCGAAGCGATAGACGATTAGCACGGCAATGGCATAGATTACCGCCCACATGGGCAGGTCCACCGAGACATAGGAGGAGGGAAGTCCCTGAGCCAGAGCGAAAATGGAAACAAACGTGATCGCTGCCAGCCAGTCTTTGCGCAGTAAGTATTTCAAACCCAGTAAGAGGAAGAAGAACTGCAATGTCCCTAGAATCGAAGCCGGGATCTGCATCAACCAGGCGCCTAACGCCTCGCGCCCGCCCGCGAGATATTCGATTTGAGCCATCACGGGCGCGGCACCAAGGTGCGACAAGGGAATTTGGCGGAGCTGGAAAATAAGGACCCAGACTGCGCCGAGCATCACGCCGAACAAAATGTCGCGTCCCACCAGCGGATCACGAAACTGGCCGGAGAGTAAGCGGCTCCACGAAATAATGGTTTGAGGCCAGCGCCGCCGCACCCAGGGTTCGAGCGCAAGATATAACATCCAAGTCGTGCCGGAAACAAACAGCGCGGTGCTGACTGCAATGAAGAGCGCGCCAACCATATCCATACCGGCAACAATATGCCCACGACAAAGCCACAATGAGATTTCAAGCGCAAACATGACCGCGGCCAGACGAAGAGCGCCTTCACGATCGCCGCGCCCCCGGCGATAATTCAGCCGCGCCAGATGAATGATTCCAAAAAAGAAACCTGCGGCCAGGGCGAGGAAGATGTACTGCTGTATTTTTTTTCCGGTGGAGGGTTCGCTCTTCATGCGGTCCGGCTTAGTCCAGTCGCCGATGAGCGAGAAAAAAACCGACTTGCCGTGCCACGCAGCAGCCTCTACGCGTAGCGGACGCGTCGTTCCCGGCCAGGTTCCGGTCCATGCCGAGCGAGTGTCGGAGGCAGCCAGCGAGTTCCACATCGGCTCCGCCTTCTGAAACTGCGCAGGATCTAGACCCGCGGCGGCGAACAGAATATTCCAGTCAAATGTCGTGAACTGCGTGGCGGTTCCGTCCTTCTGCGGGGGAATCGCCCGAAAATAAGTGAGGCGCCCTTGTGGATCGAGTTCTACGTTGATCATTCCCGAAAGAGTGGGCGGTGGATCGTCTCGCGTGACGATTCCCGGGTTCAACAACTGATCCCGAAATCCATTCGCCTCCATGTCACCAGGACTCTGCCGGTACCAGAAGCCGAGCAGCGAGGGGCGCGCTGCCAATATTCGATTCCAATCGGGAAGTGGTTTATCGTTCTTCTCCACATATTCCTGAAAATCGGTGTCGCCGTAGAGATCGGAGGCGCTATCCGCGGGCCGGTCAGGATATCCCAGCCGCGCGACGATCTCGCGCGCCTTCTGGGTAAGAACCTCGGGCGTCAGCTCCAGCCGCATTCGGTCCAGGGCGCTATAGCGAACGCCAAGGAATGTGAGTATGCCCAAGGCTACCAACACTGAAGCGAGACAGGCCAAAGCGGTTCGCGGACGCAGTCCAGTCGTCTCACCAGATGCTGCGACCAGCTGTGGGGACGGCGTCTCGCCTGCAGCCAGAGCTGCAGCTAACGGATCGCCGCCCGGCAAAGCCGCAGCTACGCTAAGGACAGTTGCAGGCCGCGCCGATGGCTCGTTCTCAAGGCAACGAAGGATGACACGTTCAATCACCGGGTTGAGATCTTTGACGATCGACGATGGCCGGCTCGGAGTCACATCTGCGTCTGTTCGCGGCTTCTGACGTGTTTTCTCGGAGAACGCACGCTTTCCGGTGAAGACTTCATACAGCACAAGCCCCAGTGAATAAATGTCGCTACGCGTGCTGACTTCTTTTCCCGCCAACTGCTCTGGAGCCATGTAGGCTGGAGTCCCGCTGCGGATTTCTGCGCCGTGAATCTGATCGGCGACTCCGGCTAGACCGAAATCGGTAACTACGACTTGGCCACGGCCGTCCAGCATGATATTGGCGGGTTTCAGATCGCGATGCAGAACGCCCTTAGTGTGGGCCGCAGCGAGTCCGGCACAAAGCTGGCGTGCTATATCGAGGGCTTTATCTTCGGGTAGACGGCCGATGCGGCGCAGAAGAGACGCGAGGTCCTCGCCGTCGACATACTCCATGGTGAAGAATGTGTGGCCTTCGACCTCGCCGACATCGTAGACGCGGCAAACGTTGGGATGAGAAACCCGGCGCGCGATCCGCACTTCGTTCTTGAAGCGCTCGAGCAGAGCTTGATCGCGGGCGGCTTCGTCGGGGAGAAACTTGAGGGCTACGGGCTGGCCGAGCGTAAGGTCATCGGCGCGGTAGACTTCCCCCATGCCGCCTTTACCCAGGAGCGCAATGATGCGGTACCGTCCGGCAAGCAGGCGGCCGGGAAGGAAACGGCCTTCGCTTAGATATTCGGACGAACTAGAAGGCCGCGACGAGCTTGCGGAGGCAGGGCCCGGAGGCAGAGGCGAAGTTGCTGTGGCGAAGTCGAGAGTGGCAAGGTCATCTGTATTGCTGGCTGGCGCTCCACATGCGGAGCAGTAGCGGCCAGTCGCAGGCACTTCGGTTCCACAGGATGAGCATGAAGGCATGAAATTTATTGGTACAGTCTACCGCGAGACGGGCAGCAAGTGGGCCCGATGGGTAACTCGCTTTGGGCGGGCGCGAGTTTGGCGCGCGAACGCCGAAGCTTGAGGACCCCCTTGTATTACCATCCAAGCGATGGGTTCGCGCCTTTTTCGTTTCCTCAATGATCCTATGGTGTTGTTGTGCCTGGCGGCGGGGCTGCTGGCTTTTGTGGTGCAGTCGGGAGAACTGGGTACAGCGGACACGATGCACCGGCTGCAGACTACGCACTGGCTGTGGACTTCGGAACCGCAAGTGTTTCCCAATGAATATCCGGAGTTCGGTTTGCACGGGCGCGGAGGCCAGCTATACAGCTGGTATGGCATCGGACAATCTTTGCTGATGCTTCCCGCGGATCTGGTGGGCACGTGGATTTCTCACTGGAGGATATTTTCGGACTACACCGATGATCCCGCGGTGCGCAGCATTGTGGTGAGTTATAGCACGAGCATTCTGGTGAATGTATTGACCGTGCTGGTGGCCTTTCGCCTGCTTCGCCAGTTGCGATTTTCGGTGCGGGAATCGGTGCTCGGGCTGTTGGCTCTGCTGTTTTGTACCACGCATCTCCACTACACGCAGAACATGATGGAAAATAATTACATCATGCTGCTAACGCTGGTCGGATTTTCTTTGCAGTATGAGTGGTTGCGAACCGGGAGCCAGCGCGCACTCTTGGTCGGCTGCGCGGCGCTGGGGCTGAACCTGCTGACACGGTTGACTACTGGTCTTGATCTGTTGGCGGCGGGGACTTTTTTGCTTCTCGTGCTTTGGTTTGAGCAGGTACGCGGACGGGAACTCTGGCAGAAGTTTGTGGCGTACTGCAAGATTGCCGCGCCGGTATATGCGTTCTTTATCCTGGTGGACAGGCTCTATCAGTTGTACCGTTTCGGATCGTTTACGAATACGTACGTATCGTTGTTTGCGAAAGAGCAGCGGATGCAGGATCCCACGCTGCCAGCAAATTTTCCCTGGAGTACGCCTTTTCTTGATGGCTTTCTGGGACCATTGTTTAAGGCGGAGAAATCGATTTTTCTGTTCGATCCGCTGCTGGTGCTGGCGATTGTGCTGCTGATCATTCTGTGGAAGCGGCTGCCGCCGGAGGTTCGCGCCTATGGCGCGACTTCGCTTCTTCTGCTGCTTGGCTACATTTGTTTTTACGCGAAATACACCTACTGGGCGGGAGATTTTGCCTGGGGTGACCGGTATGTGTCGACGTCAGTGGAGATGGCAGCGCTGCTGGCAGTGCCGTTGTTGCTGCATTACCGCGCCAGTATCAGCACGTGGATATGGCGTATGGGGATTGTGCTAATCGCAGTGAGTCTGGTGATTCAGCTTGCTTCGCTTGCGTTCTGGTTGCCGCTGGAGATTTATCAGATGGAGACGCTGGGCCACCCGACGTTTGTGATTGCGTTGCGCTTCAAAAATATTGCCGCGTTTGCGCTGGGCAAGATGGATGCCTGGGGATTGAATAATGAATCCATGACGCAGGACGCGTGGGATTACGTTCACATCACGACGTGGAATTTTCTGCCGTTCTTACTACGCAGGGTTGGAGCGGCGCCGAAGTGGGTGGTGGATACGGCGTTTGTGGTTTGGGGTGCGGGGATTGGGGCGCTGGCTTGGGTTTGCTGGAGACTGTCGCATGTCTGTGGTAGAATGGTGGAGCGTGAAGGTATAAGGTAGAATCCTCATGAGTTTAAACATTAAGGACGAAGAAGCACATCGCATGGCGCGGCAACTGGCCCGTTTGACGAACGAGAGCATGACGGCGGCGGTTCGCGAGGCGCTACGCGAGCGGTTGGAGCGGGTTCGTGGGGCCGGCATGACCAAGGTGGAACGGCTGCTGAAGATCGGGAGGGAATGCGCTCCCTTATGGAAGGAGCCGTACGGCTCGGTAGAGCATGGCGACCTGTTATACGACGAGAAAGGGTTGCCTAAGTGATTGTGGACACGTCGGTGATTATCGCAATCCTGCGAAATGAACCTGAGGCCGCCGCGATTGGAGAAGCCCTGGAGCGACCACAACTTCGTCGCATGTCGGCGGTCAGCTATGTTGAGGCCGCCGTTATTGTTGACGGCAACCGAAATCCGGTGCTCAGCCGACGATTCGACGACTTACTCCGCGATGTCCAAATCGCCGTGGAGCCAGTAACAATGCGTCAGGCGTACCTGGCACGCGAAGCCTATCGCGATTTTGGCAAAGGGCGGCATCCCGCAGGACTCAATTTCGGTGACTGTTTCGCTTACGCGCTCGCCAAGGAAAAAGGCGAGACGTTGCTTTTCAAGGGCGACGATTTTTGCCATACCGATATTGAACCCGCCATGGAGTAGCCCAGCTCTAGCTCTTACTACGAGCCACTTTCGACGCCTGCTTGCCAAGCGCGGTGCGGGTTTTCTTGGGAAGGTGCGCGATGGTGCGTTTCTTCTTTGCAGCGTTCGCGGCTTTTCTGATGTTCTTTTTAGCGGCTGCTTTCTGTTTTGTGCTTGCCATAAGCCCTCATACGATTTAGTTAGGTGCAGAACTTTTGATGGACTTCCATGCGGGGAGAGTTGTTCAGGTAGTCAGCTTTAGACGAAGAATCGTCAGTCGTACTTCTCATACCGGATGGACTTGCGATCCCAGCCCAGCGATTTCAGCAATTCACGATTCGCGCTGACCATTTTGTCCAGACCACAGACGTAAGCGTGCATGTCGAACCTGCCTTGGGCGATTTCCGGAAGGTGTTGCTGCACGTAGCCGCGAAGTCCCTGCCAGTTGTCATCGGCGCGGCTGAGTGTCGGGAGGTAATGAAAGTTTGGGTGAAGATTGGCCAAGCGCAAGAATTCGGGGTGGTAATAGATGTCTTCTTCGCGGCGGTTGCCGAACAAAAGAAAGAGCTGTTTTCCCTGATGGCGGGACGCGTCCGCCAGAAGCCAGTGGAGCATGGAGCGAAAGGGAGCAATGCCGGTACCGGTTGCAATGAATATCGTATCGTGCATGGGCGGGTGAAGGGTGAAATCGCCGAATGGTCCTTGTAGAGAGATTTGGTCTCCCTTGTTCATATCGCAGAGAAAATTTGACATGAAGCCGTTCCGCACACGGTTGAGACAAAGCGCAAAGTGATTGTCTTCGGCTGGAGGCGAGCAGATGGAATACGCGCGAGTGATTTCCTCTCCATCCGGCTTCGAATGGCGGAAAGAAAGCCACTGGCCGGCGACGAATCCGAAGCGATTCTCTCCGACCACCTCGAATTCGAGGTGCTTCGTGTATTCCGATAGGCTGTCGGAGGATACGAGGCGCGCGGTGAAGGTCTTGAACAGCGACATCACCTATTCTAGATGAGATCGACAGGGGAAAGTAGCGAAAAAGCCAAACCGCGCCATGAAAACGAATTACTCGACCGTGACCGACTTTGCCAGGTTGCGAGGTTGATCCACGTCGCAGCCGCGGCGGACGGCGATGTGATAAGCCAGCAACTGCAAGGGAACGATTTCGAGAATCGGCGAAAGGTTTTCGGGCGCGGCGGGAACGTAGAGAACGTGGTCGGCGGATTCTTTGATTTCCTCGTCCCCTTCGGTGGCGAGCGCGATTACCACGCCGGAGCGGGCTTTTACTTCTTTCAGGTTTGACATTGTCTTCTCGTAGCGCAGCATCGAATCAGGATCATTCACGTTGCGAGTGGCGATGATGACTACGGGAAGATTTTCGTCGATCAGGGCGTTGGGGCCGTGCTTCATTTCTCCGGCGGGATAGCCTTCGGCGTGGATGTAGGAGATTTCTTTCAGCTTCAATGCGCCTTCGAGGGCGATGGGATAGTGAATGCCGCGGCCGAGAAATAGAAAGTCATGAACCCGCTGGAAGCGTTTGGCTAAGTCTTCGCAGGCTTCATCGTGGGTCAAGATGGTTTCCAACTTACCGGGGATCAACGTGAGTTCTTCGGCGGCAGCGCGAATTTGTTCCGAGGTCATGGCACCGCGCACTTGCGCAAGGTATAGAGCAAAAAGATATAACGCGGTGAGCTGGCAGGTGAAAGCTTTAGTGGACGCGACGCCGATTTCGGGACCGGCGTGAGTGTAGATGGTTCCGGCGGCTTCGCGAGTGATCATGGAACCGACGACGTTGCAGATGGCGAGTGTGTGCGAGCCTTTGGCCTTGGCTTCGCGCTGAGCGGCGATGGTGTCCGCGGTCTCGCCGGATTGCGAGATCACCAGGGTGATGGTGTTGTCGGCGACGATGGGGTCGCGATAACGCCATTCGCTGGCGTAATCGACCTCGACGGGGACGCGAGCAAAACTCTCAATCATGAACTTGCCAGCTTGTCCGGCGTGCCAACTGGTGCCGCAGGCCACGATGTTGATTTTTTTCGCGGCGCGGAATTCAGCTTCGGTGATCTGCATTTCATCGAGGAAGATGTGACCTGCGTCGAGGGAAACTCGTCCCAGCGTGGTTTCGCGAATAGCACGCGGCTGCTCATAAATTTCTTTGAGCATGAAATGCTTGAAGCCGGCCTTTTCCGCCATGATCGGGTCCCAGGTCACGTGCTGTATCTGGCGGCGAATGGGTCTTCCTTCAAAATCGGTGAGATCCACGCCCGAAGGAGTGACGACGGCGAGGTCGCCATCGGCTAGAAAGAAAATGTCGCGGGTGTGATAAAGGATGGCGGGAACGTCGGAGGCGACAAAGTATTCATCGTTGCCGAGACCAATCACTAACGGAGGGCCGTTGCGGGCAGCGACGATTTTATTGGGTTCATCGACAGAAATCACGGCCAGGGCGAAGACACCGGTAAGTTCTTTCACGGTGCGGCGAACGGCGTCTTCCAAAGTGGGGCGATGGCCATTGCCGGTTTTGAAAAGATGGTTTTCGATCAGGTGCGCGATGACTTCCGTGTCGGTTTCAGTGGAGAACTTATGGCCTTCTTCGATCAGCTTTTTCTTCAGGCTGAGATAGTTTTCGACAATGCCGTTATGCACGACCACGATCTTGCCGGTGCAGTCGCGATGAGGATGAGCGTTTTCTTCGGTGGGACGGCCATGCGTGGCCCAGCGGGTGTGACCGATGCCGTAAGTCCCTTCGAGGGGCTTTAGGCGAATCGCCTCCTCCAGGTTGCGCAATTTGCCTTCGGCGCGGCGCAGTTGGAGTTGATCCCCATTGCCGGCGACGGCGATGCCCGCCGAGTCATAGCCGCGGTACTCGAGGCGGCGCAGGCCCTCAATAATGATGGGAACTACTTCCTTTTTGCCGACATAGCCAACAATTCCACACATGCGGGAACTCCAGGAATTCAGTCTGCGAGGGAGCAGCGAAACTCTTCGATGACAGGGTTGGTAAGTACTTCGCGGGCGATGCGCTCAACCTCAGTCTGAGCTTCTTCGCGGCTTAATCCGCCGTCCAGCGTAAGCTCGAAATACTTTCCCTGACGCACTTCTTCCAACCCTTTATAACCCATCTTTTTAAGCGCGCCGTGGATTGTCTTACCTTGAGGATCGAGCACACTCTTCTTGAGCGAGACGTACACGTAGGCCTTCATGGAAGCACAATTATACGTCAGGCGTAGGAACGTATTACCATTGCCATCCATCGGGAGCCGCAGCCCAGTCCGCTACCGTCAGCTAATTTTCGCGATCTTAATTTTACGAAAAACGAAAAAAACCTCAGAATCGCAGAGCTCCTAAGCGGCACTGAGGGTCTGGATCCTTCGCTCCAAGTCGGACTTAGCGCGCTGTAACATGTCGCGCCGCTGCGAGTTCGAGCTGCCCTCAAGTTGCTTGACCACGTTTCTGAGGGACAGTTGAAGGCTCTCTTTTTCGCGAAGGCGATCAGCCTGTTCCCGTGTCAGTCGCGGCTTTTTAAGCGACTGTTCGCTGGCCGCGTCTTCCTGCTGCGCCTCAACCGACTTACTTTCCCAACCCCGGGCCATGGACTGATTATAGTCTCCCATTGATAGTGCGACTACGGCCGCCAGCAAGAGAAAGCAAACGTCAATACTTTTGTTGTATGTGGATTCTGTTACGAAAAACGAACTTGCAAAGGTCTGAACAGGTTCTGGCAGAAATCCTAACTATAATCCCCGAGATTTAAGAACGCTACAGTGGCTCTGCTGAGGGGGTAAGAGCCGCGGGAGCTATCCATACGATGTCCCTCTCAGATTTGCCGGGTTTTGATTTCTTTCTGCGGCGCCCGATGCTGCGGTCGCAGTCCGTATCATCATTCTGCTTCTTCCACAGAACACGATGGTTACTCGCAGTTTTGACCCTACTGCAACCGACGATTCTTCCCCTTCGTGGATTCGAGTTGTTCCCGCACAGTCTTGCCCCGGGATTCCTAAAACACGAAGTGAACAGCGGAGTTGGCTTATGACAAGCCACCCGGAAGATAGGGTTGAAGATACGAACAAGGAAAGGAAGAACACGGCTTCTTTCGCGGTTCCCGAATCTCTCAAAGAATGGGAGGAACTCCTACGAGTTCATTCCACGGCGTCCAAGGTAGGTCTCTGCATTTTGGATATGGGACTCCGCTACGTGGGGATCAACCACGCGATGGCGGAGATGAACGGTGTAGCGGTGCAAGAACATCTTGGGAAAAGCGTCCGCGAAGTCCTGGGTGATTTTGTTGAACTCATCGAGCCGAACTTGGCGAATGTAGCATCGACCGGGCAGGCTCTATTGAATCGGGAAGTTAGCGCGGTATTGCCGACCAGGACGGAGCCTGGCCACTGGATTGAGCACTACGTACCCATTCAAGATTGGAGTGGCCGGGTGTCACAGATCGGAATTGTCGCCATTGAGATTACCGAACAGAAGAAGCTCGAGGAATCCTTTCGGGGCGTTTCCGAAAAACTAAAGACGGAGAAAAAGCGTGGCCAGGTGATGACGGAAGTGGGCCGTCTGCTGGCGAAAAAGCGGGATGTTGACGTTAAGGAGGTCTTCCCGCGGATATCCGCTTATCTGCGCCGGGTTCTGCGGCAGGAATACGCGGCCATTTCGTTGCGCGACGAACAGAGCCGGGAACTGGTGCGGCAGGCCATCGATTTTCCCCTGGCAAAGGATCTTGGCTTCGGTCCCCAAATCAGCGCTCCGCGGGGCCCTGCAGGCAAAGCCTTGCAGAAGCGAGTGCCGATCATCTTCACCAAAGAGGAGATGAAAGGATTCGATTCGAAGATTGCAAATCACTTTTTGACGGAAGGATTGCAGTCATTGTGTTGCGTTCCCTTGATCCGGCCCACCGGACCTTTGGGCGTGCTGGTGCTGGGCAGCACACGAGCCGACGCTTTCCAGACTGACGATCTGGAACTCTTGAATCAGGTTGCCGCGCAACTGGCGACTGCTCTGGAAAACTCGAGAATCGCACGGGAGATCGAGCAATTGAAGGATCGGTTGGGGCGGGAAAAACGCTATCTGGAAGGTCACAGTCACCAGCGAGTTCATGTGGAAGGAATCGTCGGAGAAAGCCGGCCGCTTAGGAGTGTGCTGGAGCAAGTCTCGGTGGTTGCCGATAGCGATGCCACGGTTCTGCTGCTGGGCGAAACCGGGACAGGCAAGGGTTTGGTTGCGCGGGCGATTCACGCCAGCAGTAAACGGAAGGACAAGAGTTTCATTACTTTAAATTGTGCTGCGATTCCTACCGGGCTGCTGGAGAGCGAATTATTCGGTCACGAAAAGGGCGCATTTACGGGAGCAGTCCGCCAGAAGGTGGGTCGACTTGAACTGGCTGACAAAGGTACTCTTTTTCTCGACGAAGTTGGGGAAATCTCGCAGGAATTGCAGCCAAAGCTGCTGCGGGTCTTGCAGGACCATGAATTCGAAAGGCTAGGGGGGATTCAAACCATCAAGGTAGACTTGCGGCTGATCACAGCCACCAATCGGGATTTGGCTCGAAGCGTTGCGGACAAAGAGTTTCGCAGTGATTTGTTTTACCGCCTGAACGTATTCCCGATTCGGGTTCCTCCGCTGCGCGAAAGACGAGAGGATATTCCCATTCTGGTGCGCTACTTTGTTCGAAAATTTGCCACCAGGATGAATCGTGCAATCGAGACCATCCCCACTCAAACGATGGATGCCCTGACCAATTGGCATTGGCCGGGTAATGTTCGGGAATTGGAAAACTTTATCGAGCGATCGGTAATTCTCACGGAAGGGACGGCTCTGCGATCTCCTTTGGCGGATCTCAAGGCAGCAAGCCACGTCGTGGAACCTTCACTGGAAAGCACTGAAAGGCAACATATTATCCGCATTCTTCGCGAGAGCGGGGGAATGCTTTCAGGAGCAAAGGGGGCGGCTCGGCGGCTCGCGGTTAAGCGAACAACTTTGCAATCCAAGATGAAGCGGCTCGGAATTACTCGCAAGGATTATACGGGTCCCGCTTTAGGATAGATCATGGTCAAGTTGGGATGTTTGTGCCACTGCGTGCCGACGTATCTACAGTCTGCCGACTTATCGGCAGGGTCGGGAGAGTTCCGTGAAAGCTCATCTTCGAAGATCAGTTTTTTCTAAGACTTAGACGGTTGCTGGCGGGTGAGCCATTCTGGAACGACAAGTGCTCTAGCACCTTTCTAATTGGGAAAACTAGAAAGCGTTTAGAAGTCTTCCCGAAGGCGGATGGACGAGCCGCGGACTCGTCGCAAAGGGCTCGCTTGGGGCGTGAACCTTGTTAGTGGCCAGGAATTACCCGCCGAACAATTTGGTGCGCTTGCTGCCGGAGCGCACCGGCGCATCTCTGAAAAGTAATCATGACTTGCAGGTCGAGGTTTGGCGGGGGCGACCGCTGGCTCTTGAGGAAGATTGGACTTCCCGAACGCCAGCTTACCTGGCTGTACCCACACAGGGACAGTGGGTGGTGGATAGTGCGCCAGCGAAGGGCGCATCGGAGATCGATCCCTTGTATCTGTTCGCCAGCCAGTTGGAGTGGGAATATACGGCTGATCCATCTGCGGCGTGGGAGGTCATATCCGCAACGCGCAGCGGGAACTCCGATACCCGGGCGCACGCGCTATCCCTATTGGAACGGACCCAGGAACTGAAGCCTCAATTTCCGGAAGATTTGGGTTACAGGGAAAAAGAGCGGCGTAGTTCCACGAAGGAGGTAGACATGAGGGTTCCCTACGGCCTAGACGTGATCGAAAGTTGCATGGGTTGCAAGACCAGCCGCGACAGTTATTTTTGCCGGTTTTCACAGCCGGTATTGAGATCGGTAGACGCCGCCAGTTACCACAGCGTGATGCCATCGGGGGCGCTACTTTTCGTGGAGGGGCAGACTCCGCGTGGAGTGTATGTTCTCTGCTCGGGAAAAGTGAAGCTGTCGACTACGTCCAAAGAAGGCAAAGTGTTGATTTTGAAACAAGCCGAGTCGGGCGAGGTTTTGGGACTGAGTGCGGCTATTTCAGGGACGAACTACGAAATGACGGCGGAGACCAGTACGGCATGCCAATTAGATTTTATTGGGCGCCAGGATCTTATGATACTGCTGCAGAACGAGAGCGAAGTTGGAGTGCATGCCGCGCAGTCGCTGAGCCGTGAATTCCAAGGGGCGTATCGAGATATTCACGACCTGGTGCTGGCGCGTTCGTCTTCAGGAAAGCTGGCGAGACTTTTGCTGTCGTGCGCGCCGCGGGGAAGTCAGGAACTGAACGAGCAGCGGCTGCATTCCGCGATGACCCACGAGGAGATGGCCCAAAGAATTGGTTCGTCGCGCGAGACGGTTACGCGATTGCTAAGTAATCTGAAGAAAAAAAGACTGATACGTCTGGAAGGAGCGACGCTTGTGATTCGAGACCGGACAGGGTTGGAGGCTTTAGCCGTCTAACGATTCTTCCAAAGGGCGTGGAGAAACTTCAACTGGTTTCCTCTTACATGCCCGACCGATCTGGCCGCTTTGAGGCCGGGCAGAACTAGGCTGCACACTTGTATACTGGCACACTGATCAAGGATTTGTACGCCGCTGTCGAAAAAGCCGAGCACTCCGCCGGATCAAGCTCAGGCAAGGATTTGTCCTCGGTGGCAGCCCTCCCCGGCCAACGCGGCATCGGGCACTCAGAGCCCAAAGAGTTCCCGCAAACGTTTGGTCTGAGCCCGACTGACTGGAATCTCGCTCTGCTTCTTATCGTCCATGCGCAACTGGTACGAGCTTTTAAACCAAGGGACGACTTCCCGAATTCGATTGATGTTCACCAGGTAGGAGCGGTGAGCGCGCCAGAACAGTCCTGCATCCAGGCAGGAGAGTAGTTCCTCCAGGGTGCGGCAGTTGGAGTGACCTTCCATTCCGGAGGGGCCTGCGGTGACGACGGTAATAACCCCGTCTTCGATCCAGGCGTAGCAGATTTCTCGTTGATCCACCAGAAACATTCGCCCTACAGCCTTGAGCAGGATCTTCGAACTCTGGGTTTTGGGCGCTTGCAGCATGCGCATCAGGGTGTCGATTTTCTCAGCTGGCAAGCTTTCGGTTTCCTGCTGAAGCCGCGCTTTTTGGATGGCCTGTCCGACACGCTTCTTGTCGAAAGGCTTCAAGAGGTAATCTACCGCATTGACCTCAAACGCCTTCACCGCATATTGATCAAACGCCGTAGCGAAGACGATCTTGGGGAGAGGAATTCTCTTGTCGAGAAGTTTCTTGATCACTCCGAAGCCGTCCAGTCCCGGCATTTGGACGTCGAGAAAAACCAGATCGGGATTGTGTTCTTTAATGAGGTTGATGGCCTCGAGACCGTTCTTACCCTGGGCCACGACGTTCACGTCGCCGGCACTTTTTAGCAGGAAGGCGAGTTCGTCGCGGGCGAGTTGCTCATCGTCCACGATTACTGCGGAAAGGGGCATTCTGTCTCCTCAAACTAAGCCGTGAAAAAAGTATAGCGACCGCGTTTTAAGGACGTCAACGCGACCGCTACAGCTAGAACCGTGTTTCACTGTTTGTGCTGCATCATTCCGCGCATATCCATCTTGCCGCTCATATCCATCTTGGTGTAATCGGCGGGAGCCTGGAACAAACTTGCTAGCTGCGGCTCTTCTTGGATGTTCGTAAGTCTGCCAGCGTCGTTCTTGCCCATTTAACGGGGAATCGCGCTTTTGAGTCGAGCCATACTGTGCTGCTTTCCCCTTGGCATTGATGCCTTCGTATTTCACAGTGCTGCGGCCGTTCAAGGCTTCGCTTCCCACTTTGTGACAGGTGCCGCCATGTCAGACCGGATTACGAGTCGAGGATCAGGCTGCATTTTCGAGGGCCAGCGCCATGCCCATTCCGCCACTCACGCAGAGCGTAGCCATTCCGCGCTGTACATTGCGCTTCAGCATTTCATGCAGCAGGGTGACCGTAATTCGGGTTCCGGTGCAGCCGATGGGATGGCCAAGCGCGATCGCGCCGCCGTTCACGTTGAGGCGGTCGCGGTTGAAGTTCAATTCGCGGTCGCAGGCGATCACCTGGGCCGCGAAGGCTTCGTTCAGTTCGATCAAGCCGAAGTCATGCAGTCGAAGGTTGTGTTTATCTTCCAGCTTGCGGAAAGCGGGGACGGGACCGATTCCCATGGTACGCGGATCGACTCCAGCGGAAGTGATGGCTGAGATCCGAGCCAGCGGCTTGAGATTGTTCGTCTTCACAAAATGCTCGTTCGCTAGAACCACCGCGGCAGCGCCGTCTGTAATGCCCGAAGAATTTCCTGCGGTGACTGTTCCGGTTTTCGAAAATGCAGGAGCCAGTTTGCTCAACTTCTCCAGGCTCGCGTCGGCGAATGGATGCTCGTCGCGGCTGAAAGTAGTTGCTCCCTTCTTGCTTTCAATCGTGACCGGGACAAGTTCGGCATCGAACCGTCCTGCGGCAATGGCGCGGGCGGCGCGGGTTTGCGACTGTAGAGCGTACTCGTCCTGCTCCTCGCGGGAAATTTTGTAGTGCTCAGCCAGGAGTTCGGCGGTTTCGCCCATCACCATTTTCGCCATGGGGCAGAAAAAACCGTCGCAATACATGCCGTCAACTAGATCCTGATTGCCCAACCGGTATCCCCAGCGGGCTTCAAGGTAATAAGGAACGCGCGACATGGATTCCGTGCCACCGGCCAGAATGCAACTGGAATCGCCGAGCAGGATTGCCTGGTACGCGAGCGCGATGGATTTCAATCCGGAGGCGCATGCTTTGTTGACGGTAAACGCGGGAACTTCCTGCGGCACGCCGCTGCGGATGGAAATCTGCCGCGCTGGATTCGGACCGCCTCCCGCCTGCCGGGCGCTGCCGAAGATAGTCTCTTCGACTTGATCCGGTTGGATTCCAGCACGCTCGATTGCAGCTTTGGCGGCCGCCACGCCCATATCGGCCGAAGTTAGTGAGGCGAGCGATCCGCCGAATTTTCCAATCGGCGTGCGGACGGCGGACAGAATATAGACTGACTGCAAAGCATTTCCTCCAAATGTTTGAGTCTAGCAGGGCGGGGAAAGATACTGGAAGAGCGGAAAAGGATCTAGCGTTCGTTCGTCTCGTCTCGGGTGTAGGGCCCGGACGACTTCACGTGTTTCAGGCGGCGCATGAGTGCCGAGAAGGTAGGAGCTTTCTTGTCTACAGGCTCCAGCCGCGATAGCAGTCGATCGTCGGTCTTGTTATCGGTTTTCGCCACTTGCAGATTCTACAGCCATAAGTGGTAGGTTCCTAATTTGAACGTGTACGCTTTTGTTACAATTTTGCCGCTATGAGATGGCTGATTATCGCGCTAATCATCTTTGCCCAACAGCCGGCGAGGACGCCAGAAGGCAAAGGGCCTACCGAAACCAATCGGTCTAAGAGCGCAGCCCGCGCCAGAAATATTGATAGTAATCAAACTCCATCCGCACGGGCTACGCCAGACAACTCGGGAACGTCCATTGCAGCGATAAGCCAAGGAAACGCCGCAGCAGCCAATAATCATGCAGGAACAAGCAACCAACAAACATCCGATGAAGACCGCTCCACCCAGCGGAAATTGATGGGGTTTACAGCGACATTGGCCGTCGTTGGCGTTTTGCAATTGGCTGTCATGTTCCTCACTTGGCTGGTTTATCGTCGTCAAGCCCGCGAGATGCGGAGGCAGCGCCATGAGATGAGACACCAGAGACACGTTATGTGGCAGCAGTGGAAATCGGCCAAAGAGCAAATTGCCGAAATGGGCTACCAACGCCAAGTAATGTTTGGTCAGTGGCGTGCCATACAAGAACAGGTAACCGAGATGTCCTCGCAGACTGAGGTTCTCGAGCGAAATCTGGAAATGGTAATTAGCAAGGAGCGAGCGAGACTGGTTATCGAATTGACGGATACCCAATCGCTTGGACTTGAGATACAGGAAGAAGGGTTTCCTTATCACAGGAGTAAGAGCATCCTGCTCACGCATCATGGTCCGACCAGCGCATTCAATGTAAGCGGCAGGGGAACTGTATTCATCTCTAAGGGGCCAATCCCTGTGGGCGGTGAAGAACCGAAGGGAGTTGCCATCTCGCTGCCCACTATTATGCGTCCCGAAAGCCCAGCCGAAAAAGTTGAACTGTTTGGGATGCTCGGCTTTGGCGATATCACTGATGCCGTAAGAGGAGCTGCCACCCTGCACATGAAGGCGGTTATCGAGTACGAAGATGTTTTTGGGAACCGTCGCAAAACGCCACTTTGGTACACATGGGATGTAGACCGATTTCAACCGGACAAAACGGTTGACCATTGGGAAGAGATTAGCGAGTGGATACCTTGGGGAGAAGAGGCTAACAAGGCAGATTAGGCAGGCCATCGCCAGCGGCGACCTCCAAGTTGAGCCACTACCCAGTCGCTCCGCTATTGCCATTCCCGTTAAGCTCCTGCATAATAAATGTTTGTTTTGACCTCGCCGGACTCTTCCGGAACAAGGATATATCTCTGTGTTAATGATTCGACTGGCGCGCATGGGTGCGCGCAAACAACCTTATTACCGCATTGTCGTGATCGAGAAGGCGCGTGCGCGCAACGGACGTCCGGTGGAAGTGGTGGGGACTTATAATCCTCGAACTAATCCGACCAGCATCGAGTTCAAGCGCGAGCGAGTCGACTATTGGGTTTCGAAGGGCGCGCAAATGTCAGAGCGTGTTGAGAAGCTCTATTCCAAGCCAGTGGCTGCTCAAGCGGCTTCCGTAGCGTAGGCTCGTACAGACTGATCCCCCATGACTGAAGCTAGTGGAAACGTTGGCGCTCTCGTCGAGAAGATTGCGAAGTGGATCGTCGATGCTCCTGATGAGGTCTACGTCGATCATCTGGATGGCGATGTGATCGAACTGGAAGTAGCCGAGGCGGACGTGGGCAAGATTATCGGCCGCCAAGGACGCAACGTACGCGCTTTACGAACCTTGTTGAGCGCTGCTGGAGTGCGGACACGGAAGCGATACACGCTGGATGTCATCGACTGACAGCCGGACCGCCGAGGCTTGGGGACCATTCGCGATCCTGAAACAATTGGCGAGTTTATTACGCTGGCCCGGGTGGTAAAAACGCAGGGCCGGCGCGGCGAAGTTGCGGCCGAGATTTTCAGCCAGGTTCCCGACAGGTTCACTATCGGCATGAAGTTGCTGGCGCTCCCCAGGGAGACGGAAGTTCAACGCCGCGAACTGGAAGTGCAAGAGCTTTGGCCGCACAAGGGATTGCTGGTTTTTAAGTTCGCCGGAGTGGATTCGATTTCCGAAGCGGAAGCGCTGGTGGGATGCGAATTGCAGGTGCCGCAAAGCCAGCGTTCGAAATTGCAGCCTTGCTGGAATTATGTGAGCGATATGGTCGGCTGTTCCGTGCTGGACGGCGGACGCGAGATCGGGTGGATTGAGGATATTCAGTTTGGCGCGGGTGAAGCGCCACTTTTGATGGTGCGCGAGGCGAGCCAGTTGGTGGAGATTCCTTTCGCCGAGGCTTACCTCGAAGTCGTTGACCTCGAGCGCAAGCAGGTGCGCATGAATTTGCCGGATGGTCTACTCGATGTGAACTCGCCGATTACGGCGGAGGAAAAACGGGAGCAGGCTGCAGGAAAGAAAAAGCGTTAAACACTGAGGTCACAGAGGATCACAGGGTAGAGATACTTTGGCTTTACGATGAAGGCGGACATTGTAACCATCTTTCCCGACTTCTTTCGTGGACCGTTGGATTATGGCGTTACGCGCCGGGCTCAGGAAATGGGGCTGGCGAAAATTCAGGTGCACGATCTGCGCGAGTTTACTCATGATCGTCACCGTACTGTGGATGACCGTCCTTTTGGTGGCGGCGAAGGGATGGTGTTGAAGCCAGAGCCACTGTTTGAATGTTTGGAATCGCTGGGTCTGGCTCCTCGGGATGAACGTATCGCAGGACGAGCGAAGCAGTCGGTGGTTCTGCTCTCGGCGCAGGGGCAACGGTTCAGTCAGGATGTTGCGAATGACTTGGCCTTGCTCGATCGTATTGTTTTGGTCTGCGGGCGGTACGAGGGAGTGGACGAGCGAGTCGCGGATTTTCTCGCCGACCGCGAGATTTCCATTGGCGACTATGTCTTGAGCGGCGGCGAAATCGCCGCTGCGGTGATCGTGGAAGCGGTGATGCGGCTGCTTCCGGGAGCGGTGGGAAACGAGGCGTCAACCCGGCAGGAATCGTTTACGGTTGACGCGAAGAAAATTTTGGACCGTGCGGATTCGACTTGCGGGTCGAATGGACTTCTTGATTATCCGCATTACACGCGGCCAGCGGAGTTTCGCGGGATGGCCGTACCGGAGGCTTTGATGTCCGGCAACCATGAGGAAATTCGGCGTTGGCGTCGGCGGCGGGCACTGGAGAAGACGTTGCGCAACCGTCCGGACTTGCTGGAGGGCGCGATGCTGAGTGCAGAGGATCAAGACTATCTCGCGGGAATTAAGCGGGATGAGATCGGGAAATAAACATCCAGCTTCTAACATCGGGAATCGAGAAGCAGAATTTAGAGGGACTAAATATCATGTCGAACTTAATCATCGAAAAGCTACTGGCGAAAACGCAACGCACCGACATTCCTGCGTTTCATCCTGGGGATACCGTCCGGGTGCATGTGAAGATCAAAGAAGGCGACAAGGAGCGCTTGCAGGCGTTCGAAGGCGTGGTTATCAAGCGCGACAACGGACCGCAGGCCAGCTTCACGGTTCGCAAGATCAGTTTTGGGCAGGGTGTGGAGCGCATTTTCCCTGTCCACTCGAAAGTGATCGATAAGGTGGATTTGCTGCGCTCGTCGAAAGTGCGCCGCGCCAAGCTGTATTATCTGCGCGGTCTAAGAGGTAAGGCAGCGCGCCTGCGCGACGTCGAATAAGAAATCTTCAACTTAACGCCTCATCTCGCAGCTGCGGCCAAAGGGACGGTGACCACTTCGAGATCAGCAAAATCTTTGTTGCGGCGTCCTTTGACTTGTTTCAGCACGTACTCCAGCAAGGGACGATCGCCCTGGCGGATCTCGTGAAACTCCACGCCCATGGCCCGGTTTCCCGCGGTATATCGCACATTGCCTTTCAGCGCCACGCTCACATCGTAAATATTGAGAGCCAGCCTTAGGCCGGTGCCGGGAACCAGAAGATTGGTGGCGCTGACCAGGCAACCATATTCTGAAATCTGTTCCAGGTGGCCCTCTACGCACGATTGACCGCCGATCTCCAATAGATCGGCTCCGCCTTCGACGTTGAAGCGTGGATGACGGCGCCGGTTCTGGTCGGCTCTGCCGAACGTATTCATCGACGTTTTTTTCTTTGGGGCATCAGGATTGATGGGCAGATATTGCTCCTGCATTTGCCGCAGTTCGTCTTCCCAGGGAGTTTTTGCCCCTTCCACGCACTCCACCGTGAACTGTCCGCGCAGCGCGGAGTTCGGATCCGCTGTCCAGACGACTTGGCAGACCGATTTGTTCCGTCCGCGTTCGACCGTGACCAAGTCCCCGACTTTTACGTCACGAAAGCTGAGCAAGCGCGCGCCGCGGGGATGGATATCGTAGGTGCATGCCATCTCCGGACCGCAACGCTCGCCGTTCTGCATGTGGGTAAGACGCACCGGCAGCGCCAGGTGGACCAGTTTATCCATTGGTATAACCCCGGGTGGCATAATCCCGGGCTGCGGTTCGATTGGTTTTGCGCTCAAAACTACTCCTCGCGGACTCGCGATCTACCGTGAACATAGCAGTACATGTCCTACCGGACAATGTACGGTCGTAACCGAGGTAATGGTTACCATGCGGCGACCACTATGAGCCGAAAGTGGCACAAGGGAAGCGGAACGGCACGAATTATTCACAAGATAATTTTCACTCTGGCTTGCGGGGATGGCTTAAGGCGAGGCAAGATGGTGGAAAGTTTCTTTCATGCCTCGTATTGCGAAGATCGCATCCGAATTTTCTCTTTCTCCATCAGCGGCGAAATTACGCCTGCTGAAAAAGCTGCGCTGCACGCTGCGTTACGAAAAAAAAGCGTGGGATGGGGGCGCAATCATGGTGGCGGGAGTGGACGAGGTGGGTCGCGGTTCTTTGTTTGGACCCGTCGTAGCGGCGGCGGTAATTCTCGAGCGCGGCTACCGCATTCGGGGTCTGCGCGATTCCAAGCTGCTTCTCCCCGAGCGTCGCGAACAGCTGGCGCCGCGCATTCGCGAACATGCCATCGCGTGGGCCGTGGCAGCGGTGGACGCGGCGCGCATCGACCAGATTAATATTTACCACGCGTCGCGGCTGGCCATGCGTGAGGCTGTAATGCGACTGCAACCTGCGGCGGATCATTTGCTCATCGATGCGCTACGGCTGGATTGCGAGCTGCCGCAAAAAGCCATCATCCACGGGGATGCGCTTTCGGTTTCGATTGCGGCAGCTTCCATTCTCGCGAAGGTCGAGCGCGATCGCATGATGTGCGAGTGGGACGCGGTGTTTCCTGAGTATGGGCTGGCTTCGCACAAGGGCTACAGCACTCCGCAGCACTTGTCTGCGTTGCTGGAGTTCGGTCCGACGCCGTTGCACCGGCAGTCGTTTGCTCCGGTGTGGAGTAATCCGGTGGAGCAGGAAGTATTGGAATTCGACTGAGTGCTACCGTTTGCGAGCTCTACTTTTCTGCCGTCTCCCCGTTCAACCTTGAGTTAAGCTCCGTTACCAGTTTTGTGTTGTTAATTAACGCCTCGCGCAGGATTTCTGCTTGCTTCCGGGCCGTTGGCCAGTCCTGTTTCTCGACAGCTTCGGTTAATCCCGGCAACTCCAGGTGAGCGTAGGTGAAGCGGGCGCCGTAGAGGATGTGTTTGAACCAGGGACGGCCGGGGATGCCTTCGGGGTTGAGCCAATTGCGTTCGACTTGCATGGCGCCGTGATTGATAGTGGCGGCGAGTTTGGGATCGATTGCGCCGGAGGCGAGGGCATGGGCTGCAGAATCATCAAGGCGTTTGCCGGCGGCTTCGAAGTCATCGATGGCGTCGAGGATTGGCTTCAGGTCCAGTTGGGCCACGTCATTTCTTGTCGCCATGCCCTTTGACAATTCATTCACGAACTCGCGGATGTTAGCAGCGTAGCTGGCGAAGTCGAAGGGGAGCAGGTCTGCATTCGCAAGGCGCAGTGCGAGAACTCCCCAGAGCTGCGTCATCAGAGTGTGATAGCGGTAGCCGGGATCGCCGAAGTGGTTCATCCAGAAAAAGTCATCATAGGCCGAATGGTAGACGCCGTAGGGACCATCGAACTGCAGGGCAAGGACGGGCATGCCGACGAAATTTAAGAACACGGTATGGTCGGAGCCGCTGCCGATGCGGGTATCGGCTAGATTTGAGTCTGTGACATCTTCAGTTTTTTTGGCTTCGCGGCGCTCGCGCGCCGATGATTCTTTCCAAGCTTCATACAAGCTTTTGCCTGATGGATCCTCCACTGCGTGCGTGGTTTCGACAAGCATGGGAGCGAGCGACGCTACGGCCTGTCCATGGAAGTTCGGCCCGGAAGTAGAGGAATCGACGTTGATGTAGGCGACGGCTTTCTTGCGCAGCTCGTCGGCGAATTGCTCGCCCCATTCGGTGGAACCGGTCAATCCCATTTCTTCGCCG
The DNA here is from genome assembly GCA_049589695.1 of Candidatus Sulfotelmatobacter sp. Taxonomy (GTDB): domain Bacteria; phylum Acidobacteriota; class Terriglobia; order Terriglobales; family Acidobacteriaceae; genus Sulfotelmatobacter. Next base: position 8,101 of record JBAWBG010000175.1, on the reverse strand, counting down.
TCCCAACTGCAAACGACAATCGTTCGTCGCGGGCGAACACCTTGCTTGGCCAGCTTTCCCAGTGAGCGTGTGAGTTCCATCATGGACGCGGTGCCGCTGCTCGGATCTACGCCGCCGAAGACCCACGCGTCGCGGTGATTGCCCAGGACGATCCATTCGTCGGGCAACTCTGCGCCGCGAATACGGCCCTCGACCACGTAGTAGGGCTGCGTGGAGTTGTCCATTTCGATTTTCACGTGCACGCGGACGCGCTTGCCGCCAAGGTGATATTTGAGGGGCAGTCCACCTTGCCAATCGTCTGGCGCGATGGGCCCATCCATTTGCGCGAGCAGAGGCTTGGCATCGTGCCAGGAAAGTGGCAGCGCCATAATTTTCGGAATCGAGACTGCCTCCGCGACCGGAATTCGTTTGGCGCCGGGAATCGATGCCCATCCGGGAGTGAGTGGATCGCCGGGGACCATGAAGTCGTAGGTAATGGACCCGCGCTGAATGTGATATTCCGGGCCCCAGGGGCCGTTGGGAACGACTTTGCCTTTCTTGAATCCGTCTTCGGCGGGATCGCTGTAGATGAGGATGGCGGCCGCGCCTTCGCGTTCGGCGGTGAGTGCTTTGAATCCGCGATAGCTGTAGGGATTGGAATAACGGACGAGGACGACTTTACCCTTAACGTCGATGCCTTGCTTGCGCAGAAGATCGTAATCTTCGGGATTGCCGCTGTGGGCGTAGACGAGCGGCGCCGTGACTTCTCCGGAGGCAGACATGCCGCTCCACGCCGAGCTAATGCTTTTGTTTTTTAAATCGGGATCGCCGGGGACGGGCATTTCGCGCAGCACGGCGCGATAGCGAACCGGTGCGACCATTTCGAGAGAAGTGAATTTTGGATTGCTTCCATAAACGTCGTAGCGGCGGATGACGACATCATCCAACCCTTCCTGGCGCCACTGATCGGCGATGTAGCGAGCCAGTTCGTTATTGCGCGGGGAACCGGCGACGTGCGGCTCGGCGGTGAAGAGATGATGCTGGCGGCGCTCTTCGTCGGGGGAGGGAATTGCTTTGAATTTTGTCTCGATGCGATTCTCGCGCGCTGCGGATGATGGGGTGAATCCGAGGATGGAAGTTTGGGAACGGACCGGTAGGACTGCGCACAGCAAGAGAACCGGTATTCCCAGCAGGGATCCGACTGATTTTCTGTACTGCCGTTCTTGTTGCGAGCTTCGCCGGGACGGGCTAGAAAGAGCTTGAAACGCAGAGTGCGCTGAGAACTTCCGCGGAGAGCGCCGAGGCGCATCCCCGCAGGCGGAGTCCATATTTGTTTGCTCCCTTCTTACCTTTACGAAATGCTATTTGGGTTTATAAATCTCCGTCAGCAAGTCAGGCTTCGAATCATCGCGCACCAGATGCGGATAACGTTCGCCGCCGTGATAATCAAGCTTGTAAGTTTTGTAGTAGTCGGTGTTCTCCACCAAAAGTTCTAGGGGCGCGGTGCCGGTCGTGCCGGCTTTCAGCGCATCCCGCAGAACCTCGGGAGTATATTGGCGGCCATTCACGGCTACAAGTTTCATGCCGGGGCCGATTCCGGCGAGCGCAGCGGGCATGCCTTCGATGGTATCGACGATGACGCCATCTTCGCGAAGGTCGAGTCCGATCGAAAATGCGCCACTTGCGATGTGTCCATCGGTTTCCGCGCCACGCAGCAGCTCCGATTGCGTGTTATCGTAGACCACCTTCCACCCGCTGCCTTCGATTCCGCCAAGCGGCGCGCCGGGACCGTGATTGGTAAGGCGCTCCACCCAGAAGCCGCGCCAGTCGTACGGCACGACCTGATTCAGGGCATTCACCACGTCGTCGAAGGTATAAGTCTTCACCATCGGCCCCGTGCTCGGAGGGCCGTGGAAGAGATGGCAGAAATCGTCCAACGACTTCGAGCCTTTACTCTGCTGGCGGATGATGACGTCGGCCCAGAGCCAGTCCAAAGTGCCTTCGTCATAGAAATCGACTCCGCGACGCCAGGAGTGCCAAGCCTCGGGAGAGAAGTAAAGTTGCGGGGCTGCATCGGCAGTGTCCTGCAGATTACGCCAAGTGCGGCCGGGTGTGTGATCCAGGCCGGCGGCGGTCAGAGACAGGTCGTCTCGCGACTGCTCGGTGGTGAGCAATCCGCTGCGAGCGGTCAGGACGGTGCCAAGATAATTCGTCAATCCTTCATAAACCCAGAGCAGATCGTCCTGCATCGGCTGTTCGTAATCCGGCGTGGTGAGGTCGGCGGGGCGACGATATTTTCCGTTCCACGAATGAACATATTCGTGAGGGAGCAGGCTGGCTTCCAGTTTACGGGCGGTTTCGTCCACCAATCCCCGCTCGCCCACACGGCTGTCGTCGGACTCGTGGTGCTCCAGGCCGAAGTGCGCGACGTGATCACTAAGGCTGAAAAGAAAATGGTAGTCGCGATAATGATGAGCGCCGAAAAGCTTGTTGGCCTGTACGACTAGATTTTTGTAGTGGTCCCAGACTTCTGGCGGAGGCTCGAGCGCGGCGGCGCTATCGGCGGCAACGTCCATCTCGGTGGGAGGATCGTCCGCGAGTTTTACGACTTTGAGAAATTCGCCGGTGATTACAGGCGAGTCGACCAGTGTGTTCAGAGGCGCAGGTTTGAATGAGATTTGCGTTTCACCGTTGTCAGCGGTGGTGGATGCGATGGGCAGTGCGGTTCCGTATTTCCAGTTGGCGGGAAGTTTCAGACTGGCAACGTAAGTGAGTTCATCGGACTTCCAGCCTTTGGGATAAAGCAGAACTTGATTCCAGCTGATGACCGCCATCTTGTCGGTGGCGGAAGAGCCGGCGGAGAAACCGCTCTCAAAAGTTGCAGGCGAAAGGAAATCCAATTCAGCGTTTACTTCGGTTTCCCCGGCGGGAACTTCTACGTGGATGGTGAAGCCATCGAGCAGATCGCGACGCCACTTCAGGATTTTGCCGCCGGCGAAAAATTTGAGGCCGGCGAGATCGATGACCGGTCCGTCGGGAGCATGCTCGCCGGGAATCCATTTCGGGTAATAGAGAGTCAGGTCTCCGGCGCTGGCGGGAATCTTAAGCTTTGCGTGGAAAATCTTGCGCGGAGCGGAAGTGGCGTCGACAAAGATGGTTACAGTTGGTGGCGTGGCGGATAAAGCGGAAAGAGTACAGAGAAAAAGGACGGATATCACTCCCAGGAATCTGGAGAGTTTCATTTTTGTAGGGCCCCCATGGTCTCGATGAAACAGACGAAACGAATGCCACAGCATTGCAGAATTTTAGATTTTAGCAGCCGGAGCGAGTAGCGGTACAGAGATGGACCAGCGCTGCTATCATTCGACGATGTCACGGCACGGGAAATTCATTGCTTTCGAAGGGCTCGACGGGACGGGGAAGAGCACGCAGATGCGCAAACTGGCGGAGAAGCTGCGTGCCGCCGGGCACAAGGTTATGGAAACGCGTGAGCCGGGAGGAACGGCGACGGGCGAGAGAATCCGGCGTGTGCTGCTCGACTCGAAAACCGAGGGATTGTCGCCGATGGCTGAAATGGCATTAATGTTTGGCTCGCGTGCGCAGCACATTGCGGAAGTGATCCAGCCCGCTCTCGATCGCGGACAGATCGTTTTGTGCGACCGTTTCACCGATTCCACCGAGGCCTACCAGGGCAGCGGCCGCAAGCTGGGAAGTGAAGCGGTGCTCGAATTGCATCGCATCCTTTGTGGGGATTTGCAGCCAGATCTGACGATCATGCTCGATTCCGATCCGGCGAAGAGCATCGGGCGCGCTCGGAATCGCAACCGGATTGTTGCTGACCGCGCGGACAAGAGCTTCAGCAAACACGCCGACGAAAACCGCTTTGAGCAGGAAAACCGCGCATTTTTTGCGCGAGTGCGGGAAGGATACATGGCGATTGCGGCGAGGGAACCGGGACGCATCGTGGTGGTGGATGCCAGCGGAACGCCAGAGCAGACGCATATGAAAATCGTCGACGCGGTGAAAAAGAAGCTAAGGTTTCTCTGATTAATAGCTATGTGACTTGACGTTTGATTTGACACTAAATATGAAAATGACATAATATAATAAATGTCATGAAAACTGAAGAGAGTCATGCCCGCATTAATGAGAATGGACGGATTGTTATTCCAGCATCGTTCCGACGTGCTCTGGATATACGACCGGGCGAAACCTTGGTTCTCCGAGTTGAGGATCAGGAGTTGCGAATCACGACTTTGCGCCAGCGCCTCGCCAAAGCACAACAACTTGTGCGTAAACGGGTTGCTCCGACAACGTCTTTGGTGGACGAACTGATTTCCGAACGCCGCAGGGCCGCAGAGCGTGAGTAGAATTGTGCTGGATGCATCAGTGCTGCTTGCCATTCTCAACCAGGAGCCGGGTTCGGAAATCTTTACCGAACAGTTCGAGTTGCTGGAGGGCGCGAGAATGAGCGCCGTGAATGTGACTGAAGCATATGGAAAGCTGCTTGGGATTGGGGTTAATCCCGAAGAGGCATGGGAGGCTGTGACTGCCCCCGTTCCCGAGATTGTGGCCTTCGATAAAGATCAAGCGAAGATAGCGGGCAGCTTGCTTCCACAGACTCGTTCTTTAGGGCTGTCATTGGGCGACAGAGCGTGTTTAGCGCTCGCGATTGCGCTCAAGGCGCCCGTTTATACGGCGGATCGGGCTTGGAGAAATCTGCGTCTTAGGATTTCTATTCACGTTATTCGCTAGGAATCGTTGGCTACGCATGTCTATAACTTTATATTATGTTCTGGCTTTGCTTGATAGATGAGCTTCTCTGATTTTCACGGCAACTTCGAAACGGTTCATCGCTTGCGCGATATGCTGGCGCGGGAGCGTTTTCCACACGCGGTCATTCTTTCCGGGCCACGCGGCTCGGGCAAATACACGCTAGCGCTGATGCTGGCGCAGGCTTTGAATTGTCTCGCGCCGATTGAGACAGACGGTCTTCCTGATTTTTGCGGGCAATGCACAAACTGCCAGCGCATCGCGCAGGCTGCCGATCTCGATGCGCGTTTTGCCGAAGCGGTGGAGACGCGCGAAGGTTTGCGGGAGGGCGATAAGAAAGATACCCGGCTATTTGTGCAAACTCATCCTGACGTGTTGATTATTCCTCCCGACCCTCCACAGATGATGATCAAAGTGGATCAGGTGCGACGGGTGATCGAAACTATCTATTACCGTCCGTCGGACGCCCGGGAGCGAGTTTACGTTTTCACCGATTCGGCGTTTATGAAAGAGGCGGCGAATTCGCTGCTGAAAGTTCTAGAAGAACCACCGGAGTTCGCGACGATTTTTCTGTTGTCCGAGAACCCCGGGGAACTGCTTCCAACCATCCGGTCACGATCGATGGTTTTTCCGCTGGCTGCTTTGCCCCCGGAAGAAGTGGAGCGCTATTTGGAAAAACATCGTCCGGAGTGGGAGCCGCAACAGCGGGCTCTGGTGGCGAGGCTGTGCGAAGGCGCCGTCGGCCGGGCGCGTAGCTTCGATCTCGTGAGCTACGTGGCTGCGCGATCCGACGCGTTGACGATTCTCAATTCCGCTCTGCTCGGGGGCGAGCACAGCGCGCTGTTTAAGATCACGGAAACTTATCGCGCCGGCGCTGAGGGACGGGAGAAGACGGAAAATCTTTTGCGCACCCTGTATTCGCTCTTGCGGGATCTGATGTTTCTGAGTTCCGGCACGCCCGAACTGGTTCACAACACCGATATTCAGAACCAGCTTGTGAAGCTTTCGGAGGCGACCGATTTTGAATGGATCACCGCTGCTGCAGACCGCCTGGCTGAAGTGGAACGAGGCATGCGGCGCAATCTGCTGCGATCTTTGTCGCTCGATGCACTGGAACTGGCTTTGGAGAAGAGTGCCTGAGCGATTTCTAATTACCAGCGTTAGAACTTCATCCTTTTCAATCGCTTACCGAGATTACTTCAGTGGTTCTACTCCCTTCGGAGTGATTGTCCGGCCTTTCTAGGGCGCCTATAATTGACTCACTCTGGTTTAAGAATTCTCCGTCAGGTTCCGGGTAGCAATATGCGAGGGTGAAGTCTGTCTTCGCCAGAATGAGGAGCATAGAAGCCCGGTAATGCGAAAGCGCCTGCAAATCGCACTGATGGCAAGTACCGTAGCCGCGACCGCTTTTCTTCTTGCACCACAACTTCGCGCTGAGGACGGCGAAGGAGATCCCCAGAAGATCACCGCAACCGATGATCATGGGCGCACGATTTACGTCAACGACTCTGCCGCTGTGAGTCGAGTCCGGCGCGCGCCAGAGCCGGAAACGCCGCGGCGGTCGCTGATGTACTGGAGTTCCAAGGAGAGTCGCTGGAAGCAGGTGCCGGGGGCGAATGCCGCAGCCATGCGCGCGGCACGATCAGCGGCGGCGGAAGTTAGCCAATATGTTGGACGGGAGTCGAATCAGTCAGCCAACGCAAAAATTGTAGCTGCCAATTTTCGCGGCACGCTCACTACTGCGGCTGACATTGATAACGCCATTGAGCAAGCCGCTGCCAGGCATAACGTGGACCCGAACCTGGTGCGGGCGGTGGTAAAAGTGGAATCGAATTTTAACCCTAACGCCGTATCGCGCAAAGGCGCGATGGGACTGATGCAGTTGATGCCTTCTACAGCGAGGCAATTGAAGGTAAATAATCCGTTCGATCCGGAACAAAATGTGGACGCCGGGGTTCGACATTTAAAGCAACTGCTGGAAAGTTATGGCGGCGACATCAAACTGACCCTGGCCGCCTATAACGCGGGCGCCGGAGCGGTGGCGCGCAGTTCGGGCGTGCCGCGCTACGCGGAAACCCAGAACTATGTCCGGCGGATTACCAACCTTTACTATGGCGCTTCCGCCTACAGCCCGGGCGAAGTTTCGCACGATCCCGTTCGCGTTCAACGAGATGCGCGGGGCGTGCTGTACATCAGCAACACTGAATAGGTTTGCGGCATCTGTTACTTGTCTTGTTATCTCTCAGGCACCCAGGGAACTAGTTCAACCAACCGATTCATCGAGCGGAAACGAAAGCGCGGGCTGGTGATTTTGAAAAGCTCATCGCGGGAGCGTGGTCTGTGGGGAGGGTTGCTGGTGCTGGCCTTATTGGCCGCGCAGCCGGCGCATGCTCGCACGCACCATTCCGATGCCTGGGCGCGAGAGCACTTTGCTGCCGCCGAGCGCATGCGCGAGGCGCTCAACGGCCGGCCTCGGCTCGAGCGGACTCGCCGGAATTATCAGCGCGTGGTGAATGCTTACCGGCTAGTCTACCTTGGCGCGCCTGCTTCCTCCAAGGCGGATCCCAGTGTACTTGCCGTGGCGGAAACGCTGGTGGAAATGGGACGGCGCTTCGAAGATGACAACGTTCTGAATAGGGCGATCGCGGAGTACAAGTTTTTGCGGCGGGAATATCCCGGGAGCAAGTATCGCGCCGACGGATTGTTCACGGTAGCGGAAATCTATAAAGACGATCTCAACGATTCCAAAGCGGCGCGCGCTTCCTTCCAGGAATTTCTGCACCACTATCCACACAATCGGCTGGCGGACGACGCCCGTCAGGCCATTTTGGAGATCGATCAGCCAGCGCTGGCTGAGAAGGAAGGGCAACCGAAAGCGGCCGACGAGACGGCAGGGCAGCTAGCGGACGCGAAGAATCACGATAACGAAGGGTTATCCGCCGGGAAAGATCCGGTTTCGCGGGTAGCGTCGACAAGGGACGAGCCGATGCAACCGTATTCCGGCCGTCTGCCGAGAGTCACCGGCATCAGGCATTGGTCCACACCCGACTACACTCGCGTCGCCATTGACGTGGAGGGAGACGTAAAGTTTTCCTCGCAGAGAATCGCGACTCCGGCGCGCATTTTCTTCGATCTGAATGGGACGAAACTAGCTTCTACGATGGTGGGCAAGAGCTTTGACGTGGACGATGGGTTTCTGAAGAAAGTTCGAGTTGCACAGTTTGCTCCGGGCCGCACACGAGTGGTGCTCGAGGTCGACAATCTTTCCGATTACGACGCTTTCCTGCTGCCGAATCCCTATCGGCTGATTATCGACATTCATGGCAAGAACTGGCACGGGAGGCAAGAC
>JBAWBG010000174.1:0-6768 GCA_049589695.1 Candidatus Sulfotelmatobacter sp. | reverse complement strand
ATGTAGCCATTGCCTTGCTTGCGTACGTAGGAGATTTCGTCAGTCAATAGCGTTGCATCGTGGGGCGCGAGGCGCGAGATCGTCGTCTTTCCCGCGCCAGAAATGCCAGCAAACAGGAATGCTTTTCCGTTGCGAATTGCACTGGCGGAGTGAAGAAGGAATCCGCCCTGCTTCGCGAGTACGAGCGTGTGGACGATGCGCAGTACGGCGTCAATGGAATATGGGTTCGCGTTCTGGCGAATGCTGCCGCGGCGCTCGGCCGGTTCCCACTCGGCACGAAAATCGCCGCGCTGCAGCAACCAGCGTCCCGAGTCGTGGGTGACGCTTACATCCGCGTCGGAATTCGCGATCGCAAGTGCATTCAAATCGACATCGAATTCGAATTCGGCGGAGGAATCCGCACTCACGAAACCGTCATAGCGATTTTGCAGCATATCCAGAAAATCGCGGTCCGTAGTGTTCACCTTGACGGCAACGCCGCCGATGGTGATTACGACGTTATAACACTCGATTTGTGTAGCTAAGTCTGGCACGGAAGAACCGGCTTCTTTGAAGTTTGCAGCAAACGATTCAGGTAAACGAAGGCGCGCGCCGCTGGAACCGAACGACGGACTATTCTGGCAATCAGATTCTCAGCTGCACTCAAGTCCGCTGACAGCTCGATTAATTTTCCTCCGCGAAGCACATATGCAACCCGACCCAACAATTCCTTCGCCTCGACAGGACTATCTGGCGCGGGAAGCGCATCTCCCTGAGTAATCCACTGGGGATTCTCCGAAGTGCCGACTACGGCGACTACGCGGTGAGCGCAAAGCCTTCCCTCGCGGCCGACCAGAACGATTTCCCCGACGCGCGCGTGATCATTATCTTTATCATCTTTGTCTTTATCTTTATCATATTTATTCTCGGCGATGCGCTCGACCACAAGCGTTTCCCCAGGCCAAATAGAAGGCAGCATACTCCAGCCCGTCGCGACGAAGCGGAGGGTTCCGAAGGAGCGCAGAATCTGTGCGGCAAGTTCGCACTTCACCGCATTTTCGTCTTCAGCAATGGCCCCTGTCCGCATCATGAAGCAGAAGTTACGCCATGGCAGCCGCTCTGAGTACTGGTGATCTTGCCGCAGGAGAGAGCCGAAGTCACGAATACCTCTTCGAAGCGAAACGTCGGCTTCTGATATGGCTTCTTGACCTTCTCGGCGGATTGCCGCTCGTCACTGGATGAATGATTTACTTCCATAAGGATCGTCCCTTCAATTATTTCAATGCCGATTGCGATGCCTGGACCGCGCACCCGCCGGTAGTGCCGGAAGTGGTACAGGTCTGGTTGCTTAAAGTAGAGAAATATACCTGCGAGGCTCCCGCCAAAGTGCCGGACCCCACCACGTTGTCGATGATTGTTCCGCTTGTGCCCCCCGCCGCAGCGAGGGCGGCGTAGGGCGAAACGCCGGCATTGGTCCAAGTAACTCCGCCATCTGTCGTGGTCGCGCCGGGAACGGTGCGCCAGATCGGGGCGGCGCCAGCGGACGTTCCCGCGACGGTCACGATCTCGACTTCTCCGTTACCGTCGATAATGCGGGTGTTCTTGGTGTATGCGTTGTTGGCGGCCCAACTTCCGAGCGTAACGGAAGTAGCGCCCTGGTTCACCCAGGTGACTCCGCCATTTGTGGTCAATCCACCTGCCGTGGCAGGCCATGTTGCGGGAGGAGTTGTACCCGAGGTGCCAGCCACCGTAACTACGTTGATATAGAGATTGTTGTTCGCGGGTCTGAGCACAAGGATTTCCTGGCCCACAACGTAGGCAGTTGAGGCTTGCCACGGCGTGTCCACAAAATTCAGTATGCATCCCTTCGCGGCGCACGCTGTAGGATGGGCGTAATTTTCGACGCTGAAGAATAACCGCTCGGCTGCGCCTCCGCTGGCATTGGGATTGAAGATGTCGGTGACCGGCGAGCAGGCCGGGCTCCTGGCGCCGGGAGTGAGCACTGCTAGAGACGCGGCAATTCCGGGCGCTCCCGCCTGAATCGGAATCCGGTAAACGGTAGGGTTAGCGCCAGTATCGCCGCAAACATAAAGGTTGCCTGTGGCATTCACGGAACTGTAATAGGCGTTATCGAAAGCGCCAGCGTACAGCGGACTGGGATTTGGCGACGAGTCCAAAGCTACACTGTTGCCGACGGTCACTTCTGTCCCGGTAGAGTTGGCGGCGAACGTTGTGCTGAGTTGGTAGACGGCGGAGCAAGCCACGCCACCGCAATTTGTACTGCCGTCACTGGATGAGAACACGTACACAAAGCCGTTCAGCGGATCCAGGACCGGACCATCTACGAGTCCAGCACCGAAATCGAGTTGCCCTGATACGGTAACCCCCGCTGAGGTCGAGTTGACCCGGTAAAAGTAGCCACCAGCGCTGCCGATAAAAACATTCTTGGATATACGGTCGTAAACCGGGCTGGAAAGAAACGTGGTATTGGCTACTTGAACCGGGAAGCCACCGGCGCGCACCTCCGCGGGAACGCCGTTGAAAACGGGTGTTATCTTGTGCAGCCAGCCAAGAGTTCCGCCCACCCACGCGATATCGTTTGTGTAGTCGTAGAAAGCTGAGGAAGTTGTGTCACCGAGAGGATTCGAAAACCCGTCATGCAGAAAAACTTCCGTCATACACGGAGCGACACAAGTGGGATACGCCGCCGCCGTCACCAGCGCAGGTGTGCCCGGCAGAGCCGCGCTTTCGGAAGTCGAGGATTTCCACTTTAAGAGAACCAATCCCGCCTGTCCGCCTAAAGTTTGCACGAACCCAACCTGCGAACCGCTTCCGGAGAATACGGGGGAAGTCAGGATCTGACCACCTGTGTTGTAAGCCCAATAAACCGATGGCACCGCGCCTGCCAAACAGCCAGAGTAAAGATTGTCGTAAGCCACGATGCTGGCCTGGGTGGAAGACCCGGCGAGTCCGGTACTGTAGACCACGAAATCGGGCTGCGTGGCATTGCCGCAGTTGGCTGTTGTTCCCAGAAATGAGAATTTCGCGGGATAATTTCCGGCGCCGACATTGGCACCGCTACCCATGTTTTCCTGCCAGTCCTGGTTCAGGGCTGGATTCTTTCCGGAACCTGTCGCCGTCGCGTGAGCGAAGGCATCGGCGGAAGAATCTTGATCAGCCGTTCGCGCCGGCGAAAAAATCGGTAATTCACGGCGATAAAGTTGCTGCCAGTAACGCGGATCCTGTTGTGCAGACGCCGCCTGTTTCGCTGTGGCGGGCCGGGAGAAAATCACGTGGTGGTGGCTCCAATCAGTGGGAACGGGAAAGGGTTTCTCCGCAGCTGGAACACTTTGGCCCCACATGGCCAAAGACATGAGGAACATGCCGAGAATTGAGACACCCAACGCCTGGTTCGTTCTCATTTTTCTCCCCGATAGTCGCGTAGGACGCGAGCAACCTGACGACAAACGGCTGCGAACGAAAACGCTGGTCTACTCACGAACTCCCATTCTGGCTGGTTGGAAAATCATCATACACCGGTGTGTTTTTTGAACAACCGCAATTCGGGGAGTATGGAGGCAGATTTCCACAGACATTTCCACCCCACTCGCACCAAACAGAGGGCAACCACCGCAGCTGGCAAGTGAACTGGCTGAGTTGTCGCGGCCGTCAGTCTGGAAGAGCCGCTGTCGGAATCTGTTGCGCGATGCCACGGAGTTCTTCGAACAGGACGGTGCTCAGGTAACGTTCTCCGAAGGATGGCAGCACAACTACGATCAGTTTTCCGGCGTTCTCCGGACGCTTTGCTACTTTCAGAGCCGCCGTCACAGCGGCTCCGGAAGAAATTCCGACAAACAGTCCTTCTTCGCGGGGCAGACGGCGCGCCATCTGGATTGCCTCATCATTGCTGACTTGAATAATCTCGTCGATTAAGTCTGTACGTAGAATTCGCGGTACAAATCCAGCGCCGATGCCCTGAATTTTATGGGGTCCGGGCTTTCCACCTGAAAGCACGGGGCTCTCCGCAGGCTCCACGGCAACAGCCTTGAAAGACGGTTTCTTGGGCTTGATGTATTCAGCGACGCCGGTGATTGTCCCGCCAGTCCCAATGCCAGAGACCAGGAAATCAACTTTCCCATCTGTATCATTCCAAATCTCGGGCCCCGTCGTTTCGAAATGAATTTTAGGATTCGCTGGATTGTCGAATTGCTGCAGCATGTAACCGTTGGGAGTTTTTGCCAGTAACTCCTCCGCTTTGAGGATCGCCCCCTTCATGCCTCGCGGACCCGGAGTCAGCACCAGTTCCGCACCAAAAGCCAGCAGCAGTACTCGGCGTTCCAGGCTCATCGTCTCAGGCATCGTCAGAATAAGTTTGTAACCCTTCACCGCAGCCACGAAGGCCAGGCCGATACCGGTATTGCCGCTGGTCGGTTCGATCAGAACCGTCTTCCCTGGCTGAATTTTGCCAGCGCGCTCCGCGTCAAGGATCATGCTCGCGCCAATTCGGTCCTTTACGCTGCCCACTGGATTCTGGCTTTCCAGCTTGGCGACCACTTCAGCCACGCTACCCTCTGTAACCTTATTCAGCCGTACCAGTGGCGTGTGACCAATCAGTTCGATGACGTCTTTCGCGATCTTCATGATTTTGTCTCCTACCGGCAATCGCAGATCTGATCTCGGAATAGGTGCCTAAAAAAATCTCTACGAAACGTTGGCGGAAGCGAATGGGAGTCGAACCCATCGATGACAGGATTACCTGCCGTCCGCCGGTTTTGAAGACCGGGACGATCACCGGACCGCATGCGCTTCCAACGTGTTGATTCTGTGTTGGTTAAGTCTGACACTAAAGTACCATTGCTGGCAGTTCTACTGGCACGTAAAATAGTTGCATGAAAAAACACTTCCAAGAAGGAACGATCTATGAGGCCAGTGGCAGCTTCTTTGTGCGCTACTTCGACAACGTTGATGGGGTGAAGAAACGTGTGTCTCATAAACTCTGCGACCGTGATGAAACCCATTACAGCATTGACTGCGATGCGGTGCTCACGCTGCGTGCAGATCACATGGTAACCACGCGCAAGCCTAAACCGCAACCAACCACAAAAAAATTCATCACCCAATATTGGGCCGATGAGTACCTACCCACAGTGAAGGCCGGTCTAAAGCCGAGCACCGTTGCCGGGTATGAAGACATTTGGGAACAATACCTCAAAGATCATTTCGCAAACAAAACCTTCAACGAATATGAACCGCACCATGGCAGCAAGTTCCTCACCGATTTGATTAAAGCGAAGTACGCCAAGAGCACCGTTGCCCACGTCCGCAGCCTTGCCAGTGGTATATTCTCGCACGCTGTCATTGATGGGTTGTTAACCGGGAACCCTTGGCGCAACGTGAAGACCAAAATCAAAGCACCGAAACCCAAAGACGGTGCAGACTACTCGCTCACCGAGTTGATGGACATCGTTAACAACAAACTCACCCGCATTGACGCGCAACTCATCGTTTGCCTTGCCGGTCTGATGGGGTTGCGACCAAGTGAAATTGTCGCGTTGTGTTGGGAAGACATCAACCTCAAGGCCGGGAAGTTGCGATTGCACCAAGCTTACGTGCGCGGCAACCTCGGCACCACGAAGACCGATCAAGATGTGCAACTGCCTATGTTGAAAATGGTGATTGGTATTTTCAAAGCATGGCATGAGCAGAGTGGTGAGCCGAGCGAAGGTTGGGTGTTTCCAAACACATACGGTGACCCCATCAACATCAGAGATTACGTTGTGGAAGTTCTCAGGCCTGCTGTTGGTAAAAAAGCGTGGAAAGGTCTTTACGCATTCAGACGCGGTGCAGGCACCATCCTCACCGAGTTGACCGGAAACCCCATCGCAGCACAACAGGCCCTTTGCCATTTGGACCTTAGCACCACGATGAGACATTACATCAAAACCAAACGTTCAGCACTTGCCGAAGGCATTCAGATGTTGGATGAGAGACTTGCGTTGAGCACCGATGGTTCAACAATAACCAGCGAATAACTTATACAGTGTTAAAGGTTAAAGAACGATGTGTGCACACATGTGCCCGGCTGTTCCCAACACTTTCGCACCATTGACCTACACGATGCTTTGAGCGAAGCTGACGACATGAGCACTGAACGAATGCAGCAACTCAGTAGCGAGATGCGCGGCCTCAATGCCGAACTAGAAAGTCTTCAGGCGCGAGCGTTGAACCTAGTTGAAGAGTTGGAAAACGATTTTGACGTTGCTGAGTTGCCGTCTGAAGTGCAGGTTATGTTTCTCACCATGCAACGGCTTATTACCAAGGTTTAACCGTCTCTCAAGTTCTGTGGTAGGAATTTGAAGCGACGGAGAACCGCAATGCTAGTTGACGTGGAAATTCGCGAGCAACTGTCGTACTACTGCATGGTCACCAAACAAACCCAAGAGAAGGCCGCAAACGTTGCACTGCGTGAGATGTTGCAACGCGCTGAGAATGATCCTGCGACGAAAGAACTCATGGACCGGGCGAAGTCGTTGAAGGCTGCGATGGATGCACTGTGTCAACCATTAAGTCGCGCGGCAAAGAGCGGCGAGTAACAGACAGCCCTTCCCATCACCATTTAGTAGTGAGTTGCCTTCACAGACGACTGACCGTAGACCTTAAACGCTTCGCAGTGTGGGCACTTTAGACGTTGGTTTTGCTTCCAATTGTCTGTTGGCACTGTGAACTCGTTACGGCAATTGCGGCATTGAAAATCACATTTGAGAACATCATCAACATCATCACTCATAC
>JBAWBG010000173.1:0-3126 GCA_049589695.1 Candidatus Sulfotelmatobacter sp. | reverse complement strand
CGACAAAGCCGAGCGCAGGATTCAACGCAAAACCGAGGAGCCGTTGGGGACGCCAAGCGATTCCAGTGATCTCGATTTGATGGAGTTGCAGAAACATGCCGCCGAGCAGGCCGCTCTTTTTCAGATGGGGGCCGACGATGCCGATATTTCCAGCATCCCCCGCGAACGTAATTCGGAGAAGACCGAACCTTAGCGTGGAATTTTAGTAGTTTCGACTCAAATAAAAGGGGCTCGTCTCGAAAGACGTGCCCCTTTCTTACATTCTTAGTCTCTAGGCAAATATCTCGCCCGGCAACCTGGTCAAAGTCCGGCTGGCCAGGGTGTTTTGAACAACACGCTGCGACCGCTCCGCATTGGCCCAGTCCACCTGCTTGCGTTCAATGCGCAATTTCAAGGCGCGCTCGATGTGGCGAAGTTCGATAACCTCCGCTCCGGCCACCAGGCTGGATGCAAGACCTTGCGACCCGGCCCGCCCGGTCCGTCCAACGCGATGGATGAAATCTTCAGCCATCTTGGGCAGATCGTAATTAATGACATGTGCGACGTCGTCGATGTGCAAGCCACGGGCGGCCACATCGGTTGCCACTAGCACCTGGAATTTGCCCTGCTGAAATCCACTGAGCGCTCCATTTCGCTGCGATTGCGAACGGTCGCCATGGATCATGGTGGCGGAAAAACCCTCGCGAACCAACTCTTTGGCCAATCGCTCGGTTCCGCGTTTCGTGCGTGCGAAGATAAGCGTTTGTCCCTTTTCCGCGTAAAGCAACTGCCGCAGCACATCCGGCTTTTCTGCAGGACGCACTTCGTAAGCCTGCAGTCGAACGCTCTCAACCGGCTTCAACACTGAGCCAATGGCCACGCGCACAGGATCGCGCATGGAATCGTTTACCAGGCCAGCGACGGATTGCTCCATGGTGGCGGAAAAACATAACGTCTGCCGGCGTTGCGGAAGGATCGCGAGAATGCGGCGGATGGCGGGAAGAAAACCCATATCGAGCATGCGATCGGCTTCATCAAGGACAAGAATCTTGATCTCGCGCAAATCAATCAGCCTGCGGGTAATGAAATCCTGCAAACGGCCAGGCGTCGCAATTACGAGAGCGGATCCGCTGCGCACCGCCTGAATCTGCGCCTTCTCCGAGACTCCGCCGATTACCAGCGCGGCTTTCGAGAGTTCCTTTCCCCGCAATTTTTCGTACTCTTCGTTCACTTGAATCGCCAGCTCGCGCGTAGGCAGCAACACCAGCACGCGAGCCTTTTGCGCCGGTTCGCGCTGCAACATCTCGATCACGGGGATCAGAAAAGCCAGCGTTTTGCCGGTACCGGTCTGCGCTGTCGCGAGGACATCTGTGCCCTCAAGCGCACAGGGTATGGCCTGCGCCTGTATCGGCGTAGGGATAATAAATTGAGCTGTCGCCAGCCTCTGCTGTAAAGCAGAAGAAAGCGGTAGTTCCGTAAAACTTGTCATTCGTAATTTTCTTTCTGGAGGGGCTTGATCAAACTCTAAATACACTTCTAGCGAGTTCCCAGCCGCTCTTACTCTAATTTTGGATTTACGCTGAATAAACGGCGGGCAGGAAAAGCGGAGATGAATCTTGATCCAACAGGATCACCGCGTCACGAGCAAACCGTGGCAGTAGCGTTGAAAACAGTATAACACGAATTAACTAATCCGTTAACAGTTACGAAAGATCCTCTTAAGTCCGCACCTCACATGTCAAAAATTCGGTACACCGACGATGGCTCCTGCGCCTGCAGCAAAGAGATCGCAACGTTGTGTACTGGAACTCCACCGGCGGTTCGGCCCTCTAGCTTTCCGTGATGAGCGTGGCCGTGCACAACCAGATCCGCTCCGTGACGATCCACCACCTCTGCCAGGCGCGAGTTGCCCATGAACGGAAATATCTCGGGAGCTTCGCCTTGCACCGTTTCGCCAATGGGTGCGTAATGCAGAACCACGACCCGTTTTTGAGTACGCAGCTGCGACATTGCACGTTCCAGCTTAAGGGCCTCATCCACCGACACTCGGACAAAGTCTTTGATCTCGCGTTCTCCAAACGCCGTCAGCATACCGCGCCCGAATCCGCCAACGAAACCTTTGGTACCAGCAAAGCCGACACCATCGCGCTCGTAGGCGCTTCCATCGAGCAGCTTAATTCCCGCGGAAGTGATTAGGCGCGCCAGTTCCGCCTCTTTGCCGCTTTCGTAGTCGTGGTTTCCGAGCACAACAATCGTCGGCAGGCGCAATCGAACCAGTACATTCAGCAGCGGCTCCATCTCATCGGGCTGACCAAAGTTTGTCAGATCGCCAGCCAAAACCAGCACGTCGGCGTCGTCCCGCACCCTCTCAAACTGGTCTTTCAGTTTGGCATAAACCTGCGGGGTGAAATGCAAATCAGCCGTGGCCGCGATTCTCATGGTGTTCGATTGGCAATCTCTGATCTGTCTGACGCAGCAACAGACTGGGCGGTTCCACGGATTCCGGCCAATCGCTTCTCGCGAGTCTCCTCCAGCAAGTTCGCCAATTCCCATTCATTGAGGTCAATGGCAAACATGTTCTCGTCCACCAGGCTTCCCCGAAATTTAGCATCCGGTTGCCGTTTAGATATTTGAGTCTCGAAGCGGAGAAGCAATTTGCGCCATATACCGTCGGGAACGTAATGCGTTTGCGCGGGATAGACGTAACGAAACAGAAGCAGAGACCATAACAGCATTTCCCAGTGGTCTCCGACGAGCTCTAATTCCCGCTCCCAGTCGAAAGAGCCGCAGGTGCCATAAATGACATGGGCGATGTCCGCGCCATCGAAGCGCTCCCGCTTAGCCACAAAAATCTTCGAGGCAACCAGTTCTTCCGGCGCGAGAACGCGAGTCTTAACCCCATGCACGACAACCGGTGTTGCCCGCTCGATCCAGGAATCTTCCACCACGATCACGCCGTTACTCATGCCGGTAATCAGATCTACAAAGAATTCTCCCTTGTGGGCCTTGGCCAGCCAAACTGGATCGCGAACTTCGCAATCGAAGCCGCGCTCACGCAAATATGGGAAGACCTGGCTTGATGTTTTTGCGGTCATGAAAAGATCAAGGTCCTTTGTGAACCGACAAATTCCGGTATGCGCGCGCAGA
>JBAWBG010000172.1:0-2046 GCA_049589695.1 Candidatus Sulfotelmatobacter sp. | reverse complement strand
CATGGCGTGGTACTCGACCTCTCGCTCCGAAAGCGGGATCGTCTCCAGGCCGAGCGCCGGAGTCTCTCTCAGGGGTGGCAGCGAACTCTCCGATTTGCGCCCGATCGGCACGAGGCACAAGGAAACCTCGCGCCGCGTATCGAGATCAAGCAGTCGGTTCACTTCGACGTCCACGAATCCGAGCACGATCTCGGCCGGCAGCCCCGAAGCCGTAGAGACGGCCAGCATATTCGCCAGCAGCGTGCCGTTGTCCCAACCGAAGTGGCGATAGGTGCGCGCCTGGTACTTCCAGGCGTTCCGCCAGTACGTTCCGGTACAGATGATCGTCGCGGGCGCGTGAACCACCGCGGGTTCCGTCGCCGTCGCCTGAGCCAGGTTTTTGCGAAAATCACCTTTTCGCAGAAGCCGTAGCGATACATCCGCCGGGTTGAAGTGATACACGCCGGCATCCAGGCCTGCAAGATTGCCAGTCACGACGTACAGCTCGATCTCGTAGAGAGCCCCGGTGCAGGCCGCGGCGCGAAAGTAGATTTCTCCGCCTGGATGTGTGCGCTGTTTGGTAATCCCCGCCGAGAAATAGAGGATGCGCGCCAGATCCTGAAGGTCAGGAACCGAATCGGCCCGCGACGAGTGCACTGGCTCTGAGATCGCCGAAAGCGCAGCCACCCCTGTTTGCGGCACCTCCTGTGGCAGCGGGAGCGGCTCAATGTTTGGATAGATTTTGAAAGGCTGCGGCCGATTCGCCCAGTCGAGGAAGTGGGGACTGTTACGAATACTCCAGTAGGAGTGCTTCGTGCCGTCGTGATACTTCCAAGTCGCCTGCATGTCGCGGTTGTTCATCGGTTACTACGTCAGACTAGCACCTGTAGTGGATCATGGCCGCAGGCAATGCATCTGCGACTGGGATTACGCCCGCATGACGGGCAAACCTTCCCTAATCGGATAAGGTAAGGGTGGCCGACAACACACACAGGATCGTCGCATTCGCGTGCAAAGTACAGCGCAGGCTATAATTGCGCGCACATGACTCTCGCCGCCGGTACAAAACTCGGTCCCTATGAAGTTCAGTCACTCCTTGGCGCGGGAGGCATGGGCGAAGTCTACCGTGCCCGTGACACCCGCCTGCAGCGCGATGTTGCCATCAAAGTCCTTCCTACTTCGCTGGCCCGGGACGAAGACCGTCTTCGCCGCTTCGAGCAGGAGGCCAAGTCCGTAGCCGCGCTCAACCACCCCAATCTACTTACCGTCTTTGATGTGGGAACGCTGCCTGAATTGATGAACGCAAGCGGTGCGACCGCCTCGCCTTACATCGTCTCAGAATTGCTTGAAGGTTCAACGCTGCGCGCCCGCCTTGCCGAGGGCACCCTGGGGCAGCGCAAAGTACTCGACTATGGGGTGCAGATTGCCGCTGGTTTGGCCGCGGCGCACGAGCGTGGCATCGTACATCGCGACATCAAGCCGGAAAATATATTCATCACCAAAGATGACCGGGTAAAGATTCTCGACTTCGGCCTGGCCAAACTGACGCAATCCGAATTCGATTCGCAAACATCGTTGCCGACGGCGACCAACCAGACGGAACTCGGGTTGGTCCTGGGAACGATGGGTTACATGTCGCCGGAGCAGTTGCGAGGGAAGAAAGTCGACGCCCGTAGCGACATCTTCAGCTTTGGCGCCGTCTTATATGAAATGCTGGCGCACCGCCGCGCCTTTCATGGTGACAACACGGCCGATGTAGTCAGCGCCATCTTGAACCAGCAGCCTCCCGAACTCACCGTAACCAATCAGGAGATCTCACCGTCTCTGGAGCACATCGTTCGCCATTGTTTGGAGAAAGATCCGGGCCTACGCTTCCAGTCGGCGCGGGATCTTGCCTTTCAGCTGAACGTCATGCGGGAGACGCGCAGTTCGACCGCGATTACGGCGGTCAGTCCGGGCACGGAGGAGAAACGCTCGCGCCCTTGGATGCCAGCCGCAATGGGCACGGTAGTGCTTCTGCTTCTGCTCGCCGGAACGTGGTTCGTGGCTCGCTCCACGGCTCATATG
>JBAWBG010000171.1:0-8895 GCA_049589695.1 Candidatus Sulfotelmatobacter sp. | reverse complement strand
GCCTTGAGAGCCGGAATCTTGCTATTCAATGTGGAGAGCGAGTCTGAACTCTGGGTTCTGGCGGAATGTGCAGCCCGGTCGCGCACGGTGGCACAAGTTGCTCTACGCGTAAATCCAGACGTGGCGGCCCACACTCATCCCTACATTTCCACTGGCTTGCGTAAACACAAATTTGGAGTGCCGATTCGAAATGCGCGGGAGCTTTACGCGAAAGCCTCGGCATCGCGTTATCTGAAGGTTGCCGGGGTCAGCGTGCATATCGGCTCACAGATCACTGATGTTGCGCCCTTTGCGGAGGCCGTCGGTCGACTCGCCACCTTGGTTCGCGAGTTGCGCGCGGATGGACACCGAATCGATTACGTCGATACCGGCGGTGGCCTCGGCATCGATTACCAGAAACCGGCTTCTGATTTTGTTGAGTACGCTGCGCGTTACGCCCGGGCAGTGACGGACCCTTTGCGCGGATTAAAAGTTCATCTATTGCTGGAACCGGGACGCTCGATTGTGGGTCCTGCCGGCGCGTTGCTCACCTCGGTAGTTTACCGCAAGGAAAATGGCGGCAAACATTTTCTCGTGGTGGATGCGGCAATGAATGATCTAATCCGCCCCACACTTTACGGGGCGTATCACGAGATTGTTCCGGTGATTCATTCCAAGGCATCCACTGCCAAAACGGAAGCGATCGATGTGGTCGGTCCGGTTTGCGAGTCCGGAGATTTCTTTGCGCGCGACCGGGAGTTGCCACGCGTGGAGGAAGGCGATCTACTTGCGATTCTCGATGTCGGAGCCTACGGCATGGCACTGGCTTCCAACTACAACTCGCGGCCGCGGCCTGCGGAAGTTCTGGTTCGCGGCAAGTCGGCAAAGGTGATTCGGCGTCGAGAGACGAGTCGCGAACTATATTCTGCCGAGTTGTAGAAATTGCTGATTGTTGATTAAACAGCAAGGTTCAATCAGCAATCAGCAATCCCGAAATCAGCAACAGGTCCGTTCTACCTCTCTCCCCACTTCAACTTCGTTCTTAGCACGTGGAAGAAATCGTGATCGGTGCGGAAGAGACTGACGCGGTGTTCAGAGCGGCGGCAACGCACTCGATCTCCATCGCGCAGATCCACGCCAGGCTGGCCGTCGAGGCTGAGATACGCCACTTCTTCGTCGCTGCGAAGCAGAAGCTCAACCACGACTGAATCCGGCACCACCAGCGGCCTATGCGTTAGCGAATGGGGCGAAACCGGGGTAATCACAAAAGCACTGACAGTTGGCATCAGCACCGGGCCGCCGGCCGAGAGCGAGTAAGCAGTTGATCCCGTAGGCGTAGCCACAATCATTCCGTCTGCGCGATAAGTGGAGACGAACGTTTTATCCACGAATAGATCGTAATTATTCAGGCGGGCCAACGCGGTTTTGTTGACCACGGCGTCGTTGAAGACGAGGTAACTTCCCAGGATCTCGCCGCTACGCAGCAACTCACATTGCATTAATGAACGCTGCTCGACTGCGGCTTCGCCGTGGGCGATCGAGTCGAGCATGGAGAAAAGAGAAGACAGCGGAACGTCTGTGAGGAAGCCGAGCGAACCGAGGTTCACGCCGAGCAAAGGAACATCGATGGGGGCGGTAGCTCGAGCTGCAGAAAGCAAAGTGCCATCACCGCCTAATACCACGACCAGGTCCAAAGGACGCGACGACATTTCCGGTCGTGGAACTTCTTCTTCGCCGTCGGAATATTTCGCCGTCTCCGGATCGACGATGACCGAATACCCATGCGCATGAAGCCATGTCAGCAGTTCAGGAACGGTGCGCGCTACCTCCGGTCTTGCCGGACGCGAAATGATAGCCGCAACCTTGGAGTGGGAAGATGAGGGCGAAATGGCCATGTTGAATAGGAGAAAGAAAGATTGTACCGAACTTGCGGCAAAATCTTTAACTGCGATCAGCTTCGGGTGAAGAGCGCCAATACCTAAAAAACCGCGCGCAGAAGGAATTCGCGGTTGCCCTCTGCCCCAAGGATGGGCGAATCGATCACGTCAACTTCAGAGCAAGCGAGATTCAGCACAGCTTTTTTTACTTTTTCCAAAGAGGCCAGTTGCGCCGCCTCGTCGCGCACGATGCCACCTTTGCCCACGAATTCCCTTCCCGCCTCAAATTGAGGCTTGACGAGAACGATCACCTGCCGCCCGCGACGATCTTCTTCAGATTGCGGGAACACGGCATCCACCACTGCGGGAAGAACCAGTGTTGCAGAAATAAATGCCACGTCGATCACAATCAAATCGGCAATCTCGCCAACGACCGCGCTCGTCAGATAACGGGCATTGGTCTTTTCCAAGAGTCGAACCCGGGGGTCCTGGCGCAACTGGAAGGCCATCTGGCCGTATCCAGTATCGACCGCGATCACGCGACTCGCGCCATGTTGCAGCAGGCAGTCTGTGAAACCACCGGTCGAGGCGCCGACGTCGATGCAAACTGCGCCTTTGACATCGATACGCCAATGCTCCAAAGCTCGATCCAGCTTCAGTCCGCCGCGGCTCACGTATTTCTGATCTTCCCCGAGGAGGCGAATTGCCGATTCGGCAATAACTTGCGCGCCGGCTTTATCGATTTTCTGATCATTGACCAAAACTTTACCTGCAATGATTAATCCCTGAGCCCTTTCTCGTGAAGGGGCGAATCCACGGTCAACCAGAAGCTTGTCGAGTCTGAGTTTCAAAGTTTGTCGGCGACGTAAATCTTCGCGCGGCCAGTCCCAGCAATGAGCGGTTGTAACACGAAAGTGCCAGCACTCGCATCGGTGCAAAGAGCTGAACCGTTTCTCGCTGAATCACTTACAAAGATACTTCCATGTTTTTCCACAGTCTTATCCACGGTTGTGTTGAAAACTTTTTTATTTGCGAAAGGGCGGCAAATAAAAAAGCCGTCCGCAAGGACGGCTTTAACGAACTGTCGCGAGCGACTAACCTGCCACTTCTTCCAGCAACTTTTGATCGATATCGAAATTGGAGTGGACGTTTTGCACATCGTCCTGATCCTCCAGCGCTTCCATCAATCGGATCATGGTGTTGGCGGCTTGCCCTTCCAGCTTGATATAGTTTTGCGGAATCATGGCGACGCTGGAAGATGCGGGCTCAATTCCGGCTTTCTTCACCGCCTCCAGCACAGCCTCGAATGCCGAGGGTTCAGTCAAGATTTCCCAATTTTCTCCGTCGTCGTTCAAATCTTCGCCTCCGGCCTCGAGAACGATGTTCATCAAGTCGTCCTCTTTTGCCGCCGTTTTTGGAATGACGATATCGCCCTTCTTGTGGAACATCCAGGAGACGGCGCCAGCTTCGGCCATGTTGCCACCATTCTTGCCAAAGCAGTGGCGGATTTCACTCACAGTCCGGTTACGGTTATCCGTATTGATGTCGAGCAGGACCGCAACCCCGCCTGGTCCGTAACCTTCAAGAGAAAACTCTTCGTAAGTGGCGCCAGGAAGTTCACCGGTGCCACGCTGTATGGCCCGCTTGATATTATCGGCAGGCATGTTCTCTGCCTTGGCGGCGACGATGGCGCCGCGGAGGCGGGGATTGGAATCAGGATCGCCGCCGCCGTTCTTCGCAGCGATACTGATCTCCTTAATAAGACGGGTAAAAATCTTGCCGCGCTTGGCGTCGAGTGCGCCCTTCTTATGCTTGATTGTGGCCCATTTTGAATGGCCGGACATGGCTAGACCTCGTATGAAAGATCTTGATTGGCGCGGGATTCGCCCGAAGAGGGAATCACTGGCTGCCTCGATAAATCTGCAGTAGAAAAGAGATTATAACATGACATCGTTTCTCCAATCCGCGTTGCTTCGATAATAAACAGCAGACCGGACCCAGGGCAAGGTCGTCCCGCAAACGGCGATCAGATTGTTTGCATTTCGGTTATTGACGGAACGAGACATGCACCCTAACATGCCTCCGGGCGTCATTTTGCGCATGAACGGCCGAGTCATAGGTCACTATCGAATCGTCGAAAAAATCGGCGCTGGCGCCATGGGCGAGGTTTTTCGTGCGCGGGACGAGCGCCTGGATCGCGAAGTCGCCCTCAAACTCATTCGTCCGGCATCCAGCGCCAATCCTGATCATCTCCGCCGTTTTGAATTGGAGGCCCGCGCCGCTGCCGCTCTCAATCATCCGAACATCGTCGCCATTTACGACATCGGTGTTGATGACGGAACTCCTTACATCGTTTGCGAGCTGCTTGAGGGGAAGACTCTTCGCAAGCGGCTTTCGGAGGGTGCTCTCCCCGTTCCACTGGCGGTTGATTACTCGCTGCAAATTGTACAAGGTCTGATAGCGGCTCATCAGCGCCGCATTATTCATAGGGATCTCAAGCCAGAAAACTTGTTTGTGACCACCGACGGGCGGATAAAAATTCTCGACTTCGGTGTCGCAAAGCTCCAATCGGCGCCAGAGGAATCGGGTCGCACCGTCGAAGAACTAACCACCATCACCAAAAGCGGTATGGTGCTTGGCACCGTGGCTTACATGGCTCCAGAGCAGCTTCGGGGCAAGCCCGTGGATCATCGCTGTGACATTTTCAGCGTAGGGGCAATTCTCTACGAAATGCTGGCCGGACGGCGGGCTTTTCGCGGCGAGACTGAAGTCGACACAATCACGGCTGTCTTGCGAGAGGATCCTCCCGACAGCGATCTGGAGCAGGCAGGGATTCCCTTACAGTTTCGACACATCGTGCGCCATTGTTTGGAGAAGGAACCTGAAAATCGTTTCCAATCGGCGAGCGATCTGGGATTCGCGCTGGAAACTCTGTCGGATGCATCCGGCATTCGAGCGGCACGGCGGAGGTCAACGAGGGTTCAAGCAAGTATGCTGCCTTGGGCGCTCGTCGGGATCTTTTTAGTTGCGATATTGGGGTTGGTTGCGACTCAACTCAGTCGAAAACCTCTGTTCACCACCACCTACCAGCGGCTGACCTTTGAAGAAGGTACCGTCTATTCGGCGCGCTTTACACCTGACTTCCAGTCCATTGTCTACGGAGCCGCATGGAACCAAAGGCCGCTACAGCTTTTCTCCACCGTTGGTGATTCCCCGCTCACTCAACCGCTGAACGTCACGGACGCGAGTTTGCTGGCCATTTCCAAACGGGGTGAGCTGGCATTGACTATTCACGGTGCGCACAAGGAGCACCTGAAAATTGAAAAAGGCACTCTTGCCCGTGCGCCTCTGGCAGGAGGGTCTCCGAGAGAGCTGCTTGAAGATGTGGCGTGGGCGGACTGGGGTGCGAATGGCGACATCGCCGTCGTCCATCACGTTGACGGCCGCGATCAGATCGAATATCCGATTGGCCATGTTTTGTATCAGGGCAGTGGGTGGATCAGTCACATCCGGCTCTCACCTCAAGACGATAGGATTGCGTTCATTAATCATCTTTCCCTATGGGATGATCGTGGCTCAGTATGGCTGGTGGATCATGGCGGAAAGGTTCGTACTTTGTCCCCAGTGTACGACTCGGCAGACGGCCTTGCGTGGAGTTCTGACGGAAAAGAAATCTGGTTTACTGCGGCGGCAAGCGGCTATACGCGCAGCTTAATGGCGGTAAACGACGCGGGCAAGATCCGGACGATTCTAAAAATTCCCGCCGGGCTAACGCTGCAGGACATGGCACCTGACGGGCGGGTTCTAGTGAGTCTGGATGTCGAGCGCCTCGCCATGGCCACTTCCACCCGAGCAGGCAAAGCGGTAGATATTTCGTGGCACGATTGGGACGTCGCCAAAGATATCTCGCGCGACGGTCAGTCCGTTCTTTTTGAGGATGCAAGCGAGGCGGCCGGGCCCAATTACTCCGTGGCCATTCGCAAGATCGACGGCACGCCACCCGTGCAACTGGGTGAAGGCAGTGCAGGCGGTCTTTCGCCCGATGGAAAATGGGCGATATCAATTATCACAGGCAGTCCGGGACGAATTGCTCTTTACCCGATCGGTCCCGGCCAGCCGCGTACTATCCCAGTCACCGGGCTGGAGCGCATATACAACGGTTCTTCGCATTTTCTGGCAGATGGAAAAAGAATTACGATCAACGGGAACGAACGCGGTCATGCCGTACGCTGCTATTTCGTAGACTTGGAAAGTGGCAAGCTAACGCCCGTCACCCCTGAGGGCGTTACTGGTGGCTTAGTCTCGCCCGACGGGCGATATATTATTGCCAACAACGGACCGGTAGCCGCTGTATATCCGATCGCAGGCGGTCCCCCGCGCCCTATCCCGGGCTTCGAACCAGGATTAATCCCGGTTCAATGGTCAGAGGATGATTCGGCGCTCTATGGGTATCTTCCCGGCCAGATTCCAACCAAGGTTTTCAAGATCAATTTAGCAACGGGCGAGAAGACTCTCATACAAGAACTCCAACCAGAAACAAACGCTGGACTGGTTTCGATTGCTCCGGTGGTCGTAAGCCGTGACGGTTCACGCTTTGCATACAGCTACTATCAGGTCTTCTCGGTGCTGTATGTAATTTCCGGATTGCGCTAGCCCTCGCGTGCTCTAATTAAGAGATCCTGCGAAATCTGCTGGCACGTAGTGAAAAAAAAGCGACGTCGAGGTATGCCCGTGGGCCAGCACATCTCGGTAATGTGGAACCCTCGTTCCCCGGTAAACCAGGCCATCGCCCAGAGCCTGGTATGCAGTGACGGTGCCGGCGGAAGTATCTAACTGGATCGGCCAGGGCGTTGCCAGCTGAGGTTCCGGAGAAAAATCCAGGCACAAAGTCACGCTGAACTCACATTGTTCACGATCCGTGTGCTTCTTCAGCTCCGCGCCACTCATATAAGAAGCCAAATAAACATAAGACGGCTTAATAGGCTCTCCTACGATTTCAGCGACCGCCTTAGCTATCTGGTGATGGAAATAGCGCGCGACCGGTTCGTTATGTGCCACATATCTCAGAGCGCTCTGCTCGTCCCCGAGCCAAATTGCTCCCCGCCGGATTGCATACCGGTAGTAGCGGCGCAAAGCGGCGAGGTTGAATGGGTGAATCAAATCGCCGAGGGGCACGTAATTCTTTTCTCGAAACGTTTGCCTTCGTTTGCTAACGATCGCGGACCACTCCGCGCGGCGACGTTGCGCGTGATCCTCCGGCATCAAGATGCCGGCCGCTGCAAGCAGAACCCGCTGTGCGTGTGGGAATGATGCAGATACAGGCTCGCCGGTCCGCAGATTCGAAACCAGAGCGTCAAGTTGAGGCCCAAGCCAGAACGGATGGAGCGAGTGAGTACCAGAGTCTCGAATCCAGGCCATGGTGCTCTGCAAATGGAACCCTTCCAGCAACTCGCGATGAGCTTCCAGTTCCGGCGGCACCACTCCGGCCGGCAAGAGCAGGCATTCCGGATTCAGAAATAGTGGCTGAGAAATATCAAGCCGCCGAAGCCGGCGATCTAAACTGTGCTGCGGAATCAAGTGCAACGGTAGTTCATCCAGCAGGCAATGAAACTTTTGCGGAGGCAGCATCGCGGTGTGACGTTGCCGCGATGCTGTTCCCATCAGGCCTGCAACCCACTCAAGCCACGCTCTGTCTCTTATTGGTGAAGCCATCCGTTCACCGTGAATCGGCTGTCCGCGAAGGCTCGCGACCGGCACTGCACGGGCGTGATTTCATGCAGTGTCGAGCATGGGAAAAATACAATCTGGTTCTGTTGTGGCACGATTGTCTGATAGCTGCCGGTGCTGCTGGGATGGTCGCCAGTCCTCGTTGGTTCGTGTAGACGCAATTCTCCTCCCTCGAACTGGGTCGGCTCGCGATGGAAGAAATAGACGAACGTCAGGCGGCGGGAAGCGATTCTCTCCTGCGCATCGTCACAGTGAGCGCGGAAGAAATCGCCATCATTGCTGGCCGTGATCTGCACCTCGGTACGCGCTATCGGAAACTCTTCCATCCCAAGCTGCTGCAGCACTCTTGGAAGCGCTAACCGAATTCGATCCAGAATCAAGTCTTCCCACGGTCCCGGCTCCATGAGTACTCGTGAACGGCGATGGTTGTAGTCCGCGACACCCGGATTGCCACCGGGCGAAATCACTTCACTGGTTGTGAATTGACTTTCGTGCGTCAGAGTGTAGCCGATAAGTTCCTGCATCTCCTGCGGTGCCAGGAACTCATCCAGTACAACGCATTCTGCTCGAACTATCTCGGGAGAATCCAGAACCGCGGCGCGGCTTTTGAAATCGGGGTCTTTTGATGCCGCTTGCGTCCCGTGGCTTTGTTCCCGCAGACTGATGCTCGGTGGCTGCGGACCGCTCGGGGGTTGCGGGCCCCGAATGGGTTGTGGACCCGCCGGTCGATCTAAGGGGGAGCCGGAAGGCGGCTGAGGTCCACTCGGGGGTTGCGGGCCACCAAATAAAACAGGAAGGCCTTCTTCCGCGGCAGAGGATGCCGCTCCACGGGTTACGATCTGCTCTACGATGCTGCTACCCAACAATGCAAAAGCGCGTTGCGCGACCGTCTCACCCACGGAGCGGGCAATGGCTGCAGTGACGGCCGATTGAATCTCAGGACTATTGCTGGATTCGTTCCTCGCATTGTTCACAAGGGTCATCAGCAATTCCCGCTCACGAGGACTCAAAATGCGTTCATCGCGCATGAGAGTTTCAGAAAACGCATCAAGTATCTGCTTCGACGTCATCAGGCACACTCCTCCCTAAGTTGTCTCGAACGTTTCAGTTTTGAGGCGAGTAGGGAAGCGCTTCGGCGAGACACTAACAGGAAAAAATTGGATTATCAAACAAAAAAATTTAGTGTGTCGGTAGCACATGATATGTCCGGTTGAGATAGCAGGTGAAATGTCCGCTTGGCGGGCGGTGAGGATGGGAGACCATGCGGAGCATGGAAGCTTATCCGAGGGCCGCGATGGAGCGGGCGATGAAA
>JBAWBG010000170.1:0-8071 GCA_049589695.1 Candidatus Sulfotelmatobacter sp. | reverse complement strand
CGGTAAGCAAAGCCAAGAAAAGACAATCGGAAGGATTTTATGAAAGACACAATATATATACTGGCTTTTCTAGTTAGTGTTTCGCTGGCTTCCTGCCTCAGTCTAACGTCATGCTCTTCGAGGCCTTCGAGCACTCCTTCGCAAGTCACGACGCCAGCTCAACCCACGCAACAATCGCAGGCTCAGCCTGATGTCAACACGCAGAAGAAGGAAGCCGAGCAAAAGGCGCGGCCTGAAATCGAGAAACAACGCCAGCAGGCGCAGCAAGACGCAGAAAAAAATCTGGATAAAGAGGCGATCGCCGCCATTGAAGAAACGAACAAAGCGGTCAGCGCCATCGCCGCGAACAAACCTGACGAAGCCCGCGCTGCTATCGAGCGTGCGACTGGCAAGATTAACATTCTGGTAGCGCGGAATCCGGCAACGGCGCTCATTCCGGTTGGGGTACAGGTCGAGGTTATCGACGCCGCGCCGCAGGACAGCAAGGCCATTCTGCAACTCGCGCAAGATGCATCAAAAGCGGTCGAAGCGAGAGATTATCCGGCGGCGCGCGTTTTGCTCTATGGCTTGACCAGCGAAATTCGCGTTCGTACCTACAACCTGCCACTGGCTACTTATCCACTGGCGCTGACGGAAGCCGCACGTTTGCTCGACCAACAAAAGACCCAAGATGCCAATACAGTTCTGCTTACCGCTCTCAATACTCTGGCGATCATCGATCGCGTCACTCCGTTGCCGCTGGTTCTCGCACGAGCCGGCGATCGATCAAGCTCGCGGACAGAGCCAGAAGGACAAGGCCGCAGCGCAAACGCTGCTGGAAACGGCCAAGAAGCAGCTCGAGCGTTCAAAAGAGCTGGGATACGCCGGCCGAGATCCAGAATACACCGCCTTGAATTCCGACATCTCGAGCCTGGAAAAGCAATTAAATGGTCGTGAAGATGCGACATCGGTATTCGCCAAGCTCGAAGACAGATTTTCAGCGTTCTTGAAGCGGCAGTCGGACCGGGAGCGGCGTTGAAGCGATAGGGGCAAGTCACTCCTCGCACGGGCCGTGCGGATCTTTTTCCAACGGAGAAGGAAATGTCTTAAAAGAGTCCAGGATAAAGACGCTTTAGCGAAGCTCCGCCGTTTTTATAGCGCTAAAGTCGTACCAGAATCTCTCACTCGGGCGTGACCTGATCGTCCCCCTCATTTCGGAATTTCTCTTCGTCCCTACGCTCAATTGAATTTGGGTATTCGGGACCGATAGCCTCAAGAGGCCAGGAGGTTTCAAGTGACCCATGAGCCGCTGTGCGCACGAGTGTGGAGAAGCTGGAACCGAGCATGCCTCGGCTTCCTTTGTTTTTGTCTTTTGACCGCTTATGTTAACTCCGAAACCCCGACTTCCGTGCAGGACCAGGCTCCGGCCGACAATTCCTCCGCAGGAAATCCTCCAACCCGAGCGGCCCGGATCAGCTATTTGAAAGGCAATGTTTCTTTCTTGCGCGCGGGTCTGGATCAATGGAGTCAGGCTGCACTCAACTTTACAGTTACCACAGGCGATCGAATATATACCGACCGGAACTCGTGGGCGGAACTCGAGGTCGGAGTCTACACCGTTCGCATGTCCAACAACACAGACCTGACGGTGACAAATCTGAACGATCAGATTACGCAGCTTGGGCTGAACCAAGGCTCGTTGCGCATCAGCGTCTATCAGCTACCTAGCGGTAACGCGGTCGAAGTGGACACGCCGAACGGAGCTCTTACTTTTCAGAGACCGGGTAACTATCGGGTTGACGTTGATCCCAGTGGTTCCTATACGTTCCTGACTGTGAACAGCGGCAGCGTGGAAGTAACGGGCGGCGGGGTTTCTGCGACGATTGAATCCGGGCAAGCAGCGAAGTTGACCGGACACGATACGGTCAACATCGAATCCATGCCGGTGCCGCCTCCCGACGATTTCGATCGGTGGAGTGAAGGTCGCGACCGCCGGCTTGAATCTTCACGATCCCGCCAATATGTGAGCCCGGCACTGCCTGGCTATGACGATCTCGATGAATATGGTCACTGGGACGATGTGGCCGACTACGGACCGATTTGGTATCCCACGGTTGCTGTAGGTTGGATTCCCTTTCACTTCGGGCGCTGGGCGTGGATTGGTCCGTGGGGCTGGACTTGGGTAGAAGACGAACCCTGGGGGTTTTGTACTTTCCACTACGGCCGATGGGTACACATTGGAGTCGCTTGGGGATGGCTGCCTGGGCCCATCGTTCCGCTACCAGTTTTTGCGCCCGCTATGGTGGCGTTCCTGGGAGGCCCGGGCTTCGGCGTGGGAATTAACGTGAACCTCGTAGGTTGGTTTCCGCTGGGACCGGGCGAGCCGTTCTTTCCCTGGTACCACTATGGGGGCGACTACTTGCGCGTGGTCAACATCACCAACATACGCAATATGACCAACATCACGAACATAACCAATATTACAAATATCAATAATGTTCACTATGCATA
The DNA here is from genome assembly GCA_049589695.1 of Candidatus Sulfotelmatobacter sp. Lineage (GTDB taxonomy): Bacteria > Acidobacteriota > Terriglobia > Terriglobales > Acidobacteriaceae > Sulfotelmatobacter. The sequence continues at coordinate 5,581 of JBAWBG010000170.1, read as the reverse complement.
TAAAACGATAGCAACCACAGCAGTGCCGAAAAATGCTTTTAGTAATGGGGAACCTGTGGCAAGACAGGCCGTGCGCATTCCGCCTGAGCAGCTTGCCAGGGCGCAAGTCTCGCCGCATCCAGCGGTCAACCCGACAGCCCGAGCTGCTGCCCCCGGAAAGCCTGTAAAGGCTCCTCCGGTGCAGAACCATCCGCTCGCAGCTGCAGCAAGAACCGCGTCGCCAGCAGGCAGAAGTAACGCTGCCGAAAGCAGGCCGGCTTCGGCCGCAGGACGGAGCACTCCTGTCGCAAGCCGGGGTGCTCGTGCTGAAAGTCCGCGAGCGGGGAATATCGAAGCTGCGCGGCCAACTCCTTCCAGGTTGATCACTCGCAGTACGCCACCACCAACCGCCGTGCCCTTTTCGGAAGAGCGCGCGGCGATGGCGGAACATCCGGGCCGGCCACTTGAGCCGGCGCAAATCGAAAACCTTCGGATGGGAAGACCCATCGGACCCATGATGGACCGCGAATTTCCGCCGCATATAGCGCCCCTGCGTCCAATGCGCCCGGTTCACAGGAGGCCATAAAGTGAGCCGCACCGCTTGCCTGAGTTTTCAACTTTGAATTGCAGAAGGAAGAATACGTAATGCAACCTGAATGTACGCACTTGAACGAAATCAAAATTACTAAGCCAACCAAACATGTCTGTGAAGATTGCGTCAAAGTTGGCGACACCTGGATTCACCTACGGCTATGCCTGACCTGCGGGCATGTCGGATGCTGCGATTCGTCGAAGAACAAGCATGCAAGAAAACATTATCACCGCGTAGAGCATCCACTTATACGTTCCATTGAACCGGGCGAGCGCTGGATTTGGTGTTATGCCGATGACATCGCGGCAGGTGAGTTACCGGCCTAATGGGACCCGGGTTCGGCACTGACAACGCGGTATACGCGGTCTGCTTTGGGTGGGCAAATGCTCGGCTTTCAAACTTTCCCCAAGGCCGGAGTGCGAGTCCACCCGTCAGGCCGCGTTTCGCCCGACTTCCTCCGGCTCAATCCGCCTTCCGCATCCGTCTTTTTGGCAGTCTTTGCCCCCTGATTTCCTTCTTTGCGCACAGATAACATCCAATCATTTCTAGTGCGCCCGCAAAATGTTGCCCTAAGTCCTCCCACTCCCCTACATAATCTTCCGAGAACTTTTCTTGCAACCGGTGCAAGCTGCACAAGTTATCTCGGATTCCCACGCCATTCCAACAAGAACTGCGGTCCCGGCGTGATGCCGTGGAGCACTACAAAATTCATGAACTTTCTCTTCATCACTTGCATCCGCACATTAACTATGATTAACTGCTGAAAGCAATCTGTAGTTAACGCGAGGGGGGTCGTGCGTATGAGGCTAGCCGTCCTCTGGGGCATTGTTCTGATGGAAGCGCTCGCTCTCTTCTCGACACGAGCCATGGCGCAAGGAGAAACAACGAGTGCCATTGTTGGGCAGGTATTGGACACTGCCAAGGCCGCATTAACGGGCGCAACTGTCACCATCATGAATCGCGAGACCGGAGCCACCCGCACGGCCAGAACCGACAATACCGGGCGTTTCGACTTCCCCCAGCTCAAGCCGGGCACTTATTCGGTCCGAGTCGAAGCGCCGGGTTTCCAACCGCAGGAGAACGACAACGTGTTCTCGGGCCTGGGACAAAAGCAGGCCCTCGAGATCCGCCTCAGGGTTGCGCAAGCCCGAGAAACTGTCGAGGTAAGTTCAGAGCCTCCGCTGATCAATCCGGAAGATGCTAATACATCCACAAACCTGAACGCTCCGGCCTTGGAGGATCTGCCCAATCCGGGCGGCGATTTGACCTATCCTCTACAATTTGCCCCCGGCGCTCTCATCAACACCGCCGGCAGTGGCAACGATTTCGTCGGCGGCACCAACGGTTACGGCAACGTCGAGTTCAACGGCCTGCCGGCCCTGTCGAATGGCTACATCGTAGACGGACTGGAGACCAACGATCCCCTGACGAATCTCAATAGTGGCCTCTCCACCAATCTTGTGCTCGGATTGAATTCCATCTCCGAAGTTACCGTCAACACTCTGTCCTACTCGGTAGACCAAGGCCGCTATGGGGCCTCACAGGTGAACTACGTCACCAAGTCCGGCACCAACCAGTTCCACGGGAATCTATACGAGCTATGGAATGGCGCGGCCCTGAACGCGGCGGATTATTTCACCAATGCGACTCCCGGCAATCACAAGCCGGGAGCGACCGTCAATCACTTCGGAGGCAGTCTGGGTGGCCCGATTCTGCATAACAAACTGTTCTTCTTCTTTGACAGTGAATGGGTTCGAATTGCCTTGCCCATTGTCACCCCGACGACAGTTCCGACCTTGGCATTCCAGCAATACGTCTTGCAGCAGCTTCCGCTCGGAGGAACCGATTCACTCACCGGATCGATCTATCCTGCGTCTCCGCAGTCGGTCCCGTTCTATCAAAAGATGTTCGCGCTCTTCGGAAACACTAGCGGGTCGCCCCTCGTAGTTCTCGGTTGTCCGTTCGACGCCGGCGGAGGCCCACCCGCGATGGCAAACGACGGAAATGGCTGTGCCAATCGCCAAAGCGTTTCTCATTCCAGCGATGACCACGAACAAGTGCAGACCGCACGCATCGACTACAACATCGATGAGAGGAACACGGCATGGTTTCGCTTTCAAGCCGATACTGGTCTGCAGGCGGCGTACACCGACCCGATCAATCCGTTGTTCAATTCGATTTCCCCTCAGCCTCTTTACTCCTTTGCGGCAGGGCATACGCACGTCTTTTCTCAGCACCTTGTGAATTACTTCAACCCGGCATTTTCGTGGTACGAAAGCCTGTTCGGGCCAGCCGACTTTCAGAAGACGCTTTCTGCATTTCCGATTGTGCTGCAGGGAATCGGTGCGAATGCGCCGTTCACGCCCGTCGGAGGACTGGACAATACCTGGGTCCAGGGAAGGCGCGCCTCGCGCTTCTTTATCAATGACAACTTGGCTTGGAGCCACGGCGCGCACGAGCTGCGATTCGGAACCAATACGCGAATCTTCCGCCTCAATGACTACGACTTCGGCGAGGGTTCGGTCCCCACTGTTTCATTCACCACGCTGCCGCAATATATTTACGGCGTCGCATCGACCGCCGCGAAAACTTTCCCCACATCCGCCAACGAGCCCTTCAACTTCCTCAACCTAGACTTCTACGCGCAAGATACTTGGAAGGTGACACGCAAGCTGACCTGGACCTTTGGCTTGCGCGATACCTTCAACTCCAATCCGCTGAACCCGCACCAGCAAATCGCCCGGCTGCGCGGATCCTTCGCATCCATCGCGCACGACGCGAATCAACCATTGAATGCGGCGATTCAGACCGGCCTCGGCAACGTTTTCGCCTCCATGCCCCTCGCAATTCTGCAACCCCGTATGGCGATCGCCTGGCAGCTCGAACCGAAAACCGTGCTGCGCTCTGGCTTCGGGATCTTCAGCGACATCCTGCCCGGCAGCGTCGCCGATTTGGTTGGCGTTAATCCGCCCTATGTCCAGACTTTCCAGGGCGGTCTTCTTGGCACAGTCGGTGGCACGGCCATTCCGCCCGGTGTCCCCAACAGTGCTGTCGACGCCACCGTGGGCGCGAATCAAAGATTCGCTGCGGGCTTTCCCGCGGGCCAGCTTTCTTGCGCTTCTCGGCTGGCAAACGCCGCAACGTGTCTTCCCCCGGTTGCGATGACAGCAGTCCCAGATGGCAAACTCCATGCTCCATATTTCATGGAATGGAGTCTGGGCGTCGAGCATCAATTTGGAATTAACGCCAGTGTCCAGGCCCAATACGTCGGCACCCGCGCTGTGAACCAGCCCTACTTGACGCAAGTGAACGGATACCAGACGGTGTGTTCCGGCTGCTTCGCCCCATTCCCTTATTTGCAACCAACGGACGCGAGGTTCGGCGCGGTGACTCAGTTCTCCACCGGCGAAAACAGTCACTACAACGGCCTTCAGCTCTCCGCAACGAAACGTCTCAGTCACCGTTTGCAAGGTCAGATCAACTACACCTGGAGCCGCTGCATGGATACGGTTTCAAACGGCGGCTTCCTGCAATTCTCTGCCGGAGGAATTCTCTCGCCCCTACCCGGAGAACTGGCGCGCGACTATGGGCCCTGCGACTACGACATCCGGCACAATCTCAATGCTCAGTACATGTATCAATTGCCAATCAGAGTGCGAAACCGCGGGTTGGGATACGCGTTGAATGGCTGGCAGATTTCAGGCACTATGTTTTGGCACAGTGGAATTCCGTTCTCGGTTCTGAGTACACCGTATTCAGCGAACGGAAATGGAATTGTGCAAGGCAGTGGTCCGCAGTTTGCCAGCGTTGTTCGCGGCGTGCCGCTCTATCAGCATCATGCGATCCAGGGGCTAACGCAACCGGGCACCCTCCAGTGGCTCAATCCCAATGCCTTTGTGTCGGCCGTCGATCCTAGTACCGGAGAATGCTACGGTGGCGACAGCCCACAGAATTGCCAATTCGGCGACCTCGGCCGCAACGCCTTGCGCGGTCCGGATTTCTTCTGGAATGATTTCTACCTGACAAAGTGGTTTCGGCTGACCGAACATGTGAAGCTGCGTCTGGAATCGCAGTTCTTCAACCTCTTCAACCATCCTAACTTCGGTCTGCCGAGCATGGTGTTGGCGGGAATTCCTGGAAAGCCTTCAACGCAAACTGGATTTGGCGCACTCACCTACGCGACGTCTCCTCCAACCGGCCTTCTCGGGGTTGGGTTGGGCGGTGATAGCAGCCCACGCATGATCGCATTTCAGGCGCGCTTGGAGTTTTGACTACATTGGGTGAACACTCGCAAATTCGGACACGAACGACTCTGAGAACCGGGCCGCCAAGAACTCGCCAGTTTCGCCGTGGCTTTAAATTGCGGAATCGGCTCCAATTCCTTGAATGCCGGCGGCAAACTCATGAACGACGAACATCGTGGGAGCGACTTTGTGTGTCTTCCTCGGCCTCGGCTTTCGTGGGTAGGCTGAAACAAAAACTTGCGCCGCGCGGAGAGTTGTCGGCAGCCCACAAGCGCCCACCATGCGATTCGATAATCGAGCGGCTGATGCGAAGTCCCATGCCGGTGCCATGCGGCTTGGTGGTAAAGAAAGCATTGAATATCTGGTCCGCCTGCTGGGGAGGTAGGCCCACGCCTGTATCGTTGGTTGAGACCATAACTTGGCCATCTTCGGCCTGCTGCGAGCGGATGATCAGCTTGCGCGGCCCAACTACGTCTTTCATCGCGTCGAGCGCGTTAATCATGAGGTTCATCAGCACCTGTTGCAATTGGACGCGATCGGCCATGATCTGCGGAAGTTCTGCCAGTTCCGTTTGAATTGATATGGAGTACGGGGTTGCTTCACTGCGCAGCAGAACGATCATCTCTCGAACGACTTCGTTTATGTCAACTAACTCTCGTTGCGGACTACCCTTCTTGAAGAGCAAACGGATTCGTCTGATGATATCGGCCGCACGGCTTGCGTCTTTCGCCATTCTTGACGCTGCCTCACGCGCCTCTTCCAGATC
>JBAWBG010000169.1:0-22171 GCA_049589695.1 Candidatus Sulfotelmatobacter sp. | reverse complement strand
GGGATGAAGTTATTTATCCCAATCCCGGCTTTCCGATTTACGAATCCATGATCCATTATGTCGGCGGAAAAGCTGTGCCCATCAAACTCCGCGAAGCCCACGATTTTTCCCTCGACGTGAACGAATTGGCTCCCCTCATCAGCGATCGCACCAAACTCATCATCCTGAATTCGCCCCATAATCCCACCGGCGGCGTGATGCAGCGCAAAGATGTTGAGCAAGTCGCGAAGATTATTGCCGACCGGAATATTCTTATCTTATCGGACGAAATCTACAGCCGCTTGCTGTTTGAAGGCGAGCATTTCTCTATCATGTCCGTGCCGGGGATGCAGGAGCGCACCATTCTTCTCGATGGCTTTTCAAAAACATATGCCATGACGGGCTGGCGCATGGGCTACGGCGTGATGCGCGCCGACTTGGCGGCGCAAATTACCCGGCTGATGACGAATTCCAATTCCTGCACCGCCAGCTTCACTCAGATGGCTGGCATCGAGGCGTTGCGCGGCGATCAGAGTTCGGTCGATCGTATGTGCGACGAGTTCAAGCGGCGCCGCGATGTGTTTGTCGCCGGGCTGAATAAGATTCAAGGCTTTTCCTGCCGCATGCCCAAAGGCGCTTTCTATGTTTTCCCGAATATCACGAAGACCGGATGGAAATCGAAGCCGCTGGCCGATGCTCTGCTCGAGCAAGCCGGAGTCGCAGCGCTTTCCGGCACCGCCTTTGGCGAGTTCGGTGAAGGCTACTTGCGCTTCAGCGTGGCCAATTCGCTGGAGAACTTGCAGCAGGCGCTCGATCGCGTTGATCAGTGGACGCGGAAAAATCTGCAAGTTTAGCCGCGCCGATACAATCAGGTTGATTCATGTCGGGGAAAAAGGTTTCAGCCAGAGTCGATGAACCAAAGGCGAGCCGTCCGCATGCGCCGGGCTACGGCCTTCCTGAAGGCAATGAAGGCTTGTTGCCGTGGACCTGGGCGGAGCAGCGCCTGAAGAAATCGCACAACTATTGGATCACCACTGTCAAACCCGACGGCTCACCACACACGATGGTCGTGTGGGGTCTGTGGCAAGACGGTCGCCTGCTGTTCAGTACAGGCAGTAAGTCGCGGAAGGCGCGAAACCTGACGCAGAACGCCGCGTGCATCGTATGCACGGAGCATGCGAACGAAGCGGTTATCGTAGAAGGCACAGCGGAGATTGCCGATGTGGCTGCGCGCAGAAAATTCCTGCCCCCATACGAGCGCAAATATAAGTTCGATATGAAGGGGATGGAGCAGGACATTCTTTCCATGAAAGAACCTGTTTTCGCAGTTCGTCCTCGCGTCGCGTTCGGTCTCTGGGAAAAGAATTTTGTCGGCAAGGCCACGCGCTGGAAGTTTGAAGGAGTAAAACGGCGGAGAGCCTGAAAAGCTCTCCGTCATTCCCGCTCTGCTAAAAAACTCCGCTAACTTAACCGTTCCTACAACGAGCGCAAGAAATTCAAAAGATCCTGCACTTGCGACGCTCTAAGAGAGTTATATTTGTGGATCACCATGCTGGCTTCGGACCCACTGCTGTTGTGGGACTCGATGGCCTGAATCAGATCGGTGGTGCGGCCATCGTGAAGGAAATAGAGTTTCTGCCCAAGACCCCAGAGCGGCGCGGTGCGGAATTGGTCAGGACCAGCTGCGCCCTGATGAATGCCATCCGATAGCCCCGAACCCATATGGTGCAGTGCGAAATCTGAGTAAGGGTTGTAGGCGACACTCGACATTCCGGTATAGGGAGAAGCGCCCGAAGTAAGAACGGGCGAGTGGCAGAGGCTGCAGCCAATGCTGTTGAACAAAGAGGCTCCATTCCGGGTGGATGCCGTTGGAGCCGCGGGCGTAGCGGGCGCTGAGAGGCGAACGAAGGCCGCAAAGTTCACAACATCGGAAGACATTTCCGATACGGTGCCCAGAGCGGTTCCATAGTTGGGACTGTTCGAGTTCTGGTTCAACATATTGCTCGCGTCTTCCGGCGATCCGTTGAACACGCATCCCGGCACCGCGCTGCGCTCGTTGGGAAAGTTCTCGTTCGATACTCCTTGCTCCACGTTGTAAGCCTCTCCGGCAAAAATCGTCAGCGATTTGTTTTGCGCCTTCCAACCGAAGCGCGTAATCGTTCCATCGTTGCCGCTGGTATTGAAGACGCCGCCAATTCTAAGTGACGCTCTCGCCGATTGCGTGGCAGCCAAATTCGCTTGCAAAACTGCATCGGGCGTCGCTTCCACCAAACCCAAGCCAAATAGAGACGAGGGAGTGCGGAAGATCACATTGTGCTCGGAAAGCGCGGCAGCGAAGTCCGGTTGCGCCAGCGAGCAGCCCGTGGCATCGGAGCGCCCGGCGATGGTGTAGAGGTCGTGAACTCCGCCATCGAGGGCGCCTGTCGAGGTCCTGATAAAACGTGCCTCGCGCACCGGGCCGTTTTCAGTAATGAATGGGGGCACAGTGTTCGTGGCGCCATCCAGTGCCGCGAGCGCTACCTGCGGGTTGGGAATCGGGTTCTGCGGACTGGCCATGCCTGGACTACTTCCACCGACGGTTGGCTGGGCATGACACTGGGTACAGCTATTGCCGTTGAAGGTTGGCCCAAGACCGCTTCCAGGCTCGCCAGCGATGCTGCCCGAGACCGAATCCACTTCTTGAAAACGAAGTTGAGCCTGGTTGAAGAAAGCTTGTTCCTTCGCGCCGAGGCTGGGATAGAAACTACCCGCCGCTGCGGGACCGGGGCGAGGACCGGGATCGGATTGTGCGTGAAGCGGAGATAAGTTGATATTTGCAAGTGCGAGACCTGCCACTGCGACGATCAGATGCCTGCGGTTCATGTTGCACCTCAATCAAGGGGATGGACACACTTCTAGCTCGTGATTGCTTTTTGGCGACTGCGGCGCGCGAGGTTGGCCTTAGCTGTTCGGTTCAAGCTGCGGTCCGGCGAATTGCGCCAGTGCCGCGCTCACCGCGAACGGAACAGCACTGTGGGAGCGGAATCCCACACAGGGATTCTTTCCTCAGGTGAGAAAAGAAGTGTCAAACGTTGGCGGAACTTTAGGATGGATAGGAACTCTGGTCAACGGCCCGAAGGTACATTCACATTATTGGAAGGTACATTCGTGTAGCACGTGCGGATGCGCCGTATTCGCGTGCGCGCATTGTCCGGTTGGACATCCGACAAGAGGCGGCCTGTTCGGGGAAATCCGGTCTACTTCAATCCATCAACCACATAAAGATCGGAGAGTACGCGCAGAGTTGAATAGGCATAAGACTTTCCGTCCGCGCTAAAGCGGACAGTTGGGATACCTTGCACCCCGGCAAGATCGGCCGGAGCAATTTCTTTCCAGGGTTCCCGTCGGCCGGTGGCAAGTTCCACACGATCAATTTTGCGCGGTACTCCGTGCGTCGCTACCAGCAAGTTCTTGCCATCGCCTGACAGGCCGACAATGCCCTCATCTGCGCCGGAAGAGAAATCGATTTTCTTCGCGCTCCCACCAGCGATCGGATAAAGCCAAAGTTGACGTTTCGGATCGCGGGCGAGGATATCTTTGCCCTCTGGCATTACGATAAAAGCTATCGTACCCTCGGGAGTTAGAGCGCGTGGTGCGCCACCTTGTAGATCCAATAGATACGTGCGTGGGCCATGTCCGGCTTCGGCACTGGAGAAAACAATCGATTTGCTGTCCGGCAGCCAGGCAACATCGAAATGATCTATTTTGTCATCGGTAAGCTGCTTCGGTTCGCCGACACCTGTAGGCAATAGCATCAACTTCGCTGGCGCTCCCACGGTCGATACAACCCACTGACCATCGGGAGAGAGTGATGCGAAGCCGCCGTCGCCCAGCCGGATCGCCGGAGAGCCATCGGTCTTGCGTAGAAAGATACTATAGTTCGTTCCCTCGGCTTCGCCGGTTTCAGAGAACACGATGGTCTTGCCATCGCGCGACATATCAGCGAGTAGGGACCAGTCAAACCAGGTAAGGCTGCGCTCGCGGGTTTCGCCGGAGGCCAGAGCGGCAAGACTCATGCGCGCCTTATCGGCGGTAAGCAGAACCAGACCCGTGCGGCTGATATCGTTCAGCGTGAGCCCGCCCGGAGCGCGGTAAATCAGGCGCTCTTTCCCCGAGAAATCCACTGCGTAGATCGATCGCTCCGATCCGCCGGGCACTGCGGAGAACCATACTTCCTTGCCATTCGGAGCCCATGCCAATCCTTCCACGCTGGAATAAAAAGAAGAACTTGCTTTCGCATTGCCATGCGTGTCGATAATGACGACCCGGCCGTCGTCACCGCCAGCGATATGATCGACGATCGCCAGATAATTTCCGTTGGGCGAGAAGCGCACATGGCTGACCCAACCACGCGGTTCGTAAATCACATTGCCAATCGGAAATTCCAGGTGCAACTCTCCTTCCGTGCTGGGTCGAATAACGGCGAGCGACTGGGCGTCGGGAGCCCAGTCAGCCCAAAACACCTGGTCAAGCACCTCGCGCGGCGCGCCTCCCGCCAACGGTACGCGTGCCAGAGTTCCCGCCTGCGCGAATGCACCGGTGGTGCGGGGGTGCAGCGAGATCGCCATCTCACCTTTCGAAGAGATGGAAAGGACTTGTGCGGGCGACAAGCCGAGCGTCCGCGAATCGGTGCTGTCAAAGCGGGTGGAAAAGATTTCCTGCGGCTGGCCTTCCCACGCAGCACCGTAAACGATTGTCTGACCGTCCGGCGCAAAACGTGCTGCCCAGATCGTGCCGTTACGGAAAGTGACTTCATGAAAAACTGGATTCGCTGCCGCCGCATGATGCGCAAGCAAATAAATTCCAATCCACGAGGCGAGTAAAAGCACTCCAACAAGCAATGGCATGAGCCAACTTCGTGAGGACGGTTCTTCTTCGATGGCCCGCACGCCGCCGCGGCTGGAGGTCGAAATTTCAGTAAGTGCGCCAAGATTGAAGGCCACGTCCCGGGCCGACTGAAAACGCTCCGCCGGATTTTTTTCCAGGCAATGGCGAACAATGCGCTCAAGTGCGGGCGCGACGTTGCGGTTGGTCTCGGTGAGATCGGGCGGATCCTCTTTGAGAATCGCGCTCATAGTATCGACGGGAGAGTCCCCGTGAAAAGCGCGTTTGCCGGAAAGTATCTCGTAAAGAATGGCGCCAAAAGAAAAGATGTCAGAACGAGCGTCGGCCGGCTTGCCGCGCACCTGCTCCGGCGACATATAGCCAACTGTCCCCATGACAGTTCCGGCATCGGTCCCCGCGACCTGCTGCGTGGGGGCTTCGCCCGAAGCGTCCGCCTCCGGGCGAGTGAACTTGGCCAGCCCGAAGTCGAGAATCTTGGCACGTCCATCGTGAGTAATGAAAATGTTTTCCGGCTTTAGGTCGCGATGAACAATGCCTTTTTCGTGAGCTGCCGCGAGTCCGCTCGCGATCTGCCTCGCGTAATCGATGGACTTACGAGAGGGAATTGCACCGTCGTGCAAACGATCGCGCAATGTTTCGCCCTCGAGCAATTCGGAAACGACATAAGGCGCGCCGTGCTCCTCGCCAATATCGAAGATCGACAAAATGTTTGGATGGTTGAGCGCCGCGGCTGCCCGCGATTCCTGCGCAAAGCGCGCCAGCCGATCGGGGTCGGCGGAGAATGATGCGGGAAGAATCTTGATCGCTACGTCGCGGTTCAGGCGCGCATCGCGGGCGCGGTAAACCTCGCCCATGCCTCCCGCGCCCAGCGGAGACTGAATTTCGTACGGACCAAGCTTCGAGCCGGATGTCAGTGCCATCGGTGGCCGCAATTATAATCCCTGCCATCAAAAGGTGGGATGCTTAGCCAATCTCCACGACCGCATGAGAAACGAAATCTTGATTCGCGTATGATACTTTCGATATCGGGACGCGCGTGCTGCCCCGCAAAATCCTTATTAATTCACGGCATCGGCACAGAAAGCTCATGACGAATAAATTTCGCGTTTTTGCGACTTGTGATATTGGCGAGGCCATCGAGGTATTGCGCAACCACGGCTGCGAGGTGGAAGTCTATCCTAAGCCGGAAGCGCCGCCGAAAAGTCTGATTATCGATAAAGTGAAATCCGGAATCGACGGCCTGATCACAACACTCCGTGATCCCATCGACGCCGAAGTTTTCGGTGCGGGTAAGAATACGCTGAAAGTCGTGGCGCAATACGCCGTCGGCTTCGACAACATCAACCGCGCCGACGCGAACCACTACAAGATACCGTTCACACATACCGCCGATGTTTTAACCGAAGCTACCGCGGAGTTCGCATTCTTCATGCTGGGCGTGTTGGCGCGAAAAATGTGGTCCGCCGAACACCTCACGCGCGATAACCAGTGGGGATTTTGGCATCCCTATCTGCCGTTTCTGGGCGATGAGGTTACGGGCAAGACCATTGCGATCATCGGTACGGGCCGCATCGGCCTCGCCATGATCAAAAAGTGCGCCGGCTTCGACATGAACATGCTGTGCTATGACCCGGCCTATGAGAATCACGCCTACATCAACGCGATTCAGGAGAACATGGACTTGCGCCATGCGCGCGGCATTTCAAAGGAAAAAAACTGGATCAAGTATGTGAAGTTTGAGGACGCTCTGCGGCAAGCCGATTTCGTCAGTGTACACGTACCATTGCTGCGGCCCGGCGAGAGCGCCACTCCCACACATCATCTGTTCAACGAAAAAACCTTGAAACTGATGAAACCGACTGCCTTTCTGGTAAATGACTCGCGAGGTCCGGTGATCGACGAAGCCGCGCTCGCGAAAGCGTTGCGCGAAAACTGGATCGCCGGAGCGGCCCTGGATGTCTACGAGAAGGAACCACTACCAACTGATTCTCCTCTTCGTGATCCCGCAATCGCCGACCGCTGCAGATTGTATCCCCATTTCGCCAGTGCGGCGCGCATCACGCGGCTTTCCAGTGATCCAGATAAGGGCATGGCAGGGCGCTGCGTGCAGGGATTGATCGACGTGCTCGAAGCGCAGTATGGCGGCGATATTACAAAAATGCCATACGTCGTAAACAAAGAGGCGTTCGCGAAAGAAAGCAAATAAGAAAGCAAATAGCCACAGCTACCGACACGATTGGAATCTTAGTGCGGTCTGGCATTCCTGGGAATTGATTGAAGTTAATAAAACCCATTTCAGCTTTCCCCCGCTAGAATGGATTGCAGATTCTCGCGTCCCAAGGATTCGAATGAAAAGATTCCTTCTGTCTTTCGTCTTTCTTCCGCTTTTTCTGATTTCCCTGAGCTCTGCCGAAACTCCTAACCCGGAGGATCAACTCAAGTTGATTCCCCAGCCCAAAGAAGTGCAACTGCACAGTGGCAGTTTCCGAGTGAAGCCGACCACCAGAATCCTCGTTGAGTTAGGACACCAGGCAGAAGATCGCATCGCAGCAGAGACACTGGCAGAGGAAATTCGCGATCAATCCGGACTGAAGATAAGCATCACCGGCGAGAAATCTGATGCCGCACAAAAGCCCAGCACGATCGTGCTCGCTCGCTTACAGGACCATAAAATTAAGGAATTCCTGGCATCAAAAGGGCTTAAGGCCGATTCGATTGGCGACCAGGGATATCTTCTTTACTCGGATCGATTGCATCTGATTGTTGCTGCCAACACCGGCCAGGGCCTGTTCTACGGCGTGCAGACATTGCGGCAGTTGCTGCGTGCCGATGGCCACACTCTCATTTGCCCGGCAGTTTCGATTCGCGATTGGCCGAGCATGGAATGGCGCGGCGTGCAGGATGACATAAGCCGCGGTCCTATTCCCACCGAAGATTATATGAAGCAACAGATCCGCATACTGGCCGCTTACAAAGTGAATCTGTTTGCTCTTTACATGGAGCATGTCTTCGAGTTCGCCAGCCAGCCTCTGGTAGCGCCGAAAGAAGCTGCGCTTACGCCGCGCGAAATCAACGGCCTGGTCGACTACGCGAAAAAACTCTACGTCACGATTCTTCCTGAGCAGCAGACGTTCGGGCATCTCCACAATATGTTGAAGTACGAGATCTACTCCGATGTCGCGGAGCGGCCGCACGGCCACGTGCTCACGCCGACCAAGCAGCAGTCTTACGACATCATCAAGGCCATGTATGCCGATCTGGTGCCGCTTTTCCCCGGACCATTCCTGCACATTGGCGGCGACGAGACGTTTGAACTGGGACATGGACAAACCGCGGCGCTGGCCGCCCAGGAAGGATTGGGCCGCGTATATCTCGATCACATACAGAAAGTCAGCGCCATTCTACAGCCTTACCATAAGCAACTCATGTTTTGGGGCGACATCGCGGTAAAGTATCCGCAACTGCTGAGTATCCTGCCGAAGGACATGATCGCAGTTCCTTGGGACTACGACGCGAAGCCGAGTTACGAGAGCATCATCAAACCTTATCGGGACGCAGGACTACGAGTCGTAGTCGCGCCCGGAGCGAATAACTGGAATCAGGTCTGGCCGAATCTGGACGTTGCGTTCGTGAATATCCGAAACTTTGTGCGGGACGGGCAAAAACTCGGCGCACTCGGAATGCTGAACACGACGTGGAATGACGATGGCGAGTCAATCTATGGCATGGCATGGCCGGCCTTGATCTTCGGCGCTGCCGCCGGCTGGCAATCGAACGAATCGGACGTCGATACGTTTAAGTCTTCCTACGACTGGGCCTTCTATCGCAATGAAAATTCCACGTTCCGGGACGTCATTGAGAATCTCGATCGCGGTCATGAGGCGCTGGCTGGGATCAAAGTTGATATCGAGACGGACGATTTGTTTTGGGCCGATCCCTTTACGCCGGACGGCGCCAAGCTCATGCAAAAGATTTTACCCGCCGCCCGTGAGATGCGTTTGGGCGCGGAGCACGCACTGTTGACGCTCGACCAGAATGGCAACAAGGCGCATGCCAACCAGTCCACGCTGTCTGACATGATGCTGGCGGCTTGGAGGTGGGACGCGTTGGGCATGAAGATTCAGTACACGCAAGAGATCAACGGTTTCTATTGGGACGCTTTTCTACATCCGACGGACGTGGAACGCGTAGGCAATGACCTCGAAGAAATCACGGCCATCAACGCGCGCCTGGAAGATTTGCGCGATGCAACGACGCGCCTGCGCGAGATGTACCGTGCAGCGTGGCTGCGGGAATATGAGCCTTATTGGCTCGACAATGTCTTGGTGCGCTACGACAGCCTGGCACACGAGTTTCAAAACAAAATTGTCGCCGTCCGCCAAGTCCGCCGGCAGTATGATGCGACGAAGACTTTGGCTCCGCCGCAGGAGCTGGGATTTTTCCTGCAACCTTAACTGTTCTGTACTAAATCCAGAGATGTTCGCCCTCGATAAGGGATTCCGCTCCGGAACAAATTGAAGAATTGATGTTACGCTTTCTCGGAATGTTCTCCGATCGCACCAACTGGAAGCTCACCCCCAACCGACTAACCGAAACGCTCGAGGAGGTGCGATCGAGCGGCGTCCACGTGCTGGATCTCACATTGTCTAATCCCACCCGGGCTGGGCTCCATTACGACAAGGCCGGGATTCTAAAGGCCCTGTCCTCGCCCCATGCGATGGATTACGACCCTCAGCCCAAAGGCTTATCCAGCGTGAGATCCGCCGTCGCGGCCTACTACCAAACTGCTCATGGCATCCTTGACCTCGATCCCGAGCGGCTGATTCTTACTACCAGCACGAGTGAAGGCTATTCCTTCGTGTTTCGGTTGCTCTGCAATCCCGGCGATGAGCTGCTGGTTCCCAAGCCGAGCTATCCATTGTTTGAGTTTCTCGCTGACTTGCAGGACGTCAAGCTGGTGCCGTATCCGCTGATTTACGATCACGGCTGGCAAATGGATTTCCCGTCGCTGCAAAAAGCTGTGACCAAGCGCACTCGCGGCGTGGTTGTGGTTCATCCCAATAATCCCACGGGTTCTTATGTGCAGGAGAATGAGAAAGAACTTCTTAACAGTTTGTGCCGCGAGAATGAACTCGCGGTGATTGCAGATGAAGTGTTTTTGGACTATGCGCACAAGGGATCGCCAAAACACAGCTTTGCCTCGAACCAGAACGTGCTGACCTTCACTCTCAGCGGAGTTTCTAAAATCTCTGCGCTGCCGCAGATGAAAGTTGCATGGATCGCGATCAGTGGTCCGGCTGCCGAGGTTGAATCGGCGCAGCCTCGTCTTGAAGTGATTTCCGATACCTATCTCTCCATGAACGCGCCCATCCAATGGGCGCTTCCGACACTTCTGGAGCAGAGAAAGAGCATTCAGCAGCAATTGCTTGATCGCGTGCTCTCAAATCTAGCTGAGTTAGATCGCCAGCTCTTCACGCAGAAAATCTGCCAGCGTTTGATTGTGGAAGGCGGATGGTATGCCATCCTGCGCATCCCCGTCACGCAGACTGACGAAGAGTTGGCTGTTGAGCTGCTTCGACAAAAATCTGTCCTGGTTCATCCCGGACATTTCTACGACTTTCCCAACGACGGGTGTTTGGTACTCAGTCTGATCACGCCAGAGAACGAATTTAGAGAAGGGATCAGCAGGCTCTTCGAATTGTTGATTGATGATTTCTGATTGTTGACTGAAAGCACCGTTTTCAAGCCATCAATCAACAATCAGCAATTTACTCGAACCGTTCTACCCCTTCACCAAAAACGGATTGCTCTCGCGTTCCTCGCCGATCGTGGTTGTCGGACCATGTCCCGGAACCACTACGGTATCATCGGGCAGAGCAAGCACGGTGCCGCGCAGCGATTGCATGATCTTCTGCATGGATCCGCCAGGCAGATCGGTACGGCCGATGGAACCGGCGAACAGCGTGTCGCCTGCGATTAGCTTTTTCTCGGCAGGGAAGTAGAGACAAATGCTACCTTCGGTATGCCCCGGCGTATGCAGAACGCCGGCCGCATGGGCTCCGGCTTTAACCGTGTCGCCAGTACCAACGCTCTGGTCGATCTCGACGGTTCCTGGCGCCGCCATGCCGACCCAGGCGGCCTGGACGTCGAGCATTTTCAGCAGGGCATAGTCATTCTGATTGAGCAGGATCGGAGCCCCCGTAGCGGCCCGCAGTTTCATGGCACCGCCTACGTGATCAATGTGGGCATGCGTGATGACGATCTGCTTGACTTGCAGGTTATGCTTGCGGATGAGTGTTAACACGTCTTCGATGTCGTCGCCGGGATCGATGACCATGGCTTCGCGTGTAGTTTCGTCGCCAATGATCGAGCAGTTACACTGCAACGGTCCCACAGGAAAGATTTCGTGAATCATGCGTCTATTGTAGCGAGACGCGATGGGTCAGGTCGGGGCCATGTTCCTAAAATTCGTGGACCATAAAGGACAAGAAGTTACACGACGAATTGATCAAAAGAGCTCTTCCTTCGTGTTCCTTAGTGCCCTTAGTGGCTAACCTGGTTTTGTCGTCCAGACAATAAGCAGAGTGCTTTGGGAGGTTCAAAGTGGCAGCAAAATATCGTCAGCACGGTTACCAGGATCGGGACCGCGAGGAAAAGCCACGCCGGGAGCCGGCAGAAAAAGCACCCGCGCCATCAGCCAAGAGGGACTATAGTTTTGGCCCGAAAGCTGTGAATCTGCCCGGAACGCGCGTCGTGTCGCGGTGCACGCAATGCGGGACCATTCTGCCAGGAATGCCACCCAGCGAAATATGTCCGAAGTGCGGCTTCGCTTTGCATTCCTGCAAGCAGTGC
Source organism: Candidatus Sulfotelmatobacter sp. (assembly GCA_049589695.1). Classification (GTDB taxonomy): domain Bacteria; phylum Acidobacteriota; class Terriglobia; order Terriglobales; family Acidobacteriaceae; genus Sulfotelmatobacter. The sequence goes on along the minus strand of JBAWBG010000169.1, from coordinate 10,456 downwards.
GCATACTTCGATCCCGGCAGCCGTTTCGAATGCATGCAATCCGTGCCCAAGCGGATAGAAAGAAAAGACGTCCGCAACGATTGCACATTTTACGAATTGCGGGTGACTCGGGAAAAAGAGACTTCCACGCCCGCCAGCTTGCGCCCCAACGATGCGAGGCAAGCGTTTGAAAATCTTTTCAAAAAGTGAGAACGGTCTACCCTACACACAAGCTTCGCCTACGGCTTCTGCGTCGGCCGCAGAATAATCTCGCTCACAAATGATTGCGGAGCCTGTGTTACCAGCATCTCCACGGCATGAGCTACATCCTCCGGTTGAAGCATTTTATTGGGATCCTTACCCTCGTGCGGACTGAGTTCCGTGTTGGTCGACCCCGGGCAAATCACGCTGACGCGAATGTTGTGGATCCGCAACTCCTCCGCCACGGAATAGCTCAGCCCGTTCAGTCCCCACTTGGACGCGGCATAAGCAGCGCCATTGGGCAACGCGTTCTTTCCCGCGATCGATGAGATGTTGATGATGTGGCCGGAGCGCGCACGAATCATCATGGGAGCGAGCGCTCGAATCGCATAATAAACGCCGCGCAAGTTCGTGTTCAGAATCTTATCCCAGGCATCTGGGGCAAGCTGGTGCAGTGGGCCACCGAATCCGCCAATGCCGGCATTGTTTACCAGGATGTCCACGCGTCCGAACGACGACTCGATGTGTTTGGCGGCGCCGTCGACAGACTCGAGATCGCTCACATCGCACGGAATGACCTCGGCCTTCCCGCCAGCATCGGTGATCGCTTTCGCAGAGGTTTCGAGCGCCCTACGTGTGCGTCCGCAGAGCACCGCTGTAGCGCCAAGTTCTGCCAGAGATCGTGCAATCGCAGCACCGATGCCGCGGCTTGCGCCTGTAACAATTGCCACTTTCCCGGCCAGAACACCCAACCTATGATTTAGGAGCTTGTCCACCTCTACTGTCCTCTATTATCTGGCTGCAGGATTGTCGATGGCGGAAAACGCGACATCCAACATGCGCTACTTGTGCATCTTATACAATATCGGGGAGGGTAAACCTGAAGTTGCTTGCCTTCGGAAGAAGACCTCCTTATAATCCGGCCAACCGGGAATGACGGGTTAGTGGCCACAAACCCCCAGTCTACCCCGAGATCGCGGGGTCTGCCCGGAAACGGACAAGCATTAGAGACGGCGAGCGCGTGGGCGTGTCCATGCGGAATGCCATAGTTCGGCAAAAGTTCGGCAAAATACTTTTTCAAACATTATCGATTCCCAAAGGTGCAAGGAGCCAACACTGATGAAAAAGATTCTGGTCACGGTCGTACTTGGGGTAGCTGCAACCATAGCAACCCAAAGTGCCGCGCAGCCAGCGCAACCACCTTCGCAGCCAGCGGCACAACCCGCTCAAGGACAACCGGCAGCGTCGCCCTCGCAGGCGCCGGTCATCAAAGACCCCGCCGAATACAACGCCTACGTGGGCGCCATCCAGCAGAAAGATCCAACGGCGCAGATCAGCGGTCTCGAAGCATTCATGACGCAATATCCCAATAGCGTGATGAAGGTCGCCGCGCTGCAGACGCTCATGCAGGACTATGAGCGCACGGGCAACCAGCAGAAAACTATCGATGCGGCCACTAAACTACTGGTGGCTGACCCCAACAATGAACGAGCACTATTTTTGCTGGCCTATTTCGATCGCATGAAGGCCCAGGGCGGCGACGCCAACGCGAAGCAAGATCTGGTGGATGCCAAAAAATACGGAGAGATGGGTCTGCAGGGCCTTCCGAAATTCACCAAGCCCGAAGGCACTTCGGATGCGGACTTTCAGAAGATGAAAGATCAGATGACCGGGGTTTTCAATGCGGCCATCGGAATCTCTGATATTACGGACAAAGACTATGAGGACGCGCGCAAGAGCTTGCGCGCAGCCGTCGACAGCAGTGCTGACTTTCAGAAGGATTTCAGCGTGGTTTATCCCTTGGCGCTGGCCTATGCTGGCCCCAATCCGCCAGATCCTAAAGTTCCCCCGGACCCGCTGAACGCGATCTGGTTTGCCGCGCGCGCCTCTATCGTGGCACCCACGCCGCAATATCAGCAGCAGATCGAGAAGTATGCGAAGAATCAGTACATGAAGTACCACGGTGGAGACGACGGCTGGACCGACGTTCTGGCCCAAGCTAAGGCAAGCCCGGACCCACCGGCAAACTTCACCATTAAACCTGCTCCCACTCCGGCCGAGCAGGCGCACAACATGGCGATCGCCACACCGCCCGACAAGATGGATTTCGCCCAATGGGAATTCATACTTTCAAACGGTGCTCAGGCCGATCAGGATCTGGTCTGGAATGCCATTAAAGGCAAACCCGTACAGATGAACGGAACTGTCATCAGCGCCACTGCTACCGAGTTCTCTATCGCGGGCAGTTCGGATGACATTGACGCGAAGAAACCCGATATCACTCTCAAGTTTGAAGAGAAAGTTCCACTGAGGCTGATCCCGAAACCAGCCGCCAGTTTGGACTTCCAAGGGGAACCGGCGTCCTATACGCCCAATCCTTTCATGATGGTAATGGAGAAGGGGCAGTTACTGAAGGCCGCAGCGCCAGTCAAGAAAGCTCCGGTCCATCACAAACCGGCATCGCAATAGTTCGCATAGTGGGACAGAATCTTAAGGCAGCCCGCGAGGGCTGCCTTAGTTTTTGGTAGTGGATGATAAATGCCGGATGCTTCGCTAGCGGGCCGCTTTCTTTTCCATCGTGATTGGACGGGCGCTACGCGGCGGCCGCTTCCCGCCCTCGCGGAGTTGCCGAACATCGATCTTGAGTTCATCGATGGTACGGCTCAAAGTGTTGCGGTGCATACCCAATTCGCGGGCCGCACGGCACTGGTTCCCTTTGTTTTCCTGAAGCACGGTAAGGATAAAACGCTTTTTGAACTCTCGCACCCCCTCGGAATAGAGGATGTTGCTCTTGTACATCTGCAGGATAAGTGCTTCCAGTTGATCTTTCACAGTAGGTTTCTCTCTGTTCTCGCTTTAGTTTGGCTATCCGTTTTCGTGTCGTGTTCATAACAATGCGTCGCTGATCACCTGCGGGATTGAGCCGGAGTTCCGGATAAATCCCTGGGTGCGTGACGCAGGAAATCCAGTCCGTCGTAGAACTTTGCCCGCAATTCCGAAGGCGCCAACCAGATGGCCGCTCTTCCGACTACTAGAAAGTAAGGTGCCAACTCCGATTTCTCCAGCAACGATGTAGTGGGAGTGAATGCAGCCATTCCCGTAAGAATTACCGCAACTGCCAGTGCGCCCTTCAACAAGCCTAACAATCCGCCCAGAAAGCGATCGAAACCGCTCAGACCAACTTCCTTCATAAGCCGTCGCGCAATTCTGCCGGCTATGCTGAAGGTCATCAGAATAACGAAAAAGATGATGAGGAAACCGAAAATCTCAGCCAGCATTTCCGAATTCAGAAACGACAACAGCCATTCGGCGAGTCTCTGGTATTGCCAGGCCGCAATCAGGTACCCCACAACCAATCCCGCCATGCTCAAGGCCTCAGCGAAAAAGCCGTGCATCGCGGCCAGCATTACATTCAGCAAAATCACCGCAATGATCAGCCAGTCCACCGGCGTCATGCCGCTCTCCCGCGGAGCGAAGATAGGCAGAACGGCGCGGTCCTACACATCCAACTTGTGTCCTGTGATCTTTTGATAAGCCTCCAGATATTTGTCGCTCGTGCGCTGTGCAACCTCGGCCGGCAGCGCGGGCGCGGGCGGTTGCTTGTTCCAGTGAATTTCCTCCAGATAATCGCGAACGTACTGTTTGTCGTAGGACTCCTGCGCTCGGCCCGGGGCATATTTGTCGGCGGGCCAAAAGCGGGACGAATCCGGAGTCAGCACCTCATCCGCCAGCGTAATTCCCTTTGGCGTCAGTCCGAATTCAAATTTTGTGTCGGCAATAATGATGCCGCGCTGGCGGGCGTAATCCGCAGCTTTCTTGTAAACGCGCAAAGTGAGGTCGCGTAGCGTGCTGGCAATCTCGGTGCCGACGATTTCGCACATCTGCGAAAACGAAATATTTTCGTCGTGGCCGCTCGTCGCCTTCGTGGAAGGAGTGAAGATTGCCTCCGGAAATGCTTGCGATTCAAGCAGTCCGGACGGCAATCGAATACCGCACACCTTTCCCGTGGCTTTGTACTCCTTCCACGCCGAGCCCGAAATGTAGCCGCGCACCACGCACTCGACAGGAAACATTTGCGCCCGTTGCACGATCATCGACCTGCCTCGCAGTTGATCGGCGTACTGCTGCAATACCTGCGGATAACGCGCGACATCCGCGGTAATCAAGTGGTTGGCAACGATTTCGGAAAGGAAGTCGAACCAGAATAGCGAAATCTGGCTAAGGACGCGGCCTTTATGAGGGATGCCCGTGGCCAGCACATAGTCGAATGCGGAAATACGGTCGGTCGCCACGAACAGCAGGCGATCGCCGTCGAGTTGGTACACGTCGCGGACTTTCCCGCTGGCGTGGAGTTGGAGTTCCGGAAAGTTAGTTTGTAAGAGGACGGGATCAAGAAGCTGAGAGTTCATATTGAAATTCTAAGGCAGGAGCGAGCCGTATTTTAGCCCCTCAGAAACTTTTGTCAATCGCAGAGATCACACCGCCCGGGTAGGTCGGTATCCCGTTGAGCAGGAGAGCGTTGCCAGGTGCGAACCAGCACCGGAACCATAATCAGTGGAGTTTGAGATCGCGCGGTTGTGGAAAAGCTGAGGACGGGCGTGGATATCGTGGGCGTTCTCGCCTTTTACGGACAAGCTTTCTACGGGCGCCCCCCTATGCCGCCCCGAATCGTACCGAAACGAGCTTCGATACCCCCGGCTCCTGCATAGTCACGCCGTAAAGCACGGGCGCGATACTCATCGTCTTCTTGCTGTGAGTAATGAGGACGAACTGAGTCTGTACACTCATCTCCTTCACTAGTTCCGTGAAGCGGCCGATGTTCGATTCATCGAGCGGAGCGTCGACTTCGTCCAGAATGCAAAACGGGCTGGGCGTGTACTGGAAAATTCCGACCAGCAGGGCCAGCGCCGTCAGCGCTTTTTCGCCGCCCGAGAGCAGCAGGACGCTTTGCAGGCGCTTGCCCGGAGGCGACGCGACTACGTCGATGCCGCTCTCGGCCGAGTTTTCTTCATCCGTAAGCTTCATGAACGCGTGCCCGCCACCGAACAGCTTCTTGAAAGTGCCCTGGAAGTTTTCATTGATCTTGGTGAACGCTTCCTTGAACTTCTGCCGCGAAACCTCATCAATCTCGCGAATCGTCGCGGTCGTATTTTCAATGGATGAGATCAAGTCCTTCCGCTGGGCATCGAGGAATGTGTGCCGCTCGGTGGTTTCCCGGTACTCTTCGAGCGCCATCATGTTGACCGGACCCATGGCGTCAAGTTTGGCGCGCATCTCCCGATAAGACCGATCGCGGGCCGTGAGTTCATCTCCTTCGACGCAAACGATTGTAGAATCGGCGAGCAAGTCGTCCCGCTCCACACCGAGCTCGTTCAGGCAGGTCTCAGCCATATGGGTGGCGTCGGCCTCCAGTTTGGCGGCGGTTGCTTGCAGCTCACCCCGACGGTCGCGAGCCTGGTCGAGGAGTTGGCGGGCATTTCTGAGAAGCTCGTCAATTTCGGAGATGCGTGCGCGGAGCTGATCCCTTTCGAATTGCAGCAGTCCCTCTCGGGCCTGGCCCGCATTGCGCTCGGCTTCAAAGTCGGCGGCTTGCTGCTCAAGTTGAAGGTTCTCCTCTTCGCGCTGCAATTTTTCAGCAGCAGCGGCTTCAATTTGTGAAACCAGAGTGTGGACGCGGTGGTCCATCTCGACGAACAAGGAATCGATGCGTCCAAGCACGGCATTGGCCGAACGATGCCGCTCTTCGAGCGCCGCAACCCGGGCAACCCGCTGCGAACTGGCCTGCGCCGCACCCTCGCGATGCTGACGCAATGCGCCGAGCGATTCCTGCGCCGATGCGATTTGCAACTCGAGTTGCGCGCGAGTCTGTTCGAGCGCGGCAATCTCTGCCTGCCGCGCGGTAATAATTGACTCCTGATCTGCTCGCTCCGTTGCCAGCCGTTGCATCTCCGCCTGCGAAATCCGCATGCGCTCCACAACCCGGCTCATCTCCGAATCCAGTTGCCGCAGCATATGGCCCGAGGTCATCGACTGGTGTTCGGCCTCGCGCTTCTCGCCTTCCAGCCGCTCCAGAAGGGAACTGAACTCCTTGATCTCTCTTCCCAGCGTGAGCACGCGCATTTCTTCATCACGTAGAGCTCGCTCCAGCTCTTCCATCTGCCGCAAAACTTCACGCAGTTCTCGCTTCATCGAAAGCGGCCCTTCGGCACGCTGTTTGCCGCCAGTGACCGTGACATTGTGAAAGCATTCGCCAGATTGCGACAGAAAGAACGCATCGGGATTTTCCAACGCGAGTCCCCGAGCAGTATCTGAACCGGGAACAATATAGCCGTCGCGCAGCTTGGGAAGAATCACTTCAAGCGACTTGCCAAAGCCGTCCAGAACGCGAATCGTATTTTTCAACGGCACAATGGAGGCCGTAGGGGGCGCGCAGTGTGCGGCTTCATCAAGGATGAAGGAGAATTTGGCCTGCGCATCCTCCGGATGAACCAGAAAAGTAGCCCGGCCATCCACATCGCTGCGCAACAGCCGCAAGCCTTCATCGGCGGCGTCCCAGGACTTCACCACGATGTAATTCAATTCATCACGCAGAAAATCTTCCACAACGCGCTCAAAGCGTGGCTCGACTTCCAGAAAGTCCGCGAGCACGCCCACCGGAGCCAAGCCGCTCTGCATTACTCCAGACTGAAAAAGACGGCGCACAGATTCAGTGGAGTACCCGTGCTCCGCAATCACCGCCTCCAGCGATCCTTTCTTCCCGAGAGCTGTGGCAAATTCCGCGCGCAGCACGTCCAGATTCTTTTTCGCCCGCGTTTCTTCCAGCTTCTTGCTCTCGATAAGTCGGCGAAGCTGGCTGATCTCTTCCGTGATTCCAACCACGCGCTGGTTCACCGTTTCGAATTCGAGCGCGAGCTGGCCACGCTGGCCGCCGAAAGCTTCCACCTGAAGATTTGCATTGCTGATTTCCGTCTCCAGCCGACGTGCTTCACGATCGGCGCCGGCCAGCCGCTCTTCGGCTTGAGCCAGTTGATTACGAAGCCGCGAAGCCGCAGATACCGTGTCAAAGATCGCCACGCGAGATTCTTCCTGCTGATGCTCCAGTTTCGCCAACGCCGCAGTCGTTGCCGCAGCCTCCTTTTGCGACAGTGCAAGTTCTTGTTCCGCAGCCGCCAGATCTGCGGCCGCCGATTCCAGCATTCGCCGATTGGAATCGCGTTCTGCCTTCAGCGAGCTTAAACGGTGACGGGCCTGCGCCAGTTCAGCCTCCGCAGCCGCCGAACGCACCAAGAGTTCCGCGCAACGTTCATCGTTATTGTGGCGGCGTGCCCGCGCCCGATCGATTTCCATCGCCAACTGGCTCAGCCGATCCCGATTCTCGCGCAGCTCAGTTTCGATGCCATATCCGCGCTCAGTACTTTCGCCATGCTCCGCTTCAAGCTGCTGCACGGTCTCCGTGCGATGCAGCATGTCCTCGGCGAGCGCGTTCAGTTGAGCATCCAGCTCCGTGCTCTCCTGTTCAATCGCCGCAAATTTGCTTGCCAGTACCACCCGCAACTCCGCCCGCATCTCGTCACGCAGCTTCGCAAACCGCTCGGCCTTCGACGCTTGCCGCTTCAGCGAATTCATCTGCCGCGTCACTTCCTCAAAAATATCGTTTACCCGCGCCAGGTTCAGCTTGGCATCTTCCAGCCGCGCTTCGGCCAGACGCTTTTTGGTTTTGAATTTGGTGATTCCCGCCGCTTCTTCGAGAATCGCGCGCCGGTCCGTCGGACGGCTGCTGAGAATCTGTCCAATGCGTCCCTGTTCGATGAGCGCGTAGGTCTCTGGTCCCAGGCCCGTGCCCATGAACAAATCCTGAATGTCGCGCAACCGGCACAGTTTGCCGTTCAATAAATATTCGCTGTCGCCCGAACGAAACAGCCGCCGCGTGACTACGATTTCCCCCGAATGAAATTGCTGTTGATTGAATTTCCGCCTGCGAATTTTCAGCATGACCTGCGGTGCCGCTGCGACGGCCGCAGACGAGGCCGTCAGCGCGACATTGTGTACGGGCAAGGCAAACACCGGCTCATCGTCAGGGAACGCAATCGCGATGGTGTTAATCTTCGAACGCGGAATTTCCACTTCTTCAGTTTTGCCCGGCTGCGCTTCTTCCACCGCATTCTCGGTTTCAGCAGCGGCGCGGGCGCGGATCGCAGATTCATCCCAGTCGTCCGCATGTTTCGACGATATTGGGTTGATCGGAAGCTCGTCTTGGATATCAATCTCAGTCGGTGCATTGGCATCCGGACCGGGATACTCCTGCGGATCGATCAGCGTCAGCGACACTTCGGCCATTCCCGTCGGCTTGCGATCGCGCGTGCCCGCAAAGATCACATCTTCCATGCGCGATCCGCGCAATGTCTTCGCCGACTGCTCGCCCAGCACCCACGAAATGGCGTCGGCAATATTCGACTTCCCGCAGCCGTTGGGGCCGATGATGGCGGCAATACCATCCCCGTGAAACTTCAGGTCGGTACGGTCGCAAAACGATTTGAACCCGAGAATCTGTAGCCGCTTCAGTTTAAGCAACGTGAACTCCTTGGGAAAACAGTGGCCAGTTTTCAGTGACTAATTGCCGGCAATATCGCCGCGCCGGTGGTTTACTAGACGGATTCCCCCGTCTTCTAAAAAGATGCGCGCTGAACCCAGGGTCGTACCCGGCTGGAAAGGGCGACCACAAATTTAACCAACTGTAACGGTGAAATAGGGGTGGGGTCAAGCAATATAACACCATATATTGTATGGCCTTACCACCGAGCGCGTTGGGTTGCACACACATTGCGACAAATGCACATTTTAACGGTGAGGGAAGGACGAGGTAGGAAGAATCGCGAGAGCAGAATAATGGTAGCGCGCGAAGACCAGAAAATACAATGAAGATAAACGCTGAATGAGTTCAGATCCGCGAAAGACTGCTCGTACCAACCTTGATGTGGGGACAGCCGCCCACCGCTGTCCAGTCGAGCGAAGCTCGACAATCCTCATTAAATATCTTGTCATGCTGAGCGAAGCAGAGAGGACCGAAGGGCCTCGCTGCGCAGTCGAAGCATCCCTGCAAGTTGTCGAGCGGGCGAACGAAGAACTACTCACCCAGACCCCAGGCAAGAAGTCATCTTTGCGGCGTAGAAGAAAACCGGGGACGGACGGGACGTTTCCTATTCTTGGGCCGCCGCCCAGTGCACACATGGGGGAACGCTTCGTCCGTCCCCACTCGGAAGGCCTCCACATCGCAACTCTCTGCAAGGTTGCAAAAAGATTCAATCTTGACAAATGATCCAATTCGGAACAAGAATCGCACTGGCAAGTTTCCGAATCCTTCCCCTCCGTTGGAACCGCTAGCCTTGCTCCCGCGGTCTCCAAGCGTGACTCGGATCACTCCTAAGGAGTAAGGAGAGGAATCCTGTATGCGCAGATCGTTGATGGTTCTCGTAGTCGTGGCATTCTGCACCGCACCTACCTGGGCTGATAGCGTCGAATTGGACGTCAACGCCTGGGCTACCTTCTCGGCTCCATCGTCAACCTGTCACTCCAACTGCACCGAAAGGATTGACGTAAGCTTTCTGTACCAGACGCCGTCTATCGTAAATCCCCTTGGTGCCCTCGTACCCGGAACTCTTGATGTGATTGCGTCCGGGTCCCTCGGCTCGTTCTCCACTTTGTGTACTGGGTGTAGGTTTTTCGGTTCCTCCATGGGACTCTTCGATCTTAAGGGAGACGAGATCAACCTCGACTTCGGCGGCGTTAAGATCAGGCCCGGTACCGACACGCTGTCTTTTTATATGTTTAGTTGCCTAAGCCAAACCTGCGGCAGCGATTACGGCCAGAAATGGATCGGCCTTGATCGTTTTGGGGAACCGTCCACCCAGGGAAGCATCGTTGCAGCAGTCGCCGTTCCCGATGAAACTTCTTTCCTCTCGCTCGGCCTGACTGCATTTGGCACGATCGGACTGGCATGGTGCTGGCGGAGACGAGACGCACAAAAGAGTAAGCTCGCGTAGTCATTTCTTTCGCGACGCTGTCGAGCCTTGTCGTTAGGTCACAGAGCTAATTCCTGTTGGGTCAAACAATCCTTGTCATGCTGAGCGAAGCAGGGACGACCGAAGGTCCTCCCTGCGCAGTCGAAGCATCCCTACAAGCTTGCCTGCTGCGTCAATGGTTTAAACACCGCTCTGTGTGGGAACAGCCTTTATGTTGGGACAGCCGCCCTCGGCTGTCCAGTCGAGCAAAGCTCGAC
>JBAWBG010000168.1:0-14062 GCA_049589695.1 Candidatus Sulfotelmatobacter sp. | reverse complement strand
GATACTGGTTGCCCGGCCAGCCGTGCGCGTCATAGATCGCGAGAATATCTTCCGACGGGCGGCTCGTGACCATCAGCACGATATCGGCTTGATTTGCCTGGTAGACCAGCGTGAACTTGCCCCACTTTTGCAACGCGTCCTGGACCGTGGCAATGGCCTGCCGGTCCTCAGGAAACAGATTGGTATTGAACTGATCGCCGTCATAGCTGGTCACGTAGACATAACGCGAATTGATCAGCGTCCCCGGAAACGCCGGCACACCTTGCGGAGTTGCCTTCGGCGCCGGAGCGGCCCATGCAATACAAGCCGCTAGAAAAATCACAGCGCTGAACACGAAACGAAGACAGGAAAGATTCTTCATAACTCGTAGGCTCCCCAGCCTCAGTCATTTAGATGATCCCGGTTAGCCCGAAGATGTACGTCAGCTTCAGGAATTCCGTGTAAAGTATTGTATTTATTGTAATTGTAGAGTTTTTGTTGTGAAGAGCACTGGAGGCCAATATGCCGATGCTTTAGGCCTAACGCGCCATCTAAGTTCCGAATCTCTCCGCAGCTCTCGCACTGGCTTTGGCTGCCTCTTCTTCTCGATTCTTCGGTGGCGCAGTAGTCTCCAAAGAGTGGAGCAAGCGGGCGGAAACTCCCGCGATCTCTTCCACCGCAGCCAGAAAGTATTCTTCATTTGCCTTCGACGGCTTATTGAATCCGGTAATCTTCCGCACGAATTGCAACGAAGCGGCGCGCACTTCCGCCTCATTCACCGGCGGATCAAAGTTGAAAAGTGTCTTGATATTTCTGCACATGGTTCGAATAACCTCCAGCGGCAAATTCCGTGGCGGGGTGATGCATATAGTCTGACACAATTCCAGCGATGTTTGCTCAGCGTTTGGGTGCCGGCACAGGCTGATTCTTCCGCGCCTGATCCACCACATTGCGGACCGCTTCGACGACGACCTCGGGCCGGTCGAGTTGAATATAGTGCGAACTATTTTTCGCAATCGTTCGGGTATCCCGGGTTGAGAGATGAGTCAACTCATCCTGCATTTCCTCCCATGCGACGTTCATGGGCTTAACCAGATCTGCGGGGATTTCGGGCACCGGCACGTTGGGATCGTGAGACAGAACAGCCAGCGGCAGATCGCCCAGCGAACCCGCCGTGGCGGCCTGCGCCGCACTCTCGGGAAAAGTTTTCAGCACCGTAAGACCCTCGCGGTAGCTGTGAAAATTGCAATCGGCGGCCCGAACCTGGGCGTCGTTGCCACAGAAGCCCAGCAGTCGCGGAATCCCGAACGGCATCGCGACAGTCATAAATTCCTGTTCCCGTACCCAGGTTTTGTCCATGTCATTCAATGCCGGCGGAAAACGCTTTTCCTGCTCCGGGTGCGAAGAATCCACTAGGACCATGCCCGTCACTTCGCTGCGATAGAAGCTGGCAAAGAGGCGAACGTTGTATCCGCCCATCGAGTGCCCCACAAGAACATACGGCGGCGCGATTCCCGCATTGTGCAAAAGCGTGTGCAACTCCTCCGCCATCACTTTACTGGTGCGCGGACGCGGACTCTCATCGCTGTAGCCTAGGCCAGCGCGGTCGTAAGAACAGACCCGCGTAAATTTGGCGATCTGCGGCTGCACTTTGATCCACGAAACATAACTATCGCCCAAGCCCGAGTCGAGAACCACAACAGGCGTTCCCTCGCCCGTGCAGTCGATATGCAATTTGTAGCCGCCTACATCAATTCGTCGACCGGGCATGGGATGAAAGCGACGATCTCGCGCCTCCGAAATGTTTTCGTAAAGGAATCCCGCAGCCGCGAGCAGGATGACGAGAATGAATAAACTCCGGAGGATGATGCGCACCCAATGACGGGCCGGCACAGGCGGATTCGTGGTGGTTGGCATTCTCTTCTACATAACCGGTGGTATGGTAATGCCCATCACCGCCAGTGTGCGAATCAATTCACGGCGCACTACCGCAACCGTCGCCAGCAGGAACTGTTTTCGCCTTTCATCCGGCTCGCCCAGTATGGGATGCCGATGGTAGAACGTGTTAAAAAGCTGCGCGAGTTGAAAAGCGTGCTTAGCAAGGTAAGCTGGCTCCGTGGTTGCGATGCATTGATCCACAATGTAAGAGGTCTTCGACGCGGCGAGCCAAAGCTCCCAGATCTCAGTTCCTGCTTCGCCTGCCAGGAATTCCGCAAACTTTCCGGCTGAAGCCTCGCCGGCGATCTCTTGTGAAAACGCATCGGGATCGATCCCGGCCTTCTTGAAAATGCTCGCTGCTCGGACCACGGCATATTGCGCATACGGTCCAGTCTCACCCTCGAAGCTCAGAGCTTCTTTGAAATCGAAAGCAATCACCGATTGCTTGGTGAACTTCAACATGAAATAGCGCAGTGCACCGATAGCAATCTGCGTAGCAATGGAGAGGCGCTCGGCATCGCTAAGCTGCGGATGCCGGGAGTCCACTTCATTCTTAGCCGAGACGATGAGCTGATCGAGCAAGTCGTCGGCTTTCACTCCGAAGCCCTTGCGACCGCTTACCTCGATATAAGATCGCGTCTTATCTTCCTCGCTGAGCGTGTAACCGAGTTCAATCGCGCAACGCGGTGTGAGCGCAACCATCTCATAAGAAAAATGTGTGTAATGGTCAGCCGCCTCGTTGTGACCAAGCCCGCGCAGCGCCTCGATCACCGTGTTTTGCGCTTCCGATTGCCTGGTATCAATCACGTTGTAAATCTCGGCAACGTCGCCGAAGTGTGGATGAGTTTTCTCGCCCTCCATCGCCGAAATCCAGCACTGATGCTGATTGGGATAGCGGTAGAACTTGCGGTATCCAAAGTCGCGCCCGAGCAGTCCGAACTTCCACATGTGATAGGCGATATCTTTGCCGACATAGCCGACGGTGCCGTTGGAACGCACAATAACTTTTTGGTCTTCTTCAGAAATGAGCTGGCTTTCCTCTGTGTTCTCTGTGTCCCCCGTGGTTAATGCCGTTCCCGCTCGCCGCATCACCCAGCAGCCCTTGTTCTTCCCTTCGCTCTCGTAAGTGAGCACGCCGGCTTCTTTGAGCTTAGTGAAAGCCGCATCCCAGAAGTGCAAGTGCAGGATCTCGCTCTCGCGCGGCAAAAAGTCATATTCAATGTCGAGACGATCCATCGTTTCGAGATGGCGACGCAAGACGGCAGTCGAAATCAGTTCGGCGATAGCCGCCGTTTCGCTCGCGGGGTCTTCGATGGCATGCAGAGTGTCGCGGCGCGCCTGTAGATTTGCTTTGTCCCGCTCGTACCACTGCGAGACGCGGGCATATAAGTCCCAACAGTAGTAGTCAAAGCGCGGCTGTTGAATGAGGGTTTCAATTTCGTCGCGCGATTTTTTCTCGATGTGCATGAAACCAACGACCACATCGGCAACCTGCACACCGGTGTTGTCGATGTAATTCTGCACATCGACTTCCCTGCCCGCATAACGGAGTAGACGAACGAAGGTGTCACCCAGAACCGCATTGCGCAAGTGGCCAATGTGAGCCGCTTTATTAGGATTGATGCTGGTGTGCTCGACCAGAATCTTGCCCGGCGCAATATCGGCCGATGCCTTTCGGTCCGCGGCCAGCGCCGCAGCCATCCATCCGCGATCCAATTTGACATTCAGATAGCCCGGCGGCGCGACCTGCATTCCCGCGATGCCCTCGATCGAACCGACCGCCGCGCGGATCGCTTCCGCGATCTTTAGCGGTGAGCTACGCAAGGGCTTGGCGAAAGGAAATATCGGAATGGCAAAATCGCCAAGTTCCACACTTGGCGGCTGCTCGATCACCACGCGAGGCAGGCTTGCGCCTGGGTAACTCTCTGCAAGAAACCGCGCGATACTCTGCGCCAAACGCTGTTCAAGATGACGGTACAAAGCTTCCCTCTGCGCTGTTTGAGAACAGTGATTCTAGCAGAGCGCACGCTGGATGCTGGTTTGAAGCAGCCTAGTTTGACGCACGGTGCACTGTTCCCTATGATGAAAAATTGATAGTTTCTCTATGCGTATAGCCTACCTCGAATGTTTTTCCGGCATCAGCGGCGATATGTTTATGGGCGCGCTGCTCGATGCGGGAGTTGCGCCCAGCGTCTTTCAAGATGCCGTCGCAGCTCTCAACGTCGGGGCTCGGCTTGAGATTTCCCGCGTTGTGCGCGCCGGAATTTCGGCCACTAAAGCGGATGTGTGGGTCAATGGAGAGAAAGATTCGCCGCGCGAGAAACATTGGCATCCGGAGCATTCGCACCATCAACACTCCCACGATGAACCGCATGCGCATGACCGTGGCGAGCACTCGCACCCTCAAGCCCATGAGCATTCGCATAACGGACTGTCTCACACGCATACTCATGCTCATGAGCACTCGCACGAGCATGGTCGCGGCTTGACCGAGATCCGTCAGATCATTTCCGCCGCTTCGATTTCGAGCGACGCGATTTCGAGCGGCGCGATTTCGAGCGACGCAAAGAAAACTGCCATCCAAATTTTTGAAGCGCTGGGACGAGCCGAGGCCAAGATTCACAATACATCCATTGAAGGCGTTCATTTCCATGAAGTCGGCGCGGTAGATGCGATGGTAGATATCGTCTGCGCGGCCGTCGGTAGCGAGGCCCTGGACGTGGATGAGGTCATTTGTTCACCGCTGAACGTTGGCGGCGGCACCGTACAGTGTGCGCATGGCACCTTTCCCGTTCCGGCCCCGGCTACCCTCGAGTTACTCGCAGATGCGCCGGTGTATTCCTCCGGCCTGATGATGGAGTTGGTCACCCCAACGGGTGCCGCGATCGTCAAAACGCTGACTTCGCGCTTCACCTCGTTTCCAGAGATGAAGGTTGAGAAGTCAGGCTACGGCGCGGGGACGCGCGATTTTCCCGGGCATCCGAATGTACTGCGGTTAACGATTGGAGAAGTTGCTTCGCATACGCTGGCCGCGAACACCTCCACCGATACTATCGCAGTGCTCGAGGCGAATCTCGATGATCTCAATCCGCAGGTCTTCGGCTACGTGATGGATCGCTTGCTCGAGACGGGCGCATTGGATGCCTTCGCCATGCCCGTCCAGATGAAAAAGAATCGTCCTGGCACGTTGCTGACGGTGTTATGCCAACCCGAGCAGGCAAACGATCTGACGCAACTGATCTTCACCGAAACGACCACGCTGGGCGTCCGGCGGCGCGAGGAAGTGCGTCAAACGCTGGCCCGCCGCTGGGAAAATGTCGGCACGCCATGGGGCGAGGTTCGGATAAAGATTGCCAGCATGAATGGCACGGTCACAAACTACGCCCCTGAGTATGAAGATTGCCGGCGGATCGCGATGGAGAATCGAGTGCCATTGAAAATGGTGATGCAGGAAGCTGCACAGGCTTATCTTCGCAGCGACAAAAAGCTTTAAATATAGGGGACACTGAGAAGCACAAGGATGATGCTCCTCAGTGTCGGATTTGACTAACGATGAGCAAGAAGTTCTACATCACAACGCCAATTTATTACGTGAACGCGCGGCCGCACATCGGCCACGCCTATACGACTATCACCTGCGACACAATCGCGCGGCGGCACCGCCTCCTGGGCGACGACACTTTTTTCCTGACCGGGACCGACGAGCACGGCCAGAAGATTGAACGCGCCGCACAGGCCGCGGGAAAAACTCCCCAGCAATACGCCGATGAAATTTCGGCCGAATTCCGTCGCTTGTGGAAGCGGATGGGCATCTCGAACGACGACTTCATTCGCACCACCGAGAACCGCCATAAGAAGCGTGTTCAGGAATTGTTTCGGAAGATTCGCGACAACGGCTACATCTACAAGGGAACCTACACTGGACAGTATTGTGTATCGGATGAACTCTACGTCGACGGCGCGCAACCCGGCGATCCCTGCCCCACCTGCGGCCGCATCACCGAGACAGTGCATGAAGAAAATTATTTCTTCAAGCTCTCCGCTTTCCAGGATAAGTTGCTAGCACTCTATGCAAATCCGGAGTTCATTCGTCCCGAAGCGCGGCGCAATGAAGTGATTTCTTTTGTGAAGTCGGGACTGCGCGATCTCTCGATCAGCCGCTCGACTTTCACCTGGGGCATTCCAGTTCCCGACGATCCCAAACACGTGATCTACGTTTGGCTCGACGCGCTGGCTAACTACATCACCGCCATTGGCTACGGCTCATCGCATGCCGGCGCGCAGGAAGCTTTCAAGAAATTCTGGCCAGCCGATGTGCAGATGATTGGCAAAGAAATCGTGCGCTTCCATTGCGTCTACTGGCCGGCATTCCTGATGGCGGCAGGGCTTGCGATTCCGAAAACCATCGTCGCTCACGGCTGGCTGCTGTTTGAAGAGAGCAAGATGTCGAAGTCGCGCGGCAACATTGTGCGCACCGAGACAATTCTCGACGTTCTGGGCGTCGATGCTCTGCGCTATTTCTTGCTGCGCGAGGTTGTGTTTGGTCAGGATGGATCTTTTTCCTTCGACGCGCTGGTGCAGCGCTACAACTCCGACCTGGCGAATGGCTTAGGGAATTTAGCCAGCCGCACCCTCACCATGATCAACCGCTATTTCAAGGGCGAAGTGCCGTATCCATCGCACGCGGCATCAAAAACGCCCGCGGATGATGCTGTCGCCGAGACGGCGCGAACAACCATACGCGAATTCGGAGTCCTGTTCGATCAGTTCCAATTCTCGCGCGCACTGGAAGCGGTGTGGGCATTGATCGCTGCGGTGGATCGCTACATCGTCGAAAACGAGCCCTGGGCTCTGGGCGAAAAACAGGATGAAGAAAGCCGCTCGCGCCTCGCGACCGTGCTTTACACCGCCGCCGAGGCTTTGCGTATTGCGACCGCGCTGGCCCACCCTGTGATGCCGGACGCTACAACGAAGATCTGGACGCAGATGGGATTGGGGGACATCCAGAAGCTCGCTCTCGACAAATTGACCTGGGGGCAGCTTCCCCTGGCAACCAAGCTGGGCGAAGTGCAGCCGGTGTTTCCGCGCGCCGATAAGAGCGCGATCGAAAGGATGCAGAAGATGGAAGAGGAGCAGAAAAATGCGCCGGCTGCGGAGCCTACGCCTGCTACTACGGCGACACCTGCGCAAACGAATGCCGCAGTCGCCCCGGCAACAGCGACT
Organism: Candidatus Sulfotelmatobacter sp.; assembly: GCA_049589695.1. GTDB lineage: Bacteria > Acidobacteriota > Terriglobia > Terriglobales > Acidobacteriaceae > Sulfotelmatobacter. The sequence continues at coordinate 6,922 of JBAWBG010000168.1, read as the reverse complement.
CCGGCAGCGAACGACAAAATTTCAATCGACGATTTCTCGAAGGTCGAACTGCGCGTGGGATTGGTAAAGGTGGCAGAGCGGGTACCGAAAGCTGACAAGCTTCTGCGCCTGGAAATCGATATAGGAACCGAAGTGCGGCAGGTGCTGGCCGGAATCGCCGAGGCCTACGCCCCGGAGACCTTGGTTGGACGCAAAGTGGTGATCGTCGCCAATCTTGCTCCGCGCAAGCTGCGCGGCATGGAATCGAACGGCATGATCGTAGCTGCTTCGCTCGAAGGTGGAAGGCCCGTGTTGGCGAGCTTTCTGGAGGATGTGCCGGTGGGAGCGAGACTCAAGTAAGCTGATGGATTGCTAACGGGCAATAGCCACTGTCCCAGCATTAAATAATCTGATGTTTGTAGACTCCCACGCTCATCTTGATGGCGAACGATTCGACTCCGATCGCGAGCAGGTGATCGCTCGGGCGCGGGAGGCCGGAGTGCAGACCATCGTCGCGATCGGCAACGGTGATGGACCTCAAGACGTCGACTGCGGAATTCGTCTCGCCGAGAAATACGATTTCATCTACGCCACCCTCGGCATTCATCCCCATGAAGCCCGGCTTGCGGATGAGGCTGCCTATCAAAACATGGAGCGTCTCGCGCGACACCCCAAAGTGATTGCCTGGGGCGAGATCGGCTTGGATTATTTCTACGACCACTCGCCACGCGATGTGCAAAAAACAGTCTTCCTCCGGCAGATGGAGTTGGGGGCGGCCGCGAAGCTTCCAATCGTGATCCATTGCCGTCCCTCTGAAGCCACCGACGACGCCTGGGATGATTGCCTTACCCTGATGCGAGAGCATTGGCCCGCAAACGGCCTGGGAGGGATTCTGCACTGCTTCACCGGAAACTGGTCGCAAGCGAAGAGTGCGCTCGACATGGGCTTTATGATTTCCTTTGCCGGCAACCTGACTTTTCTCAAAGCGCAGCAAATTCGCGACGCCGCTCTGCAAGTGCCTCTGGAGCGAATGCTCATCGAAACGGATTCCCCCTATCTTGCGCCGGTGCCGCATCGCGGCAAGCGCAACGAGCCAGCATTCGTGAAGTACACCGCGCAGAAGCTCGCCGAACTGCGCGGCTCGACCGCGGAAGAAATCGGCCGACAAACCAGCAGCAATTTCTACAAGTTTTTCAAATTGGCTGAAACCTCTGAAAAGAAAGTTTCGGCTGGTTAGCCCTCTACAAAAGCGATTCTTCCTGATAACCTCAAGAGTTAGATTCCATTATTTCTGAAAGAATTGAAATCCGATGCCCGACAACTCCTTTGACATCGTGAGCAAGATCGATTTACAGGAAGTCTCGAACGCCATCCAGCAGGCGCTGAAAGAAATTCATACAAGATTCGATTTGAAAGATTCCAAGTCGAATATCGAACTCGAAAAAGATGCGATCGTTTTGCACTCTGCCGACGAGTACAAACTGAAGGCAGTGAATGACATTCTGCAACAGAAACTGGTCAAACGCGGCGTTTCATTGAAGGGATTAACTTATGGCGCAGTCGAGCCTGCTGCTGCGGGAACGTCGAAGCGCAAAGTCACCATGCAGCAGGGCATCGCCATTGAGAAAGCGCGCGAGATTGTGAAACTGGTGAAGGACTCCAAGAAAAAAGCGCAGGCCTCAATCCAAGGGGACCTGGTGCGCATCAGTAGTAAAGACCGCGACACGCTGCAGGAAGTAATCGCCATGTTGCGCCAGCACGATTTTGGAATCGATTTGCAATTTACAAATTATCGGACGAATTAGTTTCACAACCCAGGAAACACGGCCAGGTTTTTCCATTGAGCGCACCGCCTATCATCGACGGAAAAGAAGTATTCGACTTGCTGCATGACGATCTTGCGGCTCTCGAGGGCGAATTCGGCCAGGATACTGTCTCCGGCGTGCAGGCAATCACCGAAATCGGAGAGTATCTGCGAAACGGCGGCGGCAAGCGCATTCGTCCCGCTCTTCTTTTTCTTTCCTCCAAGCTCTTCAATTACCGGGGACGCGGCGCGATACGACTGGGAGCCGTGGTCGAAATTATTCATACTGCGACGCTGGTGCACGATGACATCATCGATGAGGCTAAGACGCGCCGCGGCCGGCCCGCAGCCAACACGCAGTGGGGCAACTCCAAATGTGTGCTCGCGGGCGACTGGCTCTACATGCAGGCGTTCAAGGTGGCTGTGCAGGAACGCAACTTCCGTATTCTTGACACGCTCATCGAACTGACTCAGCAGATGGTCGAGGGCGAACTGCTGCAGATGGAAAAGCTCGGTCAGTTGATCACATTGGATGAGCACTTCGATCTCATCTATCGCAAGACGGCCTGTCTTTTTTCGGTCTGCATGCGGCTGGGAGCGATTCTGGGTGGTGCGACGGACGAGCAGGAGCAGGCCCTCGGTCAGTACGGGCACGATCTAGGCATGGCTTTTCAGATCGTAGACGATGTCCTCGACCTCACCGCTTCGGAAGATGTTCTGGGTAAGCCTGTGGCCAGCGATCTGCGCGAAGGCAAAGTTACGATGGCGGTGATCGACGCCCTGGAGCGCTGCACTCCTGAAGAGCGGATCAAGATCGAAACCGTTCTTCGCGACCGGGCATTCAACGGCGTCACTCACTCGCAGATTATGGACATTCTGCAGCGCTATGGATCGCTGAAGGCCGCAACCGCGCGAGCCGCGCGGTATGCCGAGTCTGCGCAGAAGGCAATTTGCGCGTTCCCCGATTCCGAGATCAAGCGAGCGCTGCTATGGGCGCCCGATTTCGTGGTCGCCAGAGAGAAGTAACTCAACTTTCATGTCACGATCCTTAAGAACGAAATCACAAGAATGGTCAACGATTACCGCGAAGAACCCGAGGCTCAAATCCAGTAGGCGTGCCCGCGGCCTCTGCGGCATTTCTCCGCGCTCTCCGCGATTAAGCTTTGTCCCTCGATCCCGTCAGGAACAACAATCGCCTGTTGCAGACAACATCGGCAGCCAAATCTGATAAATTGTTTGCAAGGTGCGAGTTTCTAGCCACGAAACTGAGTTTCTTTCATTGGCGGCAACCTCTTCAACAGTTATGGCGACCAACACTCACCATACTTATCAGAGGGTTACCAATCCATTCGCGGCTTCAGCGCGTTACATATACAGCAGTACGAATCTGGCCAGGTTCTTCAAAACAATACGAGGAGATCTCCCATGAAAAAGTTGATGGTTTGTCTGCTGGCAATCACCTTTGCGATGTGCTTGACCGCCTTCGCGCAACAGGATAACAACAACATGTCCCAAACCCAGACCGATCAGATGGCGCCCAAAGCTCCGCTGATGACCCTCAAAGGCACGGTCAAAATGGAAGGCGATAAAACCGTGTTCGTCAGCGACAAAGACGGCAAGAGCTGGGATGTAATGAATCCCGAGGAACTGAAGGGTCACGAAGGACACCACGTGCAGCTCAGCGCGCACGTCTATGCCGATAAGAATTCGATCCACGTCATGAGTGTGAAGATGCTCAAGGGCGGGTCGATGAGCAATGACTCCATGAGCAAATAGTTCGGCGATATAAGTTCGACGATACAAAACGGAATCGGACGACGGTTCCGCTCTTAAGCCAGCCGAATCTCTACGATATCGGCTGGCTTTTTTCTCTACGATCTGGACTTCCGGCTGGCGGATCGTCGTCCTAGTCGGGCGGTTCGTTCAAACCCTGAGTTTCCTCCGGACAAATCCGCCCATGCAAACGAGTCCTGTGCCCATCAATGCGAGACTTTCCGGCTCTGGCACCGGACTATACAATCCGCCTGGAAGGCCCGTCAATGTGCCATTTCCAAGATTGCCGTTAATTTCCATGAGACCGTTCTGGTTGTAGCTTACAAAGTTGGTATTAACGTGCTCGGTAAATATCCCCGTGAAATCCGCCGAGGTCGACTGCCCTTTCTGGGCGGTCTCTTCCCACCCGCTGAACATCGCGGTCAGAACGTCGGTTTTGGAGTTGAACGTTGAGTCAAACAAGCTGCCGTAGAGGTAGATTGAATCGCCGCCTTTGACCACTTGATCCATCAGAACGCCGCTGGCAAAGTTGGTCATACTGGAACTGCCGCTGCAACAATTCCAAACCTCAAACTCCATATTGTTATAGCCAGTCGGTGTGCTCTGGTAGTTGTACCCATAAATGTACGACTCAACGCCTGGTTCCACGACGGTCTGCGCGTAGCTGCCCGTACCGTTGAATCCAATTGAATTGCCAAACGCGGGCATCGCGGACAGAACGACGCCTAGGATAATCAGAAAACGCTTCATTGTTTCTCCCCGGGAGGTTGGGGCTTTTGGCTGACAGCCCGACAACTTTACAAAAGTCACCACACAGGCGTCATTACATACCTCCGGCTCGATTCCTGGTATGGCTCCGACGGGTGGTTATTGAAGTAACTTGCTTATCAGACTCCCGAATATTCTTTATACTGAACCGTTTACTGATTCCCCGGATCCAACCCGTTCTATGAATTCGATCTTGTTGATGGCGCGCCACGGATATGTCCTGACCTTTTGCCTGCTATTCGCAGAGGCGGTCGGGCTTCCCTTTCCTGCAGCAATCGCGCTGGTGGCCGCGGGAGCCGCAGTCGCGGCCCACTCGCTGTGGGGTCCTTATATCCTTATAACGGCGATCACGGCCTTATTGCTGGGCGATACGGTGCAATTTTGGCTCGGCCGATCCATGGGCTGGGCTCTCCTGGGATTTCTCTGCCGCGTGTCGATCAATCCCGAAACCTGCATTCTGCGATCCGCCGAGTCGTTTTACAAGCGCGGCAAGATCACCTTGGTGATCGCCAAGTTTGTTCCCGGCGTAAATACCATGGCAGCTCCGCTGGCGGGAAGCATGAAGATGCGCTTCTCACAGTTTCTGCGTCTGGATCTCGCCGGGGCATCGCTTTATACCATAACCTACTTGCTGGTGGGATTCGTTTCGCGTGATTTTCTGGCCGCGATTCTGCGCGGCTTCCACGCCGCTGGACGAGCAATGGAAGCTGTAATTATTGCCACACTCCTCGTATATGCGATCTACCGCGTAGTGCAATACAGCAAGAACAAGACGTACAGCATCGTTCCGCGAATTCAAGTGGAAGAATTAGCCCGTCGTTTGGCATCGCAGGAGGCAGGTCGCGTGCTGATTGTCGATGTCCGCAGCCACGGTTATTACGATTCCGGGTCGTCGAGGATCAAAAACTCCATCCGCATCGAGCCCAACAATCTGGAGGAAGAGATCAAGAACCTTCCCAAGGACAAAGACATTTATCTGTACTGCACTTGAGCGCGCGAAGCGACCAGCGCCCGGGTGGCGCACCTGCTGCGGGAAAAAGGCTTCAACACGTTCGTGATCGTCGGCGGATTAACTGCCTGGCGCAAAGCCGGCGAACCCATGGAATCAGTTCCCGCGAACGATCTGGTGAAATTGCCGACGTTTAATTAGTCGTCGCAAGCCATTAGAAAACGCAACACAGGAAACGATCGCGTGGGAGCGGCGAGATGGAAAATGCAGGTCGCTCCCACTTCTTTTCCACTTGACCCTAGTGATCCGGATTTGCGGTTTTCTTCGGACCTCTACTTCGCCGCCATGACCGACTTAACCTCAATCGTATCTCCGTTGGCTGTGCCCTTCACCGTGGCCTGCTCCCAAGCCAACTTGTTCAGTTCGTCTTTCTCAGCCTGAGTAGGCGTATCGAGCGTATAGACTTTGTCTCCGACGACCAACGCGTACTTCGCGCCTTTTTTCACGCACGCCCGAACACACGTTGCAGGGTCGACCCCCTCTTGATGCTTTGCGCCGCACATGGCGTCGCTCACCTTCCCGGTAAAAGTCTGGGTTCCCGCGGCCATCGCAGGCAAAACTGCCAATCCTGCGCTCACCACAATCGCCGCCATCCACACTTGCAGCTTCTGTAAACGAGACATAATTCCTCCTTAACTTCTAAAGTATTCTCCACCGGGTTATTTGGATGCAACTGCAGCGGAAACCTATACTGGTTTTTATGGCCTCAAACCAGGAAATCGAGATCAAGTTTCGCGTCGCCGACTTGCGAGCCCTCGCCCACCAGCTCCGCAAAGCGGGTTTTCGCATTGTGACTCGCCGCACTCACGAGATGAACACTCTTTATGACTTGCCAGGTGAAGTTCTGCGCGGACGCCAACAGTTGCTGCGCCTTCGGAAATATGGCTCGGAGTGGACGATCACCCACAAATCAAAAAAGAAAACGGAACGCCACAGCAGCCGTGAAGAGTTACAAACGAATGTCGAAGATGGCAAGAAAATGGATCTGATTCTGCGGGCCCTGGGTTACAAACCGTCGTTTCGCTACGAGAAATTTCGCGCCGAGTGGACCGATGGAAAAGGCCAGGTTGTAGTGGACGAAACCCCCATCGGAAACTTCTGCGAGATCGAGGGGAAACCGCGCTGGATCGATGCTACCGCAAAAAAGCTTGGCGCAACCCCGGCGGATTACATCACCAAGAACTACGCCGGATTATTTTCGGATTGGAAAGCTCGAACAAAAAACAAGGCCAAGGACATGACCTTTAAGGAAGTGAAGTAACACAATTCAAGCAGCTAAAGAAAGTTGGGCCAGCACCACACCCGGCAGGAGATTCTTGCCCTTACGCTCCGTGGCACTTCTTATATTTTTTTCCCGACCCACACGGACAAGGATCGTTACGCCCTACCTTCTCCTGACCGCGCACGACTTGCTGCACCGGCTGCACGTCGCCCGCTCCGGCCATGCGCGCCTGCTCCAACTCGCGGCGCTTGCGGCGCATAAACGCTTCTTCCAAATCGTCTGCGGAAGTCGCAACCAGCCGCGGAGGATGGTGACCGTTCCCGCCACTTTCCTGCGCCGCAACTCCCGATTCTAGACCCCGCGCAGC